>CAZYVR010000679.1:0-1512 GCA_964651145.1 uncultured Victivallales bacterium | reverse complement strand
TCAACATATTTCTTTGGAGCTCAATCATAGCCAATGGATCGACTTCATCGGCTTCGGCGTTCGCAGGGGCATCTGTATATAAAATTCCAGTAAAGTTTGCGCATGACTCCGCATTTCCCAAAACCGCCAAGGTATATCTACGCAACTGTGCGAAAAGCGGCAAAGCGGGAGTGATTTCTGGAACTCCACGATGTTGGCTAGGGCGATCCATTCTAAAAATATGAAGCATGGATTCCGCAGGAATTGTCATATAATTACTGTCATAAGCAAAATTTGTATCGCTTCCCGGATGATATTTAAGCGTGCGATATGAAAATGGGTTGCCAAAAAGGTCGAAAGTTATCCCATCGATTTCATTCTCTCGCGGAGACAGGCAAATACCGCTTGTTATCTGGTCAGCCTCGATCAACATGATATCCAATTTTATTTCATGGAGCACGCGCGGATTAGTGGCCATTATCCCGAACGCTTCGCCGTCCTGGCATCTTGCTATTCTCATAGTACGGAGTTTTTCTGGAAGTCTTACAGCCGATGACCACATCATGAATTCTAGTTCAATTTCGCGGTTTAAATCTTCATATCCCGTAAGCATTTGTAATCGTGGCCCAGTGCCGATGGCGTCATTGGCCAGTGTCAAAAGAATCCCTTTGCCGTAGGAGTTATTCGCAATCTCATAACGCGCCCGGCTCCGCAAAATACGCCTCACATCAGGAGACGCCTCGGCGTCCGCGCTCAAGCAATCCGCCGCCGCCCAATGACGCCGATTATCGTTGGTGGTCTGCGCGGCATCGTAGCTCGCCGTGACCTGACGATTCCATCCGGCAGTTTTATTAACCGGGACAGACTTTGTTGCTGGAGATTGTGCTTTTATCTCCATTGCTTGTCCCTTTGAATTAAGTATTGCGTTTCCAGATGTCACTCTTATGCGCCTCCAGGTGGGACAAGCTTGCCGAATCTTATCCCCATATTTTTATTTTTGACCGCCTGTTTTGAGTTCAAATAACGATCGGCTTCGATCTGATCTTTTATTGAATGCTGTTCAACTTTATGACCATCGCTCTCTGCCGATTTTGGCCCGACTGCATTATCCTTTATTGATTGGTCTATTTCGTTCTCACTCATTATTTAAGTTTTCCTTTCTTCTTCATCCTGATTATTCCAGCGGCAAGAATCTCCGCGATCTCTTTTATACCGCCGCTATTTTTTATGTTTTCAGATTCACCCATTTTTCCCTCCATTTTCGCCTTTCAGAAAAACACTTGTCTCTTCACCTGTGTATATACGGCAAAACATCGAAATCAGTACGCAGGAAACTGGCAGGTGAAATGTTTTTAAACGAAATTTCTTTTTTTCGTGGGGAAGTGAAATAGGAGTTTTTTTGCTTTATATAAAAGAACGCTTATATTTCATCATTCATTTTATATAACAGAAAAAGCAATAGGGAGAAGACGATGGCTAAATAAATCAGAAGGTTTTGATTTATTTAGTTATCCAAACTTAAATAAAATCCAA
>CAZYVR010000678.1:0-1518 GCA_964651145.1 uncultured Victivallales bacterium | reverse complement strand
GTTCAACGTATATCAATTTTGCGCCATGTGTTGCCATGGCCATTTCCGTATTTTGACCAGAAAGAGCTTTTGCGCGCATGGGTCTTTTTAAATTGCCGCTTGTATTGGGCATGGTCAGGCATGCCTTTCCAATCGGAAATGTTTTCAGCCAGTTTATCCAGAATGCGCAAATATTTTACCCCGTGATGATATATTTTTGCTCTTGCAGGCTTTAGGTTGCCTTCGATCAGGGCGCGATAAAGGATTGAGACACTCACAGGATAATTCTCATCCAATTCATCAATAATTGCAAGAATAGTTGAGTAGTAGAACATGCCATCGAACTTGACTGCGTGGCGAAGTATAAATGTTTCCGCTTTATCAAACTGTTTACTCATAACGAGAAACAAAGCTTTGCCGTAGCATCTGTGGTCAGAAGCCAGCACTTCGGCGGTCATTTCTGCCAGCAAGGCGTCCCGGCTCTCTTCTCCTTTTACCTTGACCATCTCCTCAAAGTCGCTCATCGCCAGATCCGCCATAAACATCTTTTTCGCGATTTCAAAATTTTTATCCCTATTCCCGGTCTTCTGGTGTATGCATAGCAACATCTCATTTACTTCATGAGCATATCCGCGGGGATCTTTTATGGCAGTAAGCCGGGCTAGGGCATTGTCCAGGTCGCCATTCGTCAAATAGTGTTTAGCAACTCTGTATTTGAAATAATCTTCATTTTCCGGTTCGTCAAGCAAAAGTATTTTTTCATACAGTTCGGTATCCGGCGCTTCTCTCGCTAGATATTCTGCCATATTAAGAGCTTTGTTTCCATATTTTTGACCAGTGTTCGCCTTGGCTTCAGGAAGATATTTATTGATAAGCTTCAGGATTGTTTCAGGCGATAAAAAGTCATTGACATATCCTGTAAGATTGTCTCGGGTTCCGTAATTGCCGTTAGGGGCAAGTGCCATGAAGTTCTCCACCACATAGCTTTCATCAGGCAACTTGCTCGCGTATTCAGCAAATAACTGGCAGGCGTCTGCATAAACATTGCCGATGCAGCCGGAAGAATCATCACAATGGCTGTAGATTTTGTTGTCGGTTTTGATGAATTCCACAATTAAGTCAAAGCAAGTCCGGGGATCTTCGGCGGTCGCGACAATCTCCTTGAGGATATCCCGTAATTTTTTTGCAACGCTACGAGAATCGCCGTAATGAATAAATTTTTTGCTGTTGGCTATTTTTTTTAGGCGAGCTATCTGCTTTTCAAATAGTTTGTTTGCAGGCGCGTTGAGCCCCATGACGTAGCCTGTGCCATTCGAATGCTTCTGGGCCAGCTTCAGCACCGCGTTAGTGAATTTGTCAGCCTCGAGGGTGTCACTTAAAAAGCAAAATGCTCTCTGTTGTTTTTTCTTGTGTTAATGACTTGTAATAAACATATTACAGAATATGGAAATTATTAAAAAAAGCTTCGCAAGGAGTGCAATAATTTAAAAAGTTTCGCAAGGCTTCGTTCTCCCTGTTTCTGGCTTTCTCATCATTTCA
>CAZYVR010000677.1:0-1529 GCA_964651145.1 uncultured Victivallales bacterium | reverse complement strand
GCTAAAACAGGCAAATGTTGCCTCCGCGCCCGTGCCTTGGACTTTTGGCGGCGCCATCGCATTACAATGACAGTGAAATTTATGCTCGAAATCAAATAGATTATTTGACAGACTATGTTTGTGGTTTTATAATGATTCAGGGCGGTTTTTTTATATCTTGGCGGAGGGGGCTCTTGCTGTGAAATATATTATTCTATTTATTCTGTTGTTGACAGGCTTTGTTGTTTTAACAGGCATTTTAGACGATGCGACCAATTCTTTAAATCTGCCTCGTGAGAGAGAAATCAAGGCGAAAAAGCGTTTGATTTTTGCGCTTCATCCTTATCTTTCAGCCCATGAACTTACCGCGCGTTATAAGCCGTTGGTTAAATATCTCGAAAAAAAAACAGGGTGTTCAATATCAATATCGATATCCAAAAACTACAAGGATCATATTGATCGCGCAGGGAGGGATGAAGTGGATATTGCATATATGGGGCCTGCCTCTTATGTTCTTCTAACTGAACAGTATGGGCCGAAAAGAATCTTCGGCTGCCTTAAAGTGAATGCCTTTTGTGATTTCAAGGGATATATAATTGCGGGAAAGGATAATCCTGCAAATTCTCTTTTTGATTTAACAGATAAAAGTTTTGCCATCGGCAGCTTGAGCTCCACGATGGGCTATGTGTGTCCGCGTTATATGTTTGTTAAGGCAGGCGCATTATTTCCAGAGAAACAGCTTAAGATCGTTAAATCACATGATAATGTGGCTCTTGCTGTTATTGCTGGGCTTGTTAATGCTGGAGCCGTCAAAGAAAATGTTTATGAAAAATATAAAAACAAAAAAGCTTTAAAGATAATAGCTGAAACTCCATCAATAAAAGAGCATCTTTTTGTTGCGGGAAACAAGCTTGATGAGGAAACTTTTAAAAAAATCCAAAATGAATTGTTTGCCATCAAGGATAAAAAACTTATAAGAGAAATCCTTTCGCCCATTAAAAAAACATTTTCAGGCCTATGTCCTGTAAATGACGCAGATTACGACAAGCTCAGGGAAATCATAAAAATAGTCCGCAAAGATGAAAAAGAAAGAAGCAAGAAATAAGTGAAACAGATATTCATGCCTTTTCTCGCGACCATCGCGATTTTTTTCATTGGAATCAGCATTTTTGTTTTTTATAGAGAAAATGCAATTGTCTATGAAAATGTAAAATTAGGCTTGCGCAGGGAATTGGCAGTGAAAGGCGCTGTGGCTGAAAGTTCAATAAATTCAATGAATCTTGTGAGAATAGAAGAGGAGGTTATGAATTGGGGAAAGACAGATCCCAATATCATTTCCCTTAAATTTATTATAGACAATAAAATAGTTCTTGTAGAATATTTATCTGAAGTCAAATCGGAAAACATTCTGAAAATGAATTATAGAGATCGCCTGCCGGATGGAAAAAGGATTGCTTATGAGATAGAATATGACTTGACTCCATTAAGAACCGAATCTTTGCTTTTGGCCTTGACTTTGCTGGCTGGCGGTTTGTTATGCACATTTCTGC
>CAZYVR010000676.1:0-1530 GCA_964651145.1 uncultured Victivallales bacterium | reverse complement strand
CATTACCGGCGCAAGAACCCGCTGGGGCTCCTGCAATTCGCGGAAAACGCTGAGTTTCAGCTGGCGGCTGATAATGGCTCCGCCCGGCGTTGTTGACTATGTAATAGTCCACGAGCTTGCCCACCTGATAGAGATGAATCATTCCAAACAATTCTGGAACACGGTGAAGGAAATGCTGCCAAGCTACAAAAAAGAAAAAAAATGGCTCGACGAGCATGGACACAAAGCCGACATCCTGTAATCCTAAAGATACAGCAGAGCCAGTAAGATTTGACATTATAAAAATATTACAGCAAAGATTATTTCAATGTCGCCGCAATCTATTTCGTAAGGAAAAATTTTCTCCATGCGTTAATATTCATGGCTTTTTTATCCGAAACAGGCTCTGTTCTTAAAGAAACAGGCTTTAAGCATTGCTCCTTGAATCCTGCCAGTCCATCAGTCAAAATATAAACATTCATATAATTTTCCGACAATAAAACATCTCTAGCCTGCGCCGGGTGCGTCATCCCGTTTGAATAAATAACGACATCCCCTTTGTTTTTGTAGGGAAGAAGAAATTCAGGCAAATTGGACATGGAAATGTTAAGCGCTCCTCTTATGTGAAAATTGGAATATTCAGACTCCGGGCGTATATCTATCACCAGCAAGTTTTTTTGCCCTTTTATAAGCATATCGGCAAGCTCTTCAGGCGAAATATGGTCTTTGCCTTCCTCTGCAATATTAAGACGCGCTTGAGGCGTTATCGCAGCAAGTGATTTGCCTGCAACATTCACTTTTGCATCGGAGCCATTGAACGCAAACAAGCCTGCGGCAGCCACGAAAAGAAGAAAACTGAATGCCTTTAAGAACTGCCCTCTCAGATAGAAGCCTTCCTTTATCCGTTCTTTTTCAACAAATTCAGCAAACCAAAAACAAGCGATTGCAATCAATGTAAAAATAAAAGAAAAAGAAGTCCTGGACATTCCTGTCAAATTATAAACATATGAAACTCCGCAGTCGCCCCAATTTGCAATTGGTTTTATAAAGGCAAAAGTCTCACTATAAATTATGCTTCCAACAATCGCTCCGATTAAAAATATCAGAGCGTCAATGCTCCCTGAAGCCAAGCCGACAGCGGCTGTGCCGGGACACCATCCACTCATGACGAATCCGACGCCAAAAACAAGGCCTCCTATTATTTGAGCTCCGTATATTGTCGGCATCAAGTATATGTTTCCCATATCGACAAAACCAAAACCTGAAAGATAGCCAAAACCTAAGCAAGCCACAACGACCGCCGTAAACATCACTTTCAACACAGTCATCTCACGAAAATAAAAAATGCCGGCCAATCTGCGGGAGCTTCCAAAGCCGGCTTTTTCCAGAACCAGCCCAAAGAAAAAGCCTATTATGATTGACAGCGCAAAGCCCGACCCTGTGTTCATTATTCCCTGGATATAAAAAGAGTTAATCATTCCACTGCCTCCTTAGAAACCACGCGGCAGCATACCCGCCGATAAATATACACACCAAAAAAATCAAACTGCC
>CAZYVR010000675.1:0-1536 GCA_964651145.1 uncultured Victivallales bacterium | reverse complement strand
ATGCAAGGTTGCCTTGAAAAGGTTTGGATTTTATTTAAGTTTGGATAACCAAATAAATCAGAAGGTTTTGATTTATTTAGCCATGTCGTTCTCCCTGTTGTTTTTCGCTTATATATAAGGAATAACAGAATATAGGTGCTCTTTCCAATAAATCAAAATTTAGTGCTCTATCCATCCCTTTCCTAAAAAAAGAAATTTCGTTTAAAAACATTTCTTTCGACCCTTTAGGGGGTGAAGGGTCACATCGAAATTGCGTATATAAAGGGTGAAGACACAAGCGTTTTTTCGAGGACCGAAAATGGAGAAAAAAATGGGTAAAGATGAAAATTCAAAAGTCGATGGCGGCATAAAAGAGATCGCGGAGATTCTTGCAGCCGGAATAATAAGGATGAAGAAAAAAGGGAAATTAAAATAATGAGTGAAAACGAAATAGATCAATCAATAAAGGATAATGCTGTTGGCCCAAAGTCCGCAGAAAGCGATGGCCATAAAGTTGAACAGCATTCAATAAAAGATCAGATCGAAGCAGATCGCTATTTGAGTTCAAAAGAAGCAGTCAAAAAGAAAAACATGGGGATAAGATTTGGCAAGTTTATCCCACCTGGAGGCGCATAAGAGTGACATCTGGAAACACATTAGTTGATTCAAACGGACATGCAATGGAGATAAACACACACACTCCAGCGACAAAATCTGTCCCAGTGAATAAAACTGCCGGGTGGAACCGTCAGGTGACTGCAAGCTATGATGCAGCGCAAACGACCAACGATAATCGGCGGCATTGGGCGGCGGCGGATTGCTTGAGCGCGGATGCTGAAGCGTCTCCTGACGTGAGGCGTATTTTGCGAAGCCGCGCGCGTTATGAAATTGCCAATAACTCTTATGGCAAAGGTATTCTTTTGACGCTGGCCAATGACACCATCGGCACAGGCCCGCGCCTGCAGATGCTCACGGACTACGAAGATTTAAATCGCGAAATTGAACTCGAATTCATGATGTGGTCGTCTGCTGTTCGACTCCCAGAAAAACTCAGAACTATGCGGATTGCAAGATGTCAGGACGGGGAGGCGTTTGGGATAATGGCTACAAACCCCAGAGTCTTTCATGAGATAAAACTGGACATCATGTTGATTGAAGCCGATCAGATAACAAGCGGTTTGTCCCTCTATTCAAAGGAGAACGAAATCGATGGCATAACCTTCGACTTCTTCGGCAACCCATTTTCTTACCGCACACTTAAATATCATCCGGGAAGCGACAATAATTTTTCTTATGACAGTAATTATATGACTATCCCTGCTGAGTCCATGTTGCATATTTTTCGCATGGATCGCCCCGGTCAACATCGTGGCGTTCCGGAAGTTACACCAGCATTGCCGCTTTTCGCGCAGTTGCGGAGATATACTTTGGCTGTATTGGGAAACGCTGAATCCTGTGCCAACTTTACCGGGATTTTATACACAGACGCCCCGGCAAACGCTGAAGCCGATGAAGTCGATCCATTGGCTATGATTGAGCTCCAAAGAAATATGTTGA
>CAZYVR010000674.1:0-1556 GCA_964651145.1 uncultured Victivallales bacterium | reverse complement strand
TATAAAGACGCAGAGAAAGCTATGATTCCTCGGAACAAAGCGCAGAAGAGGCGTATTTACTCCGAATTTACACATGATATAATTCTCCATATTTATTAATAACTGACAGGAAGCTATGTATTGAGTACTTTACCATCCATCAACAGCTCCCAAATAATCTTTACGCCCCCAAAATGCTCGCTTGGCTGAAGCTGAATCTATTTCAGCGTGCGGCACATCAAAGTTTTTTAGCCATTTGCCATGTCCATCTACAAAATATACGTTCATGCCGTTGAAGTGACGAAATTTGTCCAATGTGTCAGTAATCCCAGTAAAGGTTTCCTGTCTTCCCGCTGATTTGTCTCCAAGAAAAGCCACTTTCTCAGGATGAGGAGTCCGAGTCATTTTAGGCCAGCTTTTGCAAAGCTCAACCGCTCCGACAATCCAGTGCATATAAGCATTCTTTCCATATTGATTTCCCTTCCAAGTATTCCACTCATTCAGTCCATTGGCAGTAAGGCGTGACTCTGCCGGGCAATTCAAAATTCCAGCCGGAGACGTCCACAACTGTCCATTTGGATTCAAAATAGCCGAGGGGACGTTGAGATAGCCATTATCAATCAAGACTTGCTCCCATTGCGTGCTAGATGAAAATGGAGGCACAGGAGGAATATTAGGGGGGGAATATCCATTGAAATCATTCGCGTAGCTTGTACATGAAAAAAAGAGTTGCTTTTCGTTATTTAGGCACTGTATCTGCTTTGCCTTATCCCGCGCCTTTCGTAAGGACGGCAGCAACAATGATGCAAGAATTGCAATTATAGAAATAACAGTGAGCAATTCCACTAGAGTAAATGTCTTCATTCTTAGCAACTTGCGCCTTATCTTAGGTTTGTCTTTCTCAAGAAGGCTACATTGACTGGATTCGCCAAATAATCCTTTTTTGTTCAGTTTCTGATATAAGAAAAACTTCCTTGCGTATGTCTCGTAGTATAACTTAACTTTTTTGAGGATTATAAATTTAGAATGTAAAATTTTCACTGTGCAATTACCCCTGCTTTTGCGTTGAGTTTATATTTTCTGCCACCTGCTGTCATTCCATATCCAATCAAGTTCCTATCAAAATGAAACAACGCACTGGTGTTTTTATCAAGGACAAATTTATTTTTCTCTGGCGTAAAATTTTTCGTATAGCGAGGGATTCGCGATATTCGCAGTTCATCGATGATGCCGTGGGCGGGAAAGTATCCAGTGTTAAGAGAGCCGATCTGGATAGGAAACGGATTATCCTGCTGCAGTTTAATGCTTGAGAGTTTTTTTAATCTATCCGCATGACGAACATGATTAACCGCCGTTGCCTTTTTTCCGTCAAGGTAAATTTGGAGGCAGTCTTTTTCATTGGCGGCTGCATCCCAGACACAGGCAATATGGCGCCATTTGTTTTGTTGCCATTGAGACGCTTTTCTTAAATTAGCGGATGAAAGCCAGCCCGCGTTATTACTGTTAAGGATGCTGAAAACAATCGAACCTTGGAGGTCGCTGTGAAAAATAACCAATGGCGAAGATTTCTCTGAACT
>CAZYVR010000673.1:0-1569 GCA_964651145.1 uncultured Victivallales bacterium | reverse complement strand
GTCGCGGTGATGAACAGAGCGTTGGCAAAACTTGACCAAAAGGATGAAATAATTCAAAGGCAGGAAGAAGTTCTCAAAGCTGTGACTTCCGACACTTCCATTTGCGGAGAAGTCAGCCCGCTGACAGGAGTTCCGAAGCTTGTGCTTGTCCGTCAGCATTTCAGAAGCTACGCCCCGCCAAAGGAGAAAAAATCAAAAATGCAGATGGTTTTCGATCTTTTCAAAGGAGGAAGGCAGCATGCCCAACGGAAATGAAACCCCTGACCATCGCGATTTATGGGTGGTTGTCAATGAAGCGCGGCTTGATTTGGCGGAGGTGAAAGGCATGATGAAAATGCATATGTCTGACCCGAATATTCACCACCATCCGCCTTGCAAACCTGCGGCTGACATGCAGAAAACTATTCTATCCGCTGCTGGCGCTGCGATACTCGCTTTGCTTGCCGCTATAGGCTCAATAATAACAAACATCGTGAGGTGAGTAATGGGCAAATTGACAGAAATTGCCGATGCGATTGTTGAGGTTCTGAATGGCGCTGCATTAACTCCAGAGTTTGTTGCGGAGCGAACGCTCCTGCCGAGATATGACCTTAAGGCATTGAAGCAGCTTAAAGTTTCAGTTGTCCCAAAAGGGCGTAAGATCACGCAGGGGACGCGTATTCATAGCATCGATGAGGTTAAGATAGATATCGGTGTGCAGAAGAAAATTAGCAATGATTCGGAACTGGATGGCCTATTGAAGCTTGTCGAGGATATTTGCGCTTTGTTTAAGGCTGAGAGATTAGCTGGTTTCGCCAGCGCTATCTGCATAAAGAAGGAAAATGAGCCCATTTATGACCCTGGCCATTTGAGGCAGTTTCGTCAGTTTACAAGTGTGATAACTTTGACATTTAAGGTGCTTCCATGATCTCGATGAGAAGCAGATCGGAGTTTTATTCCCAGCGTGTAAGGGATGCGGCAAAGAAAGGTTCTTTTAAAAGTTTGAACCATGCCGGCGCGGCAATCAGGATCACGGCAAGAAGGAGCATTAGAAGGAGTAAAAAGCCATCAAGAGAGGGCACGCCCCCTCATACCAAAAAGGGGCAACTCAAAAGGTCGTTAAGATATGCGGTCGAAAAACAAAAAGAACGTGTGCTTATAGGCCCGACTTATACAGTGGTTGGACGTTCAGGAATGGCGCATGAGTTCGGAGGGAAGTATAGGAGGCAGAGTTACCCAAAAAGAAGCTTTATGGGGCCTGCTCTGAAAAAAGTAGAAAACAGACTCCCTAAATTATGGGCAAATTCTGTTAAATAAAAGAAAGGATTTAAAAGATGTATAGACTTGGACTGGAAGGGAAACTTTACTACGGCGATGCCGGGAGTCTGGCTTCAAATGAACTCAAAAACGCAAAAGATGTGACCCTGAACCTTGAAGCGGCCGAAGCCGATGTAACCACTCGTGGGAACAATGGATGGCGTGCGACAGTGGCAGCGTTGAAGGATGCTTCTGTTGAATGGGAGATGGTGTGGGATACTGAAGACGCCGGATTCGTTGCAATCAAAAATGCGTATTTTGCAGGTGGCCCCA
>CAZYVR010000672.1:0-1571 GCA_964651145.1 uncultured Victivallales bacterium | reverse complement strand
CGTCCTGCCGCGCTCTTCTGCCCGCGTGTAGCGGGCTTCGGGTGGGGGCGCGCGCTTCTTATACACTTCCCCCGTGGCTATTTCTGAATAATTTCACCGTTTCGAAGGTAGTATCCCATCAAAACACCCCAGTCACGCAGAACACCAATAAATGTGACTGAGTCTCCTTTTTTCAACTTAAATGCCTTTTGCCCTTCAGAGTCTTTCAACCCCACGGTTACATCTGAAGTCATGGTGAGCGGCTTCATTTTGATCCCCATGGATGTTCCCGAAACCGAGGCAACTTGACCGGTCCATTTTACTTTTTTCCCTTTGTACTGCTTCCACTTTTCATTTTTCTGGATCTTAGTTGCATCCGAACTGGCGCAAAAATACTTATCAAGCTCGGCAAATGTTATCGTTGAAATTGACGCCGCTTCATCTGCAACCTGTTGTTTTTCCTGAGACTCCTTGAAGGATTTGGACATCCACACGCCAATTCCAATACAAATCAAGATGATGAAAAGTAGCTTTGTTCCACACCCAGTCGGCCTTTTCTTTTTCTTCAGCACGGCACCGCATTTGGGGCACGCTTCCGCCGACTTGCTAACCTCCGCTCCGCACGATTTGCATTCTATCATTTTGCTCATTTTGCACCTTTGGTTGTGTATTTCAGATTTTAATATTAGTCTCGGCAAACGGCCCGGAAATTCTGCTGCAAGGAATTTCGCGGGCGCGGTTGGCACTACTGCTTAGAATTCTAAAGCCGCTTTCTTCTTTGCCTTTTCTTCAGCCTTCCCCTTTTCCTCTTCTGCCTGCTGCATCTTATCCGCCTCTGTCTTGTATATCAGATAATGTTGAAGCAAGTTTTGATCATATATCTGCAGAGATACTTGGCCAGCCCTTAACTTGGCCGTTTTAAGCATCCTGTTGTAAAAGTTTCCATCGTACATATCATCAAAAGTATCGTTATAGCTTTCGTATACTCGGCGCACTAAGTTGAACCCTGGTAAGTACTCATTCCGAGGATCCTCTACTGCCTTCTTCAACTCGTCATATGAATCAAAATCTGTTTTGCTTTTGATCTCCATCCGGACATCACTATTATTAAAGAATTTTGGTCGGAACACCTCCTTGTCCATTTTAACCGACTTAAATGAGTCGGTGTTTCCACCAATCAATTTTACAACGGTACTGCCATTTGTAAGCATAAGGATGCTTCTAGAATATGTGTATGAGTATGGTGAATATTCTACAATTTCCTTAACCTCTTCATCACGCGCTACAACCTTAAAGTTTGCATTGAATTTTTCTTTTGCGCGCATCCCTATATCTTTGATGCTTGTGCCTTCTGGAAAGGTCTGCTCAATTCCAAAAAGGGCGCAAGACACTTTAGACTCGCCTTTGATCGCATCACCTAAGAACACAAAAGATAATGCTGGGTAGTTTGAGTTATTTGACACATAGAGCGAAGGCGTTATAGTAGCGTCATCTATTTTAATAAAATGTTTTGCCATATTTTTACTGCCTTTACCAATCACAAGCTGCTCACGACAATATCCCAACTTATATAGAATGTAGGGATAACTTGT
>CAZYVR010000671.1:0-1575 GCA_964651145.1 uncultured Victivallales bacterium | reverse complement strand
CTTGTTCAAGTCAGTGCTCCCCCTCTTAAGTTTGTTTGCGCAAAAAAAATCCGCGCCTTTATTTTATAAAATAATTTCATGAATAATGAGACGAAAAACCATTACATTATTATTCTTTTAATTATTTTCAAGGCGAGTATTTTAAAAAGATAATATTTAAGAATTTTTAGACCCAAATTGCGCCTCCAGGAAAATGACCAACCACAAAGCATCGGCAAACTGCTTCTAATAATGACTAAAAAAAGATTTGACAGATTGAATTTTAATCCCAAACGCCTATTTATACCATATAAATGATATTTAATCACGAGGATGAAAAATGAACAAAATTCTAATTTTACTGATTGGCTCGCTGTTGATGACCGGAGCTCTTGCGTCTGGATATCAAGCTCCGCAAAACCTGCGCTTAATTTTTGGAGAAACTGAAAACAAGCATTATGTTCCGAGAGTAAAAGCGGTCCATCGATTGGGGCGCGACTTGCAGCCTGGAGACATTGCGGCTATTTACGCGTTTTTTCGCAAAAAAATTAGAGAAGACAATCTGAAGCCTTTAGAATTAAATGGCATAAAGAACGAGCTTGTGATTGTGATAATGAAACAGCGCGCATTTCCCAACGAACTGACAAGCAATCTGATTAATATGTACTACGACAAATCGATGGATAATGTGTGGAGGGATTACTGCGTGCAGTTTTTGGGGCAATGGTATCCCAAAATTAGCGACAAGTCAGAAATGGAGGAAGTCAACAAGCTTTTCAATAATGGGCTAAAAGAAAAGAAAAACGGCATTGCCGGAACAACCCTGATCGCCATGAGCAGACTGACAGAATACCCCGGCCTTGAGCGCGAAAAAGTGGCTCAAGCGGCATATTCTCTAGCCGTTGACAAAGACGCGCCAGCAATCGTAAAAATTTCAGCTCTGCAAGTTGGCGCAAACCTGAAAGATCAAAAGATTATTCCATTAGCCAAAGAAATTCTCAACACAACCAAAAGCATTTCTCTAAAAATGTCAGCCATAGCCGCTTTGGGAATACTCGGCGACACCTCGTCCATAGGAATGCTCCAAAAATATCGAAAAAGCAGCGACGTAAGGCTCCGCACCGCGGCAAAAGCCGCGCTCAAAAAGCTCGAAGCTAAGTAGGTTCACGTTTATGACACAGCTAAAGAACAAAGAGCAAAACACCCGCTGGCGGGCTTTTGAAGAGGCTCTAAACTATGCAAGGTGTAAGTCCCGGTAACTATGGTCTGCTTGCCGAACGGAGAGTATTCGTAGTGCGCCACAATATTGCCCGATGCATCCAATAGTTTGGATGCTTGGTGGATGCTTGGGGTTGGATGCTTGGGGTCTGACCCCATGTTATGGGCTTTTTTCTTGTTGGATGCTTGGGGTCTGACCCCATGTTATGGGCTTTTTTCTTGTGTTTTAAATTCAAAATCATAAAATAATCCTCTACAAGCCGCTCTTAAATCAATTTTTTCCGGTCAAAAAATGGATATAAGTGTTTTCCCCTCTATTTTTTTGTTTTTGTAAACATGGGGTCAGACCCCGAGTGAATATATTGACCTCAAGTTCCT
>CAZYVR010000670.1:0-1593 GCA_964651145.1 uncultured Victivallales bacterium | reverse complement strand
TCGGTTGCAGCGTACTGTTCGGAAAATGGGACCCATTATGGGCAGAGCAATAATCCTGAGGATCAAATCCTCTTCAAAACCTCTCTCAATGCCTCATCGCCCCTACACGGGTGCCGGAAGGATTTACACAATGCCTTTATGAGCCTCATCGCCAACGCTGCGGAGGCACTTGAAGCTGAAGGGGAAATCTACCTGACGGCCGATGAAAAGCCTGGGCTAATCAACGTTTATGTGCAGGAAAACGGGATCGGCATCCATAAAAATGTGGTGGACAACATCTTTGATCCCTTTTTCACCACCAAGGGAGACGGGCACAAAGGCCTGGGGCTGAGCCTGGCCCGTGCGGTCATTGAAAGGCACGGTGGGAAAATTGGGGTAACGCGCCATGAAGCGGGGGGGGCAACCTTTCATGTTAAACTGCCGCTGGGACATAGCCCGTTTAAAACAGACGATCGACCCAAAAAGAGATCCATCAAAGACGCACGAATCCTGCTCATCGGGGGTCAAAACATCCTGATCAATTTGCTTTGCCGCTTTCTGTCGAGCAAACCCCTTCACATCATCCGTGTTGACAGCTTTGGTGAATGCTTTAAAGCCTTGAAGGGCGGCCCGTTTCGTCTGTTGCTGATAGATCAAAGTAAAAGCCCCGAAAAGACCGCATGGCTCATTCGAAAAGTTCGTCATACCCACCCGGATTTACCCATCGCTCTGCTCAATGCTTCAAACAGCGATGACGCTGAACTTTCACCCCCCCCCGGAGCAGACCTGGTAATACCAAAGCCCCTTCATCTGGGACAATTTTATTCGAGCATTTCCCGCCTTATGACTGAGGGGAAAGCGTCCCGGCCTCATAATTGAGCCACCTGGTTTGAAACCCTGGCCTTTGACATGAGTTCTCATGTGTGACACATTGTGTAGAAATTCGTGTAAAATGGAGATTTCGAATGGCCACAGATTTAGCAATAAACCCTGAGTTATTAAGAAAAGCACTGGATATTGGCGGACTGAAGACCAAGAAAGAAACTGTCAATCTGGCGTTAAAAGAATTTATAGCCAGGCGTAAACAGTTGGAAATATTAGGTCTGTTTGGGACTTTAGATCCGGATCCGGATTATGATTACAAGAAAGGCAGAAAACGGTGAAAGTTTTAGTTGATACACCCATCTGGTCATATGCTTTTCGTACACACAATAAAGAATATCATCAGGAAGTCAAGCAACTCAGGTTCTTGGTCGAAGATCAACGGGCGCTTTTAATCGGTCCCATTCGACAAGAAATCCTATCGGGTTACAGTGATTTAGGAAAGTTTGAAAAATTGAAGGAAAAACTTTCCTTTTTTGAAAACGTTCCCATTCAGGATTCCGATTATGAACTGGCAGCCCAAGCGTGTAATAAATGCAGGCAGCAAGGTGTACAGGGTTCTCATATTGATTTTCTAATTTGTGCTGTGGCAATGAGACTCGATGTTCCCATCTTTACCACAGACAAAGATTTCACCCATTACAAAAAAATTGTTTCAATAAAACTCTTCGAAATCAATCCGCCGTCGGTCCTATAGCTTTATAGAATATTGGGACAAAATCCTTCAGGCGT
>CAZYVR010000669.1:0-1601 GCA_964651145.1 uncultured Victivallales bacterium | reverse complement strand
CTAGAAGCGATAAACTGCAAGATTTATTTTTAAAATATTTATGCGGTTATGCTTACATTCGTCTGTCGACCAGATTGCCGCTGAGGCTCTCTCCTTTTATAAGCAACGTTCCTTTATTTAATGGGATTTCTATCGTCGAAATATTTGAAAAGCTGATATTCCATTTTTTTTCATTAAGCTTTTGATTAAAAGCGCATTTCCTGCCGTCAAGGAGAATATAGGGATCGGAGTAATCGTTAGGATCGATTACGGTCTGAAGCGCTAGCTGCTTTGCCGCCACTCCCTTGTCGCTTTTGAGAGTGTATGAACAGCGAATCGAATTGGGAGATATATGGCTTATATTCTCATGCATCTGAAAATATCCACCGTGCACATTGAATGTTGCGCTTATTTTACAGTTCTCTGAATTTTCAGGAACAGGGGTATCAGGGACGCACTTTTTCTGAGAGGTAGGATTTTTCCAGGAGGCGTCATGGCAGACAGCTCTGAAAATAAGGTTGCCAGCTTTTATGGAGCCATCTTTTTCCACTGAAAAGAAATTGTTGTTTTCCGCGCTGAAGAGAGGTGATGATAATAAAAACAATGCAATTGTTTTCAGAGTTTTGGATTTTAATCCCATGTTTTTCTCCTGTTTTTACTTGCTTTTTCAGTGATGACTAATTATTGACTTCCATCTTTTCCGTCGCTTCCGCCGCCCCAGAAATATTGTTCATGAGATGTTCCAGGGGATACAGGCACTTCCGCTTTTGGGCGTTGGTTTGCGTGTCCGTCAAGAAATAGTATGTTAATTCCTCTGGAGTGTCTCCATACAGGAGAGACCAGCGCGACTCCGACCCATACATCCACATTGGTGCCAGGCCAGGCAGTGGCAAGCGGCCAGTTTGTTGCTGTCTGATAGATATCCATGATTATTCCGCGTTCAGAAGGCCTCCGTACACCGCTTACTTTCTTCGCGAACGTTGATACATTCATTCCGTAATCCTGCATCAATAATTTGGGGTTGGACGCCGGGCTTGTTGGACAATCAAATGGAGGGAAAGGAGTCTTTTCAATGGCTTCGGTTCCTCTGTATGTCATTTGATCGGTCTTGGGCAGCGACGGTTTGCTGTACCAGTAGAGAACGTCCAAAGCTCTTCCGGTGCTTGAAGTAAAGTTGCCTCCATATTTGGGCATGAAATATAGATAATCGTCGAGATACATGCTGGTTATGACGCCTATTTGTTTAAGACTGCTTATACAACTTATGTCTTTGGCCCTCCCTCTCGCTTTATTTAGAGCCGGAAGCAACATTGAGGCCAGTATTGCAATGATGGCAATCACAACGAGGAGTTCGATGAGTGTGAAAGTATAAGCTTCTCTTCTTGCATTTTTCTGTGCATTCATTTTTTTATTCCTCATTTGTAAGCTATTTTTCATTTTGAATCCTTGCCTGGCGTTCCGTTTTTTTCAGGGGAACTGTGCCTTTTCTCCATTTATACGGAATCAAATATGCCTCAGGTTTAGGGAAGTCTTTTTTTAGCGCCAATTCAAATAAGAGCTCTCCTGTTTTTTCAGCGTTCCCGGAAAAAGAACCTATGCGGAACATGGGATCAAATTCGTCA
>CAZYVR010000668.1:0-1621 GCA_964651145.1 uncultured Victivallales bacterium | reverse complement strand
GCAAAAACAAAGTTCGAAAAAATTTCCCAACAATTTACTTTGAGTTTTTACAGACAGCCTATTTCCACCAGCTTGACCCATTACACCCTCCAGTCCTTTTTGAAACTAATTTTACGATAATGTTTTGCCCGCAAGAGATCTCATCAAAGCTAAGCATGAAATATAAAAGCAACGCTTATCCTCTTCGCAGGAGCTTACTCCAACTTTGACTTCCAACCCGAAATCCGCATGGCGTCGAAGTTCATGCTTAATTATATCCAAGCAACATTCGGGTTGAGCTCCCAGCCAATTGTCAACAACAATTATATCCATAGGCAGAAGCGTCATAATATTGTAAAAGAAGAAAGCTGCATAAGAAGAAGCTTCTTTTACAATTTGACATATTATAGGATTTCCCATTTTATAGGCTTTTTTGAATTCCGCTTCTGTTCTAATTTTTAATAAATCGTAGTTTCTTTCTGAACAAGGCACTTGCTCTACTTGTTTTAAAAAAGCTGAGATTGAAAAGTAACTACTGAGAGTTCCCCTCTGTCCTGATTCTGAAATGGGGCCCTGCTGGTCAACAATATATTTATCAGTTTGACCAGAGCGACAAGCTGTCCCATGAAACAGCTCACCATTAATAATAATTCCTGAACATCCAGACTGGCAACTTGTAAAAAGCATGTTTTTCACTCCTCGTCCAATTCCACAATTATATTCATAATGCGCTTGCGTATTTACAGTTTCCTCCACGAACACTGGAATTTTCAGTCTTTCCTCCAGTTCTTTTCCTAAAGGAATTCTTTCTTTTATACACAAGGACCCGCTTCTCAATAAATCTCCAGTATTGCAATCGACTATCCCTGAGCAAGAAACTCCTATTGCTGTGATTTTATTTGATTTGATTCTTGATTTTGCCATGAATAAATTGAAACATTCAATAATCTCACAAAAGCTTTTATCAAGTTTTGCAAAATCAAACGAGATGGCATAGCTCTCAATGTGAACTATTCCCAAAGAGGCGTCTATCAAGCAAATATCCAAAGAGCGCGAAGCGAGACTCATCCCGCAGGCATAAAATGATTCAGGTTTAACTTTAAGACGTTCATGACGACGCCCTAGACCGCTTGAAAAAAAAGTTCCATCTTCATAAACAATGCCAGCCTGAACCAACTCATTAACCTGCTTGCCTATGGCCGATTTACTGATGTTCATTTTTTTAGAAATAGAAGCCTTAGATACATTTTCGACTGAAAGAATATATTTCAAAATTTTTCTCTGAAGAACATTCATTATACACCTACAATTAGTTCTCTTAGTTAACTATTGAAGCATTAAAAGTAGCTTCATTGGTTTACATATAAACTATTTCTTGTATTTTGTCAACCCCTGCCCTCTCGAAAAATAGGATTTTAAGTTTTATTGGGCAATGCGACAGAGCCGCCAAAAGTCCTGAAAAATAAAAAAGCCGACGGAGTCGGAATAAAAATCGGACTATGTCCGGACGCCATCCAGCGGCGGAATCGCTGGTCGGCAAAGCCGGTGGCGAAGCCACTTTTAAACCCACTTCGTGGGCGCGACAGCGCGCATGGCCTGATGTCAGAGCTGCTGGCTGTTTTAAAGCGAAGCTAAAACAGGC
>CAZYVR010000667.1:0-1633 GCA_964651145.1 uncultured Victivallales bacterium | reverse complement strand
ATCCACATAGTCCAGGCTGTGCTTGCCGTGAAGATAAGAGTCGGCGCCGGTCTTTCGGCAGATGTCGATGATTAGTCCGGTCGATTTGCCGAAAATGTTTGCTTCAGACGCTGTCAGCAACTGGGTGTCTATTTCAAGAAATGCGGCGCAAGTTCGTATGAATTCTATGTTAAAGTTGGCGAGAAACTTCCAGTCTCGAGCCAGCAGCTCTTCCAGCTCCGGGTAAAATATTTCAAAAAAAGGAGCCTTGCGGTAACTCCGTTCGATGGTTTTTTTGTGCTTTTCACGCCAGTTATGGATGTTGTCTGTTTCTACGGCGTTTATAGCCTGGTTGAAGCGGCCGGCTGTTTTCACAGGAATGTTCAGCCATATAGTTTCTCCGCCAGGCAATTTGATCCTGTTGCGATTATGATATTGTTTCTTGACGTACTGAGTGTTGTCCACTATTACGAATTTGTCGACACTCGCCATTTTGGAGAAGAAGCCTCCATAAGGATATAGATTAGGCTGGTGGCCAGCAACTAAGGTCATTTTTGTTTTTCTCCAAAAAAATTTCTATTTTATTTTGATCTTTTTCGCTCATCCCTGGATAAATCGGAATTGACACAATGTTGTCGTGAGCCCATTTTGCATTGGGAAAGAGCTTGTCATCCAGTCTCAGATACATGTACAGCGGTTTGTAGACTGGACGCTTCGCTTCTATTCCATTTTCGTTAAAGCGGTGAATTATTTCATCGGCTTTGCCGTTTTTTGCAACTGTCAGGAAGCGCGAATAAATGCTGTTGGGCATTTTTTCAGAGCCAGTCAGGGCGCGCGTGTATCTTTTTGCTGTTTTTTTTCGCTCCGAGATGAAATTTTCAAGTTTTTCTATCTGACTTATTCCAAGAGCCGCGTTAAAGTCTGACATAAGAAAATGAAAATGCGGCTCCCATTCTTCGGTGTTGTCATGTTTGAACAGTTCTTCCGCTTTCTGGCGCAGCTTAGGGTCGTTTCCGGCAAGCAAGCCTCCATGTCCTGTCGTCAGAAGCTTAGTGGCATAGAACGAGCATATAGACAGGCACCCCGATTCCCCGCTTGTCACTCCGTTGTTTTCCGCCAGCAATGTTTGAGCGCAGTCTTCGATCAGATTTGGATTTTCCAAATCCTGCAATGGCGCTGGAATCCCAAAAAGGTGCGCTCCTATCACTGCGGAAGCTTCTTTGTTTTTATTTGCCTGTGTTACTGATATGGACAGAGTCTCCTTTTCTATATCCACCGGCTCCGGGATCAAACCCGCAAGAGCCAGCGCGTCCAAAGGCGCCCCGCATATGTAAGCAGGAGTCATAACTTTGCTTTTTGGCGGCAAATCCAGCAATGCCAGAGCAGTGGTCAGAGCGTCTGTGCCGCTTTGAGTGGCAATTCCCCACTCCTTTTTCAATAATGAAGCGCCCATTATTCCCAGTTTTTCCGCCAAGTAGCCGGAAGACACATATTTCCGGCGAAGCGTGTCAAGCACAATGTGTTCGTCATTTGCGTCAAAATATGGCTTGGAATGAGGAATTTTCATAAATAAGAGTCGTTTTTTCCAATTTGTATAATATCTTATCTTACTATAACTTGGAATTGACAAGTATTCCAGAGAAAAAAATGAAAA
>CAZYVR010000666.1:0-1651 GCA_964651145.1 uncultured Victivallales bacterium | reverse complement strand
CAGGATTTGTAAAAAAAGAATGACAGTCGAAGAGTCCATATTTTTCGCTGCCGGCCGCATGGTGATAGACGCCTGCTTCATAAGCCGCTTTATGAGCCGCAAAAATTTTCGGGAAAAACGGATATGTCGGATTGCCGGTTATCAGCCATGGGCGCAAATAAAAGGGAAATGCCATTATTGTGGCGGCGACGGCAAAAAACAGAAATCGCTTTGACAGATATTTAAAGGACATGCCGCCACCAAGAAAAATGATAAAAATAGCTACGGCAACTCCAGCTCCTGTCATTTTTACCGCAATGGCGCCTCCGGCAAAAACTCCCAGGGCAATCATAAATTTAAGATGGGGAGCCGTTTTGGCTTCTCTGGCGGCTCCTTTTATGAGAAGCATGGCTCCCAGCAAATTCAGAAGAATAAAAGGCTCAACATAGGCTTCTTTTATCAGCATAAGCGCGACTGGCGAAATTATGAATGCAAAACACAACGAAACAGCGGCAAAACGCGAAAGCCCAGGCCGCAACAAAAGAAATATAGCAAAAACAATCATCGGAAACAATGCCCATGTGAACAAGCGCGGCGCCATAAGTCCGCCAGTTTCTATCATTGCCCAGTAAAAGAACTCAGCAAAGGATGGAAAACCAGAAAAAGGATTATCCAAATATACATGCGGGAAACCGTCATTTGACCAACGCAATGGAACAGCTATATGATAAGTGAGCTCGTCCCAGCCTATTGGCGGCGTCAAAGCCGAACTAATCAGGAAAATCAGCGGCAGAAGCAGGATTATGACTGTTGCAACACGGCGCTTCTCACACAGAAGTGAGATATTGAAGCTCATTTTTTTGAAGACAACAAGAGAGCCGAATGCAAAGCCAGAAGAGAATACAGACCATAATAAAAACGGAGACATTGCCCCAATACATCCAAGCGCTAAAAAAAGAACAGAAAGCACATTTAGTCCTAAAACAAAAAAGACTGCAGATTCGAAGCGCTTGTCCCGCCATTTAAGTTTTAGAATTTTTTCGAAAAATATATAACCAATGGAATATGATGAAAGAATGACAAAGGCAACTGACGCAATCGCCATAAAAAGACCGCAATCAAAATGTTGAAGCCATTCAATCATGCTCTATCATCCATGCTCAAGGTTTCTTTTTCTGTTTTTCTTCAAGCAATAAATATGGCTTTAAATCATAATCCGGATTTTCAAGCAAAGCTGGAAGGTCTTCCAGTGTCAGTCCTTTGTATTTCAAAGTGAGGAGCATTCTCTGATATTTGTCCTCAGCGTCTTTGCGCATTCCAAGGATCAAGTATAATCGACACAAATTATGCCAGCTCCCCGTTGAAAAAGGATAAATTTCACTGTCCTTTCTCAAATACGGCAATGCATCCCAAAATCTGCCTTTCCTGCACAAGATTGTTCCCACAAATGCATTATTATGCGCAAAATTCTGAATAGGAGTGTCCTCTAGTTTGCGCAAGTAATATAAAGCCAAGTCATAATTGTTCAAATGGTAAAAAGAGTGCATTGCCGCTTTGTAAATGATCAACTTGTCGCGTCACTTCAGATTTGCTGCTTTGTCATGAAAATAGGCAGCCATTTTGTTGTCTTTGTTTTTTTCTGAATACAACAAGGCGCTTCTGAAGCAGCTTG
>CAZYVR010000665.1:0-1656 GCA_964651145.1 uncultured Victivallales bacterium | reverse complement strand
AATGACCTGGAATTTAAAAAGTGGCGAAACTGCGCTTTATATAAATGGGGCTCTTTTTAAGGACAGCAACGCTCCTGATGGCAAATTTGTCATTCCTGCAAAATGGCAACCCGCCAGTATATGGCTGGGCGACAATAAGTACAATAATTACAACTCGGTGGTTGGCGACGGCATTTATGATGATATGAAAATATTTTCCAAGGCATTGCCACAGATCGAAATACAAGACCTTGCGACGACGTCCACAGAAGACAAAGAGGCAAAAAATATTGATTTGAAGGACGCAAAGCCTTTGTCTGTTATGCCTGCTTTTAAACTTCCCGGAACGACGGTTTCAGATGTTGTCCTGTTCAATGAAAATGGCAATTCTGCTGTGTTTTTTGACAAAAAAGGCGAAGTTAAATCATTTTCCAGTTGGTTTAAATTAAAAAAATCACAATACTCTTCTCCGCTTAAAATTTTTAGCATTGAAGCCTCCAATTTAAACCTCGGGTTTTCTGTCACTGGAATGGAAGGCCGCATTGCCTTGCAAGCTGGCAAAGGGACAATGAGTGTTGCTTTGACATCGCCATATTTATTGTCTCTTAATGAACTTCATCATTTATTGGTCAATGTCAATGCCAAAGGGAAAATAAGCTTTTATATTGACGGAGCGTTGCAGGACGAAAAAAAGCTTGACGCTTTTTCAATAGGGGAAATAAATAAAATAACAATTGGTGGGCAGGTTGCCGAAACAAAGGATATTTTAGCTCTTAATAAAGTTTATCCTTCGTTATTTCTTGGGGCTTTGCTTAAACAGGAAAAGGCTCTTGCAGGCCTTTCGCGTTTGAGTATATCGAAGCTTTCAACTCTTGAGCGGCAATTATGGTCTTTAAAGGATGCTCAAAAGAAAGATGTAGGAGCGAGACAGGGCGTTTGTCTGAACGGCATATGGCGCGTAATTCCAACAAATAAATACTCTATTTATCCGCCCTCTTTAGCTTGGGGTTTGATGAGAGTTCCCGGCAGTTTTCGCTCTCCTCTTTTTGATGTTTACAAGGAGAAAAATGGCAAAATGGTTTCTCTTAAATGGAAATGGAACGGGAAACCATTGATAAAATATCGGGCGGCATGGTATCAAAGAGCATTTGTTGTTCCTGAAAAAATTAAGGAAAAAAATCTTTTTGTCAACTTTACAAACATAGTTGGCGATTATGGGAGAATTTATATAAACGGCAGACTGATTGACTCCTTTGTCAACGATTCGCCGTCTTACACGGCTATTCCAAACAGGATGCGTTTGGATGTGGGCAAATATTTGATGCCCGGCGAAAATACTTTGTCTGTTTTTATTGACAGGAAGTATTCAAATCTGTGGAAAGGGGAACCCAGCATTGGCGATCATGGCGAGATTGCGCTTGATGATGTATGGCTTGAAAGCGGACCGTCTTCTGTTCAAGTCGCAAGCGTTTTGGCTTTTCCGTCTTTTAGGGAAAAAGAAGTTTTGTTAAAACTCAGGATCTTGAACCCTGAAGGGGTGAAAGGCGCGGCCGATGTTAAGTTTGATTTTAAATCGAAAGGCAAAGACGATAAAGAATTTGACAAAGAATTGACTTTAAATGGAGAGCCGGAGCAAACGGTTCAGTTGAAAATGTCATGGAGCAACCCAAGGCTTTG
>CAZYVR010000664.1:0-1664 GCA_964651145.1 uncultured Victivallales bacterium | reverse complement strand
GAACTCCTGAACTTCGTCAAAATTCAAGCGTTTTGTAACCTTGACAAAACTGTGGCAGCGCTTTGACTTGAGTATTTCGCCTGTTTCAGAATCAACAGTAAACAGCACTGTGTGCGCAAATGATTTTTTGCCTTCCGTAAGGCTGATGTTCTTGGTGAGTGTCCGTGGGAGCATCGGAAGCGTTCTGCCTGGCAAATAGGCAGTGAACGACCTCTTGTAGGCTTCCCTGTCCCATATTGAGCCTGGCCTTATCCATGCCGCCACATCGGCGATATGAACACCCAACTCCAACTGGTTGGTCTTTTTGCCTTTGGTGATAGAAATTGCGTCATCAAAGTCCTTTGCGTCATGCGGGTCGATTGTCACGCAAAAAAGCTTTGTCAAGTCTGTCCTGGCAATATCTCTGGGCTGTATCTGCGAAGCCTCTTCATCTTGCTCTTCTGTATAAGGCTCCGGCAAATCAAATTCGCAGATAACTGCGTCGATGTCCCCGTCGATGTCCCCGGCTTTTCCAATGACTTTGCGGATCTGTCCATAATGTTCGTCGCGCTGTTTTTCATTAGTGGCAAGCTCAACTTCAACCCATTCGCCCTTGTTGGCTCCGTGGAGTTTGCCGCTCACGTTGATATCCTGAGGGAGATTTTTGCTCAAGGGGCGCACTTTTCTTCCGGCAATAAGCTCGCCCACAACGGTTTTTCGTGTCCGTTCCACAATTTCAATAACTTTGCCGGCGGGTCCCTTGCCGTTTAATCTGCTTTCGGGGTCTTCTTCAAAAAGCTGAACTTCCACTTTGTCGCCATGAAGCGCTCCGCCCACGTAGCGAGGAGGAATAAATATATCAGCGTCCTCGTTATCGAGAGAAACGAATCCCAGGCCAGTGGCCGTTACAGTCAGTTTGCCGATTACTTTTTTTTCAGAACAACGCTGTTCCTGTTTCCCACTCTTTTTTCTGTCTTTATGCATATTTTTATGCATATCTTTTTTTCGATGTTTTTTATTCATATGCTTACTAATATTGCCGCAAGCTTCGGAATTCAACTGTAGCCATGGCAATTGGCGCAATATTTATGCATCAAACCTATATCACATTTTCTGGCAAATAAAATCAGGGAGGAGCTTCAGCAGCCAGGCTATAATTCTCCAGCGCTTTGTGATGTATGCGCGCGCCTTCTTTTTCCTGATTGCCTTAAAAATTTGAAGCGCAGCCTTTCTCACAGGAGCAACCCAGAAAAGGTTCTCACTTTTTGCCATGTTAGTGTCAACAAAGCCAGGAATGATCTCGGCAACACTGATTGGCATCCCTGATTTGCCTGCCTTGAAGCGCAAGCCTTCCAGGTAATTTGAGACATAAGCTTTGGAAGCGTTGTAAGCTGGAGATTCCGCGCCTCCGCGAAACGCGGCAATTGAAGATATTCCGACTAAATGACCACGTCCTTGTTTAAGGAAGTGCAACATGCCCGCATCGGCAATGGCTGTAAAGCCCGACACATTGACATCAATTGTCTCTTTTTCCTTTTTCCATGACAATTCAGGATTTACATGCCCAACTCCGGCGCTGACAACAAGCAAATCCAAGCCTTGCATTTCAGTAACAAGCTCTTCAAGTATTTTAACCGCGCTTTCGGGTTCAGCTATGTCCATGCGTCTGACAAAAAATTTGTCTG
>CAZYVR010000663.1:0-1664 GCA_964651145.1 uncultured Victivallales bacterium | reverse complement strand
AGCTTTGAAAAAATCCCAAGCCAAAAACTCAGTTTTACGGACAGACCCTAGATATATAAAAAAAGTAAAGGGAATCTGTATTTTTCATCCTTGGCGCTTTTGTCAAACATTTGCAACCCTAAAATAAGGAAGAAAACATGAGTGTGATAACAAAAAAATATTCCGGAAAACAAAAAATTCAATTCCACCATCACCACGCCCGGCTGCAAAATGCATTATTGGCTATCTGCGGTTTTTCTCAGAATATTTGCAAGAAAACTCGGAAGAAAACTCGGTGCCAGTATGGCTTAGTGTGAGATATGGGCAGAGTTCCTCGATGGCGAATGGGAGAAGGTGTATAATCGCGGAATCAACAGCTCCTGGATATTGTCCAGCCGCGAGGAACGCGATTATTTCTGTCGTTTGCTTTTTGAACAACAGGCGCATTTTAAACTTGAAATTTATCATTGCGCTGTGATGAGCAATCATTTTCATCTTGCAATTGAAACCTTGGATTCCAAGGTTCTCTCCGCTTATATTGGACGAGTAAGCGCCCTGTACAGCAAATATTGGTGCCTATTTTATTGGCGCCTATTTTGTCGCGTGATTCATTTCTGCCTGCCACTTTCGGCTTTGTCGACCAGCGTTCCGCCGCTGGAGCACGTCCGGGCACGACCCGGTTCGGCGCTGCGGCTCCGCCGTTTTTTTAACAACTGCGTTGAGCTTTTTAATTGCAACGCTGTTTGAAAAAAACGCTGTTTGAGGCGACATTGTTGTTGTTGATTTCATAAAAAAGGACATACAAAAAATATGGCGACTTGGGGTTATATAGTAATTGCTCTTTTGATTTTTATATTTATATGCCTGGTTTTTCTTCTTATCCTCATTGAGGTCGGAGCCAAAGGGCTTTCCGCCTTTTTCGGGATTGGCTCAAGCATTGGCAGGGGACTGATAAAGGAATGGCGAAAAGCCGAGGAGCTGGAGCTGACTGTCGCCTCCAAAATAATCAGCCATGACCCGCGATTGGAGGTTCTCAAAACTAAAGTTCTTTTTCAGGGCGAATTTAAAGGGAAGCTGCCTTTTCTTAAATTCTTCAAGAAAGATGTAAGCGCTTATGTTGTCTATCCTGTCGAGGTTAGATATTACGCGCCTCTGGTCAAAAAGGCGCATTTTGAAAAAATTGACGACGACAGCTACGGCGGCCTTGACAAAGTTGCGCTTCAGGTTGCGGACATTGAGGTTGAAATATCCGAGCCTGGCTTTGCCGAGTCAAAACTTTTTATAGACATTGACAGCGGAAAAATAGGCAAGGATGAAAAGCATGAGATTCTAGCAAGATGCTGGAAAGCCATCAATTCCGGCATGAAAGATGGCGGCCTTCCGCACAGCCTTGAACAGAACAGGGGCGTGGCCAGAAATATGGCTGTGACTGTTATTCAGAATTTGCTCAGAGGACTGGGCGTGGAGCAGCCTGTGGAAATCGAATTTTATGACACAAAGAAAAACAGGCCCGTGCTGTTTTCAAGACGCGAAAGGACTCTGGAACTGGCGGAGCGGACTTACCAGCTCAAAGAAAGCGATTTTTCAGATAATTAGTTTGCATTGGAAACCTGACATGCAATAATAACACATATCTAGGGTCTGTCCGTAAAACTGAGTTTTTGGCTTGGGATTTTTTCAAAGCT
>CAZYVR010000662.1:0-1675 GCA_964651145.1 uncultured Victivallales bacterium | reverse complement strand
CAACCGCGACCATTACGCCGGGCCCTGGCTGAATGGGAATGTTGATGCCTGCCATGGCAGCGATTCTTTCCGCCCATGCTCCTGTTGCGTTTACAATCAAATCGGCTGAGTCGTCATATTCTTTGCCGGTTGCGTGATCCTTGATTCTTACCCCAGTTGCGCAAGTCTTTTTTTTATGGATTCCAACAACTTCACAAAAGCTGTTTATATTTGCGCCCCTGGCTTTGGCGGCTGCAAAAAAAGACATTGGCAAACGCCAGGCGTCTATTGTTCCGTCTGGAATTCTCACTGCCACTTTCAGATTAGGATTCAAGAGCGGCTCAAGCTCCAATGCTTTGGCTTTTGACAGCTGTTCCGTTGGGATGCCGCAGGCCGCGCATGATTCCATAAATTCATCAAGAAAAGCCATATCTTCATCATCAACACCCACAAAGAGGCCGTCGTTCAGCTCCAGGGCTTCGGGCGCTATTTTGCGAAGAATCATATTTTCTCTTATGCATTCTCTTGCGGCTTCCTTGTCATTGACCGCATACCTTGCGCCGCTATGAAGAAGTCCGTGATGCCGCCCGGTGGTTCCAGATGTAAGTTCTCCGCGTTCATAAAGTGAAACGTTGAAGCCGCGCAACGCGAGATCATACGCCAAAGCCCCGCCCGTTCCGCCTCCGCCGATTATAATTATCTTTTCCATTTTCCCCCTTGAGAAATGAATCTTATAAGAATTTATTTTGCAGGAATCTTTTTTTTATTTAAAACTCAAAGGCTTAAAACTGCTGTCCGCAATAACCTTGCCTACTATGCTTCTAGCTCACATGGAATGCAAGGAGGATTTTTCATTCAAGCTGTATAACGGCGGCTCCGTCTAATAGCGTATTTTTATAAAACAGCGCTTTTTTATTTCAGATATCTTGACAAAAGCGGTATTGTATTATACAATCATTGTATGATACAATACTAAAGAGAGCATATTTGCGAAAAGATCAAAATGTCTATTAAAAATATTCCAAAATACCAGCAACTGTCTGACTGCTTAGAGGAGCAAATTAGAAAAGGGCTGCACCTTCCCAAAACAAAATTACCCAGTGAACGGACTCTTGCAAAACAATATGGCATGAATCACATGACTGTAAACAAAGCCGTAACGAGCTTAGTGGAAAAGGGAATGCTTGAACGCCTTGTTGGCGATGGGACCTATGTGAAAGAAGTTCAAAAGTCTGTAACAGCCTATTCTGTTGGATTAGTTGCGCAAACTAATCCCGAACATCATATGCTTTTTGAAAATTATTTTTTGCCATCCTTACAAAAAAAAGGGTATTTCACTGTATCCTTCGACGTGACAGACAAAGCCAGCCTTAATACTCAAATCCCAGCATTCCTGAAGGAAATCCCCAAAGCCATTGTCATTGACGGATGTGATCTTTTCCCCTTTGAAATACTTTCAAAGCTTAATCGGCATACAAAATTAATCTTTATCAACCGCTATGAAAATCATTCTCATATAGAAGCGCCTGTGAAAGCATCTAAAATTCTGGTAGATTATGAACATGCAGGATATATAGGGATTAATCATTTGCTTGCTCTCGGAAAAAAACGACTGGCTTTTATTTCATTTGACCCAGCCCCAGGATCTTTAGCCGACTTTTTTATTGCTTGTCCCATCCATGAATTGGGAATCATC
>CAZYVR010000661.1:0-1676 GCA_964651145.1 uncultured Victivallales bacterium | reverse complement strand
GCAATGTGGAAGGACATGACGTTTTCAATAAAACTGCCGACGTTGTTGTTTGCGATGGTTTTGTCGGCAATATTTTGCTAAAATCCAGTGAAAGCCTTGCCCGGGCGACTGTTCAATGGCTTAAAGATGTTTTCGCCAAAAACGCAGTCAGAAAAACTGGAGCTATTCTAGCGAGGAATGCTTTTCGCGACTTGAAAGCAATAGGCGATGCGGAAGAATATGGCGGAGCTCCATTGCTTGGCATTAATGGCACCTGCATTGTCGGACATGGCTCTTCCACCAAGAAGTCGGTCAGAAATGCAATAAGGGTGGCTTCTGAATTTATAAAGCTTCGAGTGAATGATCAAATCACTGGAAGAATTCAGGAAGCCAATGTGACTACGGATCTTTAAAAGTCAGACTGGGCTTTTAGATAAATTTCATCAGGAGTTAATATGAGTGTTAAGATTGCAGGAACCGGCTCATACATGCCGGAAAAAATACTTACGAATGCCGACCTTGAAAAAATGGTCGACACTACCGATGAGTGGATAAGCACCCGCACAGGCATCAAAGAACGCAGAATTGCCGCTGAAAACGAATGCACTTCCGACTTGGCATTCAACGCTGCTCTGAAAGCCCTTGAAATGGCTGGCGTGAAACCCGAAGAGCTGGATATTATTTCCGTTGCGTCTATCAGCCATGACAAAGTATTTCCAAGCACTGCGTGTGTTGTCCAGAGAAAACTCGGAGCTAAAAATGCGTTCTGCTTTGACTTGCAGGCTGCTTGCTCAGGACTTCTCTATTCTCTGGAAGTTGCTTGCGCAATGCTCAGATCAAATTTGCATTATAAAAACTACTTGGTCATAGGCGCTGAAAAGCTTTCGTCCATAACCGATTGGGAAGATCGCAGCACTTGCGTGTTGTTCGGTGATGGAGCCTCCGCTTTGCTGTTGCAGAGATGCCCTGACAACGACGACCGTTTTCTTGCCTCAAAGCTTGGCTCTGATGGAAACTATACTGATATTCTTCATCTTCCAGCCGGCGGCTCGGCTATGCCGACTACTCACGAGACTATTGACCAGCGTTTGCATTATCTTAAGATGGGCGGACAAGAGGTCTTTAAGCTTGCAGTGAACGCCATGGTCGGCGCGTGCAAGGATATAATGAAGGAAGTTGGACTTGAGCCGTCAGATATCAGATGGCTGGTGCCGCATCAGGCTAATTACAGAATTTTAAAAGCTGTGGCCACGCGCTTGAAAATCCCGGAAGACAATGTTTACATGAATGTGGACAAATACGGCAACACTTCAGCCGCGTCCATTGGCATTTGCATTGATGAGATGGTGAGAAAAGAGCAGGTAAAGAGAGGCGATTATATATTGCTAACGGCTTTTGGTGGAGGATTGACCTGGGGCGCTATGCTTCTTCGCTGGTAGCAACTATATTTTTGTATTATAAAATATGGATAAAGCAATTGAAATTTTACTGACTGTATGGCTGGTCGCCTGCGAGATGTCTCCATATCTCTTGCTGGGCTTTCTTATGGCCGGAATACTTTCGGTGATTATTCCCGCCGAATTTGTGGAAAAACACCTTGGCGGAAGCGGCATTTCTCAGGCCGTAAAAGCATCCGCAATTGGCGTTCCCATTCCGTTATGTTCCTGCGGCGTTATTCCTGTGGCTGTATCTCTCCG
>CAZYVR010000660.1:0-1676 GCA_964651145.1 uncultured Victivallales bacterium | reverse complement strand
TTTAAGAAAAGAGCGGCTCCGCCGCAGGTGTTTCACACCTTAAAGAAAGAAAAAATTGTTCAGGCAAAAGGGCTCACTTTAAATCGCCAGCTATTCACACTACTAGCTACTAGGAATTTTTTTTATAGCTTTCTCAACCAAATCCATCCAATAATGAAGGATTGTCGCATGGGCTGTTTCGACAGAGCCGTAAGTATCTCCGGCAATATAAATGTTGAGATCTCCATTTTTTCTAAGAGGATTGTCTGGTTTCATGCCTGACAGCGTTACTGTCCTGATTCCGAGTTTTTTTGCGACATTCAAGGCATTAAGAACATTTGAGGATTTGCCGGAACTGCTTATTAAAACCAGAACATCCCCTTTCTTGCCGCGTCTCCGAAGAGGTTCCGCGAAAACCTCATGGTATCCCATATCATTGGATATAGCTGTGATGAGAGAGAGGTCTGAGAAAACTTCCGTGTGTATTCCGGCGTTTTTAGCTAAATCCGCAGCAAAATGACTGGCCATTGAAGCACTTGCTCCGTTTCCTATCATATATATGGTGTTTTTTCCCGAGAAGACATCGACAGCCATTTTTTCCCACTCACTGAAGCCTTTATCCGGAGTCAAGTCAGAGCCTTCATTGTATTTGAAAGACACATTTTTCAATATATCGCAGACTTTGTCGATGTGTTCAAACCATTTTGTCCTGTTCATTGATTAATCTTTCTTTTTATTTGCGGCATCTGCATGTTTCCTTAAATGAGTACGCTTTTCTCTAATATCTTAGAAAGTTTAATTATTTTCATGTCTTTGTTTTTATTTTTTATTTTCTTTTCAATATCGAAAACATACTTATTGTCTGCGCAGGTGATAAAAACCGCATTGGCTTCCTCAAAATATTCTTCGCGGGGATAATCGACCTTGATTCCAAATAAATATTTATCGGGAGAGGGGTTGTCGTCGACAACAGCGGCAATTGAAACAGGAAATGACTTTCCCCCTGCTTCTTTTAGGTGTTTTTCAAGTTTTTGCGCATTCCATCCAGCCCCATACATAACTATATTTTCTATTCCATGAAGCGCTTTTTTCAAAGAGTTCATAATGTTTCTTCCGTTCAGAAAAAGATCAAGATCCTCTCTCTCATACAAACTCAGCAAAGCCTTGCGCCTTGATTTCCATAATGTTTTAATTGAAGGAAAGGCTATGTCAGAATTAATAGATAATGCGGAATTTATAACTGTTCTTACTTTTTCCTCAGGAATGGTGCCTATAACCAGGATTAAATCAGGCTTTTCTTTTATTATTTCCTCAAATGTATATAAAGGATAGTTCATAGCATATTTATTTTCTGTAAAGTTAAAGTTTACAACGCCTATGATTTTTCTATAATCAATATTCAATATATCATATTTTAAAAATTCGTACACCTCGTACCATGTTTCGCCGAGGATGGCAATCCTTTTGGATTCATTAAGCGCTTTTTTGACGGGCTCAACATAGGCTTTATATTCAGGCAGGTCCATGCAATCAAAATATACATCATGTGAGTTGCATCCTTTGCAGTAGAAATGTATTTTCCAGGGACAGATCAGGCTGTTAGCAAAATTTATCGTCATTTCATGAGGCATTTTACAGAAATAACGCCTCTTCTGCGCTTTGTTCCGAGGAATCATAGCTTTCTCTGCGTCTTTATA
>CAZYVR010000659.1:0-1685 GCA_964651145.1 uncultured Victivallales bacterium | reverse complement strand
AGTTTTTTATTATGAAATCTAAGGAGGTTGCTAGCATGAGTAAAATAGACAAAAAAGACAAAGAAGCCACGGTTATTCCGGAGGCCGATATTGTAGCGAGCGAGGTTCAAAACTTCAGGTCTGAACTTTTAAGCTTGATCAATGACAAAGTCGAGCAAATCACAGTTGATTTGAATAATGTTGAAATAATTGATTCATCCGGGATAGGTGTATTTATTTCCACTCAGAATAGTCTGAAGAAGCTGAACGGAGCGTTAAAGGTTGTCAATGTGTCCAATGACATACTCAAGATGCTTAAGATAATGAGGCTGGATAAACATTTTGAAGTTTCCGGCAAAAACTAAGTTTTTTTGCGGAAATTGCTCTTAGTACCACAATTTTATAAGTTGCGAGGTGTGTGAGATGTCTGTACTTTCTGGCGATGACGAAATTTTGCAGATTTTCTATGAAGAATCAGAAGAACATTTGGACGGCATAGAAGATGACTTGTTGGCATTGGAGAAGCAAGGCGAAGATTTTGATTTTGAATTGGTAAACAGCATCTTCCGCGCAGTGCACACGATAAAGGGCGGCTGCGGGTTCTTCGGCCTGGAAAAATTGAGCGCTCTTTCCCATTCCATGGAAAGTGTTCTTGATAGGATAAGAAAAAAAGAAATTATTTCCACGCCGGAGATAATAAACGTATTGATTAAAGGGGTCGACATGCTCAAGGTCATGGTTGATACCCCTGAAGCCACAGAGCCGCTGAACATAAATCCTGTTCTAGTCTCAATAAAAGATATATTGTCAGGCTCTTTCTCCACGGAAGAGAAAAAATCAACAGAAGAAACAGTGGAAATCAAGCTGCCGGACGGACGCGTCATATTTTCAATAAACAAGTATGAATTTAAACGGGCAAGGCAAGCGGAAAAAGGCGGAAGCCAAATATATCTCATCGAATACGATCTTATTCACGATATAGAAAGACAAAGCAAAACGCCCTGGGATGTGATATCCGAACTGCTGCAGTTGTCTGTGTTTATAGACAGCAAAGTCGATGTTGACGGCATTGGCGATTTAAGCGAAAGTTCTCTTCCTCACTCCATCCCGTTTTACGTGCTTATCTCGACTATTATTGAAACAGATTTGATATATGATTTTCTTGGGCTGGATCGCACGAAGGTTCATCTCATTTCTGATGCCGGAGAGTTTCTTGACACCCCGGAACCTTTAGCCGTTGAAGAGGCAACTTCGCCTGTCGCTGAACAGGAATTTGAGGAAGCCATTAAATTGCCAGAGGAAGACGTTGCTGAGCCGGATTGGGCGAAGGAATCCCAACCAGCCGATCAAAGCTTTGCGACGACAGCGCCTGAACCTGAAAAATCGGAGCTGCCTCCTAGTGTTGAGAATATAAATAAAGAACTCAAAAAAACATCGGAAGCAAGCAACAGCATTCGTGTGAATGTAGGATTGCTGGACAAGCTTATGAGTCTTGCGGGAGAACTTGTTCTGGCAAGAAATCAACTGTTGCAAAGCGCCAGTTCGCAAGATATGGAATTAATTGACAACACTTCCCAGAAGGTGGATCTCATCACAGCCGAGCTTCAGGAAGCGATAATGGCAACCAGGATGCAGGCAATTGGAATTGTCTTTAATAAATTTATCCGCATAGTCCGCGACATGTCCCGCGACATGGGAAAAGAAGT
>CAZYVR010000658.1:0-1697 GCA_964651145.1 uncultured Victivallales bacterium | reverse complement strand
GAACAGGGCTTTCGGGCAAAATTTACACTGAATTCTATCAGGCTCCCGGCAAAACACATTCTTACAGAACAATGGTCAACAGCTTTTTTACATTCATGTCTGAACAGGGAGTTATATGGAGCATACTCCTAGCCACCATAGTTATTTTTACTCTATGGACAACCTTTAAGCTCCTAAAGAATACTGAAGCTTCATTGCGAATAAAGCTTTTGGTTGTTGCCTTGTTGGCCTCTCTTTGCGGAGGGTTTGTTTCAGGCATGGGGTCGACATGTTTCGACTTGCCAGTCACAAGGGATTTGCTTTCAGGAGCCGACTTATCGGCAAACGCCTTTATGCAGACAAGCCTTTTGCTTCTGGCTATTGTTTGCTTTGCTACTTTGTTATGCCTTGCGTTCATCAAGGAAAATTATGATCTGAAAAGAGTTGCCGCGTCATGCATTGCCGGAATAGTGTTGTGTTCTTTATTTATGGTTTTGGGATGTTTTCATGAAAAGCAGTGCAAGGTTATACGTCTCGGAGATGGAGCAAAATGGATAGAGTTGCAGGGGCAAAATCAGGCTCCGGGATTAGTTCTTTTGCCAGATGGAAAGATTTGCAAGAGGAAGACACTGCTTGAGTTCTTTCAGAAGAAAAGATCTAATGACAAGATTATTATGCCGCTTAATTCAAACTGCAACGCAAATAAACTGGATGCTGCTTTTGACACAATTGTCCTCTGCGGAAGCAACATAAACTGCAAGCTGGATAACCTTTCAAAAAGCGTCATTTTATTCCTGCCGGGTAAGATGCCATCAAAAGAACATCTCCCCGACAAGATAGATAAAATCTACCTTTCCGAATACGATGAGACAGGGGCAAACGCCTCCTGGGAAAAACTCTTCACCTCACGCAACATCATAGAATACGTCGAATAACTGCCCTCTGAACAGCCCATTTGTTAAAACACTAATGGAACATTCCGTTCTTTCTTGCCGAAAAGGATTATGCGTGTTACAATATAAATTGTAAACTTCATTGAATGGTGACTAAAATGGGACACAAAGAGAACGTAGAAATCCTGCGCAAGGAGCTGAAGAAACAGGGCCGTATTTACACACCAGAACGAGAGTTGTTGATCCGAGTCATTAATTCTATGAAAGGGAAATACACTTTGCAAGAATTCTATAAAAAGGCTCGCAAGCGCAACGCGATTCACGCGAAGACAACCATCTATCGGAACATATCTATTTTTGTAAAAGCGGGATTTATTAAAGAAAAAACTCTACCCAATAACAGAAAAATATACGAAACTAATCATAAGGCTTTCAGCCCAAAATAAAGGATTTAACCATGACAAAACGCGATCTGGTAATGAAAGTTGCAGAGGACACCGGAATTACTCAGAAGGACGTGGGAAATATTGTGCAAATGACTTTGGACAATATTGCCGATGAGATTGCCGCAGGCGGAAACGTCGAACTTCGCAATTTTGGGGTTTTCGAAGTAAAAGTGAGCAAACAGCGCATTGGGCGCAATCCCAATCGACCAGAAAACGAAGTGGTTATCCCAGCTAGAACGGTCGCAAAATTCCGATCTGGCCGGGCTCTAAAAGCCCGTGTTGGCAAGCTTGACCCCAAAACTATCTAACCTGCGCTTCTTTAAAAAAACTGAACATTTTTCTCTGCTCATTCCAGTCGGCTGGGATTGCACATTTTAAC
>CAZYVR010000657.1:0-1718 GCA_964651145.1 uncultured Victivallales bacterium | reverse complement strand
GGGTCTGTCCGTAAAACTGAGTTTTTGGCTTGGGATTTTTTCAAAGCTCAGGGATGTCGGAATTTTGACGCGAAAATATTGCTGCCAACAACAAAAAACCTTGTTTTTGGTCAAAATTCTACAAATCAGTCCGCAAGGAAACTTGCCGCATAATGCGGCTGAATCAATTTTGAAATGCTTGGCTGCAGATCTTTTACTACGCCGCTTGCTTTTCTTTTTCTTTTTTGGCCTCTGTCATTAACTTGGCAAGCAAATGAAGATTATGGGTAAAAACAGCCCAAGCCGCATGGCGTTTTTTGGCCTCAAACTCACGGCATGGCATGCGTTTTCCAATGAATCGTTTTACTGCGGCTACTCTGCCTTCCGTTTGGCTTCTTCGTTTTTGAAGAGCCTTGAAGTCTTTATCCCCTTTTTTTTTGATAAGCTCGCTTGGCGATCGCGGACAAAGGCCATTGTAAATCCCATTTTTATCCAGCTTTTCGCGGCTCTGTTTTCCATCAAAACCGCGATCGGAAACAATGGCTTCAACTGCGCGGGGTTCGGGCTTGTGTCTTTCCATGAAATCCTGGAATTTTCGCGGGTCCGCCGCCTTGCTTTCATAAAGTTGCCAGTCGACAATAAAGCCATCTGATTGCTCTGCTATGAAAAGCTCATTTCCAAACTCAATTTCCGCGCCGGATTTGCCTCTCACAATCGCGGCGGCGCTGTCGTCGTAGAGGCTTATTATTTTTTCTTTGGCGCTTACTTTTTCTTCTCTGATTATGCGTTTGTGAGCTTGGGACAACGCTGCCGGAAGTTTTTCCAGAACGTTCTCGATGCGCCTGGTTATTTGAAGGGACTGCTTTTCACTGAGATCTGTTTTTCCCCAGTTAGCTGCAAGAACATCCCGGTAGCGAATAGCATGTTTTTTTACAATTTTGCAAAGATGCTTTATTTTTCTGAGTATGTCCTTGCGATATTTTTTTGAGCCTTTTTTGCGACGGCTGTTGGCCATTTCCATCGACAGAAAATTAAATTGTGACAGGAAGCTTTCCGGGGCTGTAATGCGGTGTTTCAGGCCATGCCTTCGAATGCACAATATGCCCTTTACAAGCGTTCTTACGGCATCGCCAAGCATTACCCAGTCGACAGGAAAATGAATTGAAGCCATCAGGCAAGTGGCATCGATCCAGAGAGTTTTATTGTCCAAGGGATCTGCGAGCCCGAACGTATCGACCGCGCATTCTTCGCTCGAAAACCGCGCAAACAATAAATCATTCATTTTAAGCACAAAATAATCCGGGACAACTGACGAAAAATCATGCAGCTTGCTCTTGCCTGGACATTTTGCGTCAGCAAAGTCTCCTGCAAAAACAAAGCTCTGAAAATCTTCGCTGGCGGCTATCATAAACGCGCATTCCCTGAAAGAAGCACCCAATTCCAAGCGCAAATAATTGCAGCGAAGCGCCTGGATAGCGTACTTGGCATAACGTTCTATTTCTGTGCGAGTCAGCTCCACTTCGGAATTGCTGCGGGACTCTGACGTCGCAAGACGGATTTGTTCGAGATGATACGCGGCAAATTCAAATTCAAGGCCGCTTTTGCTCAATATTTGGTCTACAGCGCCGAGGCGATCTGTTAAATCGCGATATTCTTTGTGATTTGTTCCGCGGCGGATTTGGAAAAGACTCGTTTGATAGGCTATATTTTTCATTAAGAGAGATGCTCCTTTTATATTA
>CAZYVR010000656.1:0-1722 GCA_964651145.1 uncultured Victivallales bacterium | reverse complement strand
ATTGTCGTTTATAAAATTGACCGTCTCTCCCGGTCTCTCCTTGATTTTATGAAGCTTGCCGAGATGCTTGAAGAACGCAATGTGAGTTTTGTTTCAGTGACCCAAGACATAAACACATCAACGTCGGCAGGGCGGATGATGCTCAATGTTCTGATGACCTTCGCTCAATATGAACGCGAGGTCATAGCTGAACGAATTCGCGACAAAGTAGCCGGGGCAAAACGCAGAGGCAAATATTGCGGCGGATACCCGGTTCTTGGCTACAACGCTGATCCCGACATCAAAAAGCTTATTGTAAATGAAAAAGAAGCCAAGCTTGTAAGGCTCGCATTTAATCTGTACTGCCAGCTTGCTTCAGCAAAGAAAGTGGCCCATGCTCTAAATAAAAAAGGTTTCCAGACAAAAAGGTGGAAAACCAGAAAAGGCCCTGTTCATGAAAGCCGTGAATTTACTTCTGACACCATTTACCGTTTATTGAACAATACCATTTATATTGGCAAAGTCAGTCATAAGGGAAATCTTTACGAAGGCGAGCATGAGGCGATTGTTGACCTAAAATTATGGGGTAGGGCAAAGAAGGTCACTGAAGCCACGCGCAACGCCATCGGCTTTAACAAGTGCAAAACTGAATATCCATTCAAGGGATTACTCAAGTGCGGTTATTGCGGAGGCGGTCTTGGGGTAACATATAGCGAAAAGAATGGCCGCCGTTACATATATTATTTCTGCGTCAAGGATGACAAAAAGGCAGTCAGCGAGTGCCCGATTGTGCGCGTTCCAGCCGGAGAGGTCGACAGAGTCATCCTTCAGCAGTTGAGCGCGGTCTTCAGGGCTCCGACGCTTTTGGCGCAAATTTATCTTGACTCAGGGGAAGTCGATTCCGAAAAAAAGGAGGCTCTTTTGCAAAGGAAAACGGAGCTTGAAGGGCAAGGGGGGACTTTACGGGAAAAGATGTTCAAGTTGCTGGAAGAAAACTCTGAATCAGGCAAGGTTGAGTGTTTGAAAGAGGAGCTTAAGGAAAATGGAGAAGAGCTTTTTAGGGTTGAAAGCGGCCTTATGGATTTGGATAAGTCGAAAATAACGCATGAAGATATGTCTGCGGCGTTCAGTTCCATTGACGTTTTGTGGGGCGAGTTATTTCCTGGCGAACGCTATCGTCTGATGCATCTGCTTATTGAAAAAATCACTGTTTACAATGACAATATAAAAATTGTACTCAAGACGCATGGCATGGCTTCCCTGGCGGGAGAGGTTTTTGATATCGTTGGAAATAAAAAGAAGCGCAAGTCTAAAAAATCAGAAGAAGATTTTCATTCAAATGTCATCAAGCCAGCGATTCAGGCTGACGGCAATATAGCATTGAACGTTCCGATAAGGATAAAGCGCAAAAATGGGCGAAAAATAATCATCGCGCCAAATTCTATTGATGGCGAAGTCCCCGATGCTGAATCTCCGGTTAGGGCTCAGCTTACTAAGGCGATAGCGCGCGGCAATGCGTGGCTTGAGATTATAGAAGAGGGACAGGTTCCAAGCATATCTCATCTCGCCGACAAGTTGAATTTAAACCGCTCATATATCAGCCGTTTCCTTCGCATGGCGAATCTTGCCCCGGATATCCAGGAGGCCATTATCAACGGCGATGAGTCGGAGAGTTTGTCCTTGGAAATGTTAAAATGTGCAATCCCAGCCGACTGGAATGAGCAGAGAAAAATGTTCAGTTTT
>CAZYVR010000655.1:0-1733 GCA_964651145.1 uncultured Victivallales bacterium | reverse complement strand
TATAAAGACGCAGAGAAAGCTATGATTCCTCGGAACAAAGCGCAGAAGAGGCTAATCTTTATCTATTCTACGCTCCTTTGGGGCCTTTTATATGCCTGTTCTTTTTTCTTTTAATAATTCAGTCATTTGAAAGATTTGCAAATAAAATCAAAGACCATCAAAGCTCATCTGAGTCTGATTTGAAGTGTTAAAAACTGCACGTTTTTTTGCCTCATAAAATATTATTTGGCAACACATTTGAGTTCAGACAAAATTTGTTGTGGGGTCAATCTTTCTTCCGGCTTTTTGCGCAACATGCCCTCAATGGCTTTCTGGACATTTTCGGGGATGTCGGAAATAATCTTTCTGGGAGCCACCGGAATGTCGTTTTTGATTGAGTTCATGATTTCCGCGAGAGTTTCGCCGTAAAACGGCCTGATCCCGGTAAGGAGCTCGTAGCTGAGGACTCCAAGCGAAAAGATGTCGGAAGCGCGGCAGATTTTATCGACTGACTCAAAACATTCCGGAGCCATGTACGCCGGGGAACCCCTGAGATTGTCTGTGGTGGTGTAATTCTGTTCCAGAAGGCTGGATATTCCGAAATCTGTGATTTTTGCCTCGCCTGTCTTATTCTCAACAAGGATGTTTGCCGGTTTCATGTCGCGATGCAATATTCCGCAATCGTGAATGCAATCCAAAGCGTCGGTGGTCTGCTTGATCAGGTCTATTTTTTTTTGCAGACTCAGCTCGTTGCTGCCAATATAATGCGAAAGTGGATGTCCCTCCACATATTCCATGACGATATACGGAGTTTCAGTGGAAATAGGAAAGCCATATTCTATAATTTTAACAACATTTGGATGGATTATCAGGGCGGCTTTGTTTGTCACTTTCAAGAATTTGCTGGCGACTGATTCCCGGTCAGATGTTCTCTCAAATTTCCGGAATTTTTTGATGGCAAATTTATTTCCGTCTCTTTCGCAAAGGAAGACCTCTCCCATATTGCCTGAGCCCAATTCGCTGATATACTTATAACCCGGCGCTATATGCTTTTTAACTTCAGTGGTTTTTTCAAGTTCGGTCATTATGTTTTCGCGCCGCGCCTTCAGGGCGTTTCTCACTTTTTCAAGAAGTTTTTCGTTCGTGAAAGGTTGGGCAGGTAGTCAAACGCGCCTTCCTTTACTATTTGTATAGCGGTGTCAAAATCGGGCGCGCCCGTCATCACTATGGTCTGGGTATATTCAAGAGCATCTTTGCATTCCTTGAAAAATTCGATGCCGCTCATGTCCGGCAGCTTCACATCCAAAAGAAGCAGGGAATAATTTTTCTTCAATAACATGTCAAAGGCGTCCTTGCAGTTCTCCGCAGAGTCGACCTCGCATTTATAAAATTTAAGGAGCTTCATCAGATAGCGAGTTATCGAAGGATCATCATCCACCACAAGCACGGACTCACCTTCCCCGGACGCTGTCGGGCGGGGAGAGCGCAATAAATCTTCCTTTTTAAATGCAAATGGCTCCATAATATAACAAAATCAGACAAATATATTGAACAATAAGTTTAAAAACTCTTAAAAAAATCCGTAAGACATACTATAGCTCCACTTAGCGCTTTTGTCTTCTCTGGGTTTAATTTTTTTATAGTTAAAAAAATAAAAAATGTAATGCGACGGCCCCGTCAAAAGTCCCGGGAGCTGGCACTGTAACGAAATAAAGCTTGTTGTCGCTTCGCATCCCAACAAGCTGCAGGCTTTC
>CAZYVR010000654.1:0-1744 GCA_964651145.1 uncultured Victivallales bacterium | reverse complement strand
ACTCGTGTGCGTTCTTCTTGTAGGAGGATTCATCGCTCTTGCCGCACACTTGGCCAAAGTCCAGATAACCAGACACGACGAACTCTACGCCAAAGCCAAAAAGCAGTACACCTCAGTGGCGACGTCAGAAGGCAAACGCGGCGAGATTTATGATTTAGACGGCAACCTGCTGGTCGGAAATGTTCCCTGCTCTGATATTTGCGCAGACCCTCAATTAGTTGGCGATGATGAAAAATGCCGCGAAATAGCAAAATTTTTTGCTCGAAACCTTAAAGATTCCAGCTATTCCAAGATCTACCGCCGTCTTGCCAAAAAAACAAGAACAATAGTCAGGGACGGAAAAAAAATCGAAGTTCCGAATCGCTACGCGTTGATCGCAAGCAAAGTCGACCTTCAAGCGTCCAACATGCTGAAAAACGGCTTGAAGGAGCTAAAATTCAAAGGCATCAGTTTTCAGGACAGCAGCAAGCGTTATTATCCTAAAAATGAACTCCTTGCAAATATTCTTGGCTTTACAAACATTGACAAAGACAAAGTCATTGCAGTTATTGGCGTGGAGAAATTTGTCAATCAGGCTGTCTCACCCACTAATTCCAAAATTCAATTTGAAAGGGCCAGAGACGGCTTGCCTCTGTCCTATGGCGAACGGAAAAAGATCAAAGGAGTCAAAGACGGACTGAATGTCTACCTTACTATTCGCGAACCAGTGCAAGCTATTCTCGAAGAAGAGCTTGACAAGCTCATGGAAAAATGGAAGCCCAGAGCAGCGTATGCCGTTATGGCTGACCCTTACACAGGAAACATTCTTGCCATTGCCCAGCGCCCCACCTTCAACCCCAACGACCGGGGAACCATGAAGCCGGATGCCTGGCGCAACAGGATCACTGAAGATATTTTTGAGCCAGGCTCCACCATGAAGCCGCTCGCGATTGCGGGCGCGCTCGACTATGGCGTTGTCTCTCCCCAAATGCGCTTCGATTGCGAGCACGGCCTCTGGCGTTACGCCGGAAAGCCATTGAGAGATTCCCATCCGATGGATATGCTCAGCGTAGCGGAAATCATACAGAAGTCAAGCAATATTGGCACCGCCAAAATAGCGCTAAAAATGGGTAAAAAACGACTCTACAACACTTTGCGCCGTTTTGGCTTCGGGCAAAAAACCGGGATTCCATTGAAACCGGAAACCGCGGGCATCTTCCGCCCCTTGAAACGCTGGGACAGCCTTTCAATAACCCGTTTCCCCATAGGGCAAGGGATAGCGACTTCACCATTGCAGCTTGTTCGGGCTTACTGCGCCTTGGCAAATGGCGGCAAGCTTGTAAAGCTGCGCCTGATCGACCGGCTTGAAGACCCGGCCACCGGCTCTGTCTTCAAGAATCCCTTAAAACCGGCAATGCGCGTGTATCACAAAAGCTCAACCCACCGCAAAATCATTGAAATGATGAAGCTGGTAACACAGGAAGGCGGAACCGCCAAGCAGGCCGCAATAGAAGGCTACGACGTCGCAGGCAAAACAGGCACTTCGCAAAAAGTGATAAACGGCATTTATTCGCATTCAAAATATTTCGCCTCTTTCATAGGCTTTGTCCCTGTCGAAAGACCAGCATTTGTCCTGCTCGTCACTGCGGACGAGCCGCAAGGCGCGTATTACGGAGGGACTGTTTCAGCCCCGACTTTCAAGAATATATCTGAACGCTCCCTGCGCTACCTTGACATCAAGCCTATCCATCTCAATACTTATGTG
>CAZYVR010000653.1:0-1758 GCA_964651145.1 uncultured Victivallales bacterium | reverse complement strand
AATGAATATGGATTGATTTCGTGATTTATTGCGAAATCATCTTGTTTGAACTGAGCTCACGGCGTGTATACGGGCATTGCTTTTTCAGTGACGAGCGATGTTAGCGATAGAAGAGACTCTTTTTAAATGCGATTGACAGGATATCCCATGCTGAAAGTTCCTGAAAGACGCCATGGATATGGATTTCATCTTTTCCATGCCCTTCCAAATGGATAATTTTATCTCGTTTTTGCGAATGAGCGCAGGATGGGATTGTCCGCTGTTTTTAACTTTTGGGGCCAGCGGCTTGAAGGTTTTGCAGGCATTGAAATATTTCCTCATAAGACAACCGCTCCTATGGGCGGAGCTCGCGCCCTGATTTCAGTCAAGACCATTTCAGCGCCGCATTTTTTACAACGCATCGGCTTTGTTATAAAAGTTTCCGCTTGCGGCGGCGGCTGATTGCGGCTGATGCATATTGCGAGACGCAGTTCTTGAAGTGTTTTTTTGTTGGCGTTGCCTAGGAGCCCGTAGTAACGGGTTTTCTGGAAGCCAGACGGCAGGACATGCTGAAGGAACATAACCATAAACTCCAGAGCATTCAGAGTCCTCCTGAGAGTATTTCCGGACTTCGACTCCTTATACCTGAAGGTGACATTTTCAGCATCGTACTTTTCTATGCGACTATTGCTGATGAACACCCGTTGCATGTATGTTCCGACATATTTGAAACTCGACATGCCGTTGCCAACGTTTTTACAGTCGACTATCCAGTTTTTTGCCCAAGCCTGTCTGGGGATTTTTTCGAGCAGGCCCAAGGCGATCATTTCCGCTTTGAACTTGCCTTTGAACAAGGCGGCCAGCGGTCTTGTCGCGACAAGAAAGTCGCGTTTTTTGGGATAGACCCAATATTGCCCATCCTTGGACAGGCCGCCTCCCGGCCCCAGATAATGAATGTGCGGGTGGCAATCGCCGTTGCGTTGCCATGTCTGAAGTGTTCCGATCATGCCGATTTTTGCGCCGAGAAAGCGCTTGTCCATGGTCAGTTCCTTGAACGCTTCGCTGGAAGTTTTAAAGAAAGCCCCATAGACTTCCCTGGGATAACGTTTGCACACGGCATGCAGCTCATTTGGCAAGGTGAAAGTTGTCATGTAATAATCAACAGGCAACAGTTCTTCCTGGCGCTTTGCCAGCCATTTTGTTATTTTATCGTTGCCGCACTTGGGGCAGTTGCGGTTTCCGCAGGACTGCCAGGTGAAATGCCTTGTTCCACAGTTTGGGCAGGAATAGACTGTGCCGCGCTCCATCCCGGGAGTGCGGCAGGCAATGATATCGCGCGCGGCATGTTGTTGTTCGTCGCTTAAAGTTCCGTCTAATTTTTCATGCCAGTCGCGGAAAATGTCCGCAAGTTCCGGCACGGGATTTACAACGGCAGATCGCTCATCAGCTCCTCTATGGAACCCTGTCCGTCCCTTCGGATCTTGGATGTGAAATGCGTGTAAACCAGCGTCGATCTGATGCTGGCGTGTCCCAGGTATTCCTTGACCGTGAAGAGCGGAATGCCCTCTTCCAGAAGGTGGGTGGCAAAGGAATGCCTCAAGCTATGCACCGTCGCCGCTTTGCGGCAGCCGGAACGGCGCAGCGCTGCGCGGAAATGCACTCCAAGAGTCGATCCTGAAAAGGGCTTGTCCTTGCAGCCGTAATGGCTTGGTTTCAATCGCATGTTTATCTGATACGCCGGAAACAGCAGTTCGGAATGACGATGCGTTTTCCACATTT
>CAZYVR010000652.1:0-1781 GCA_964651145.1 uncultured Victivallales bacterium | reverse complement strand
AAGTTCAGTTTTCAGGTAAAAACAGATATGGACCCCATAAAAAATAGCGTTCTTTATTCTCGGTACACACAAGGCGCAATGGTATGTCTTTTTCCCTCTTTGCCTGCCAATTGGGTGGGTTCCTGGCCTAAAATTGGCTTGCCCAGGCTTTCCGCTGGCGGAGGAAAACAGGAATGGAGAAAGCTGGAACAATATTTCCGCGCAGACAAAAAATGGAACAATATTTGGCTTGCGCTTTATGTTATCGGCGGAAAAGGAAGAGCCAACTTTGACAATCTGGAGCTTATTGAAGTTCCAGAGGATGAGTTTAAACGCAACTATAAAAAAATATCATATACTGCGTCAGATGATGAAAATCTTATAAACAACGGCTCATTTGAGTTAAACCATAATCCAGATTTACCGAATGAACTTTATCTGCCTATAGGTTTGCCGTGGTTTGCGCCTGGTGGCTGGAAGCAAAACATTGAGACCGTCGTCAATCCTTCCGCTCCGCATGGACAAAAATGCGTCAAACTTACAAAGATAGGATTCAATTTAAAGAAAGTTAAGCTGCCCGATAATAAAAAAGATTACACATTGTCATTTTATGCAAAAGCCCCGGAGAAGGGTACATTTTTAGATGTTGGTTTTTTAAGAAAATGGAAAAAAATTCCATTGACATTGGACTGGAAAAAATACACCTTTGAATTTCAAAACGACAAGGGAGTAAAAGTTAGCTTTCTGCATTTCTCAACAGCCAAATCAAAAAAGACAGCATACTTGGACGCTATAATGCTATGCCATGGCAAATATGCTGTTGACTATACTCCAAGCGTAGACGACCTGTGGATTAAAGACATATGGGCAAGGCAAAAAAGAGAAGTTTTTTCCAGCAACAGCCCTTTTGTCACGGCGATAAAAATAAAAGAAAAAGCGCTTATAGACGGAAAGCTTGACGAGAAGTTTTGGAAAACGGCGACACCTTGCAAATTCGGGGCAGGCAAGTCCGCCACTGTTGCCAAAATTGTTTGCTCTGAAGACAGCTTGATAATAGCGGCGGAATGCTTCGAGCCATATATGAGCGAACTTATTGAAAATGAATCAAAGGCAGACAGAAATTGCCATCTCGACGATTCGTTCGCTCTGAAAATAAGTCCATGTCCCGGGATAAATAACAGCAAATATTATACTATGACAGTCAACTCCGGCGGGGTTGTTTCTGAATCCATAGGGCTTTCGAGAAAGCATGACTTTCCATGGGAGCACAAAGTAGCCAAGCATCAGGACAAATGGATAGTGGAGATGCGCGTGCCGCTTGCCGTTGTGTGCGACAATGTCCCGCCATTGAAAACATGGGGCGTAAATTTTATTCGCTTTCAGCCGCAAAGCCAAAATCGAAAAAATGAGTTGACCTCATGGAGTGTCCCTTCTGCGTCGTTTGGCAAACTCTTGTCCTCCTTTCCCGAGGCGTCTTTGGAAATTGTCGGAGCTCCAGAAATCCAATATTCGGCGGCGGCCAATATCTGTTCGCTAAAAGCAGGCATTGAACAAAATGCAGCCGTAAGCGACTGGAAACTGGTTGTCCAGGAAAAGATTTTTGCTGGAAATAAAAATGGAAATCATCTTCTTTTCAAAGGCATTCCTTCCCGCGCGTTGACCGGAAATGGAAATGCTTGGATTTGCGGTTTTGACTCGACGGGAAAGATGCTTGCCTATAGAGCAGTCAACAAGCAAAATAAACCTCCGGCAGCATTGGACATGGTGGGCTCCAGATACAACATTGTCTTCAAGGAAGAGGC
>CAZYVR010000651.1:0-1788 GCA_964651145.1 uncultured Victivallales bacterium | reverse complement strand
CGTCATTGAGTCCTTGGATCAGGGCGGAGAATTTGTCGAAGGTTTCTTTTATCATGATCAGGCTCCAGGTTTAGGTGAAACTCTTGCTTGCGCTCAATATACAATGAATTTTATCTTGAAACAAGATTGAAATATTTCTTTTTCAATTGTATAATAAGACTGAATAAAGATTAAATTCAGTCAAGTTAAAGGTGGATGAAATGTTGCTTACAGACATAGTAAAGCCAATAAGTTACGTAAAAAGTCACGCAGCCGAGATAGTTAAAAATATTTCAAAGAGCCATAAACCTGTTGTCATTACTCAGAACGGTGAGGCAAAGGCAGTGTTGATGAACCTGGCTGATTACGAGTCAACTCAGGAGTCCCTGGCGATGCTGAAAATTGCGGCTCAGGGAGCAAACGAAGTAAAAGAGGGCAAGGCAAAAGATATTGACGAAGCTTTTGCTTCAATTGATGCACAAATAAACCAATTAAAGAAATCCCTTAAGAAATGAAATATTCTGTTTTTCTGACTGAGAGTGCTTCATGCGATATTGTTGAAATCTGGAAATTCATAGCGCTTAATGACTCAATTATTGCTGCTGGCAAAATCAGAAGAGGCTTAGAAAAAACTGTCAGGAATCTGGAAGTTTTGCCAGAGCGAGGGCATGTATGCCCTGAATTGGAACGCATAGGTGTTTTCGATTATCGGGAAGTTCACTTCAAAACTTTTCGTTTGATTTACTTCATAAAAGAGGAAAATATTTTTGTCGTTGGGATTTTTGATGGACGCAGAGAGTTGCAGGAAATTCTAATCCAGCGTTCTTTGAGAATAAAATAGAAAACCTTATTTCCTATTTGTTCATCACTACTTTGGTTTCTTGCCTCCGTTGTAGGGGTTAGGATAGCCTTCGAATAGGAGTTCTTCGGCACTCATATCTATCGAATTGCTGTTTTTTTATTACACCCATTTTATTATTCTTTTCTGGTTTTATAATAATATAAGTCTATCTTACCTGCTTTAATTATTGAAAGGCAAAAGCAAGCATGAAATTGAAAAACACATCTTCGCCGGACAGCTGGACTCCGTTAACACGAAGAAAAATGCGGGAACTCTTTGATCTTGTTTACAGGACTCTGATATTTACCTGGAGCAAAGCGGAAAATTCATATAATCCAAGGCTTGAGCCTCTTGCGCTAAAAGATAGAGTTGAGTTCGAAAACAATTTTCTGAAGCGTTGCTACAGAATTAAAGACGCGCGACTCAGCAGAATTCCCGCGCGAAAACTGCCTCAGTACACGCCACAGGAAAAAATCGAAATTCTCGATCTCAAAGCTCTAATGGGCTTGAACATCAAGCAGTGCGCCAAGATTTTCAATGTTGCTCCCGGCACAATTTCAGCATGGATGACAAAAGAGGATGAAGGGGTGTTGGGAGAAGAAAATGTTCCATGGAATAAAAATCCAGACTTTTTCAAACAGACCGTTCAGAAAATAAAAAAATATGTCCCGAATTTCGGAGCTAGAAAAATTGCCGAATCCATTGTAAAGGACGGAATTTCGTTGTCTCCGTCAAGTGCCAGAAGATATTTAAAAACAAAACTTTCCAAAAAGCCGGGCAATGACCCGAAGCCTGAAATAAAAGATTATGACGGCAAGATTGTGCGCTCTCATTACCCTGGGCACACTTGGCTCGTAGATTTGACTGTTGTTCCCACTTGCAAGGGATTATCGAGCATGCTCTCCGGCAGAGGCTTTGCGCAATCTTTTCCTTACTGCTGGTGGGTGGCTGTAATCATAGACCATTTT
>CAZYVR010000650.1:0-1788 GCA_964651145.1 uncultured Victivallales bacterium | reverse complement strand
TTAAAATAATAGTTAGACGGTATAATGCTTAACTGAATATGTCAGATTGTAGAAGCCTCAAAGGGCAAATGCCCATGGGGCTATTAAATTTGCTCTGTTCCAGTATTATATAAGGCGATGATTGATATGCACGGTTTTGCGAAGAGGGCTAAGGTTCAGGCCGGATATTTGATAGTAGGCAAAGTGAAAGAGCTGGGATCACAGAAAACACAAACACGATATAAATACCGCGAGGCCTCGGCCTGCTCGGCAAAAATATCTATTTTTTTAGGAGACACAACATGGAAGTAGGGAGCATTTATAAAATGTCGAACATGAAAAAAAGTATTTCAAAAGTTTTCGCAATCCTCCTTCTTGCTTTTTCCACATTGGCCTTGGCTGAAGACAATAATAAAGTCGACGTTTCAAAAGTAAAACACGCAAAATTTATTTTTCTTATGATAGGCGATGGCATGGGATTCAAGCAGGTAAAATCAGCGGAAGTTCACAAAAAGTCGAAGCTTGGGAAGTTGGACGCAAAGCTTATAATGAATACATTTCCAATTGCTGGAAGCTCAACAACTTTTTCTGTTAATAATAGAGTAACTGATTCTGCCGCCGCTGCAACAGCTCTTGCCTGTGGTAGAAAGACAAAAAACAAAGTGCTGGGAATGGGCCCGCTCGGACAGAAAAAGCTGAGGTCAATAGCTTTTGACGCCAAGGAACGCCAGATGAAAGTCGGTTTGATTTCGAGTGTTCCTGTTAATCATGCCACACCCGCTGGTTTCTACGCCAACGTTCCGAAGCGCTCCATGTATTACGATATAGCTGTTTCGCTTTCTGAATCTGATTTTGATTTTTTTGGAGGCAGCGGCATATTGATTGAAAGGCAGGCGAAAGACAAGATATCTCCGCTTGAACTTGCAAGAGAAAGAGGATACGCAATAGTAAAAAACAAGGATGCTTTGAAAAAAATGATAGCTTTGGGAACGAAAGAGAAAATTCTTTCCATATGTCCTATGAAATATCAGATGGAGTTGGAGGCTCCATCCGATTTGACTCTTGCAGAATTGACGCGAGACGCAATAAGCTGTCTCGACAATCCCAATGGTTTTTTTCTGATGGTTGAGGGAGGCAGGATTGATTGGGCTTGCCACAAAAATGACAGCGCGACTTTTATAAAGGAGACCTTAGCCTTTGATGACGCTATAAAAGTGGCTTATGATTTTTATTTGAAACATCCAGAGGATACTTTGTTGGTTGTTACCGCTGATCATGAAACAGGCGGCTTGAAAAAAAGTTGTGACGAATCCCTTCCAGTTGGAGGATTTTATAAGATAATTGACGCTCAGAAAATGCCATCTGATGTTTTTTACTGGAAATATGTTTCGAAATGGAAAGCTCAAAAGATACCCTTTGAAGGAGCCATGAAAGAAATAAAAACTAAACTGGGCTTGACAAACCTTACTGAAGAAGAGACTGAAAACATTCGGAAAGCTTTTGACTTTTACGTGGCGGAAAACAATGATGACAAAAGGCCAAAGGATATTATAAGAATGTACGGCTCAAAAAATCCCGTTCAGGTGGCATGCATGAAAATTATTTCCAAAAGATGCGGAATAGAATGGAGTTCTTTTGTCCACAGCGGAGCGCCGGTTCCCGTGAGGGCTATCGGGATGAATTCGGAACTATTTAGAGGGACTCTCGACAATACGGATATCTCCAGGATTTTAAGAGCAGTCATTCTTTCAAGAAAATGATTTAATAGCAATAAAAACGCCTTGTATTTTTTTTGAACATATCCCTGAG
>CAZYVR010000649.1:0-1798 GCA_964651145.1 uncultured Victivallales bacterium | reverse complement strand
CGGTTATTTCTTGTGTCAGCCTCACTGCGGAACAAAGCGCAGAAGAACCGTTTTTTGAGATATTTATTTTCTGTTCTGCCTATGCTTCTTATGGAATTCGTTAGATTAAAACCTGATGTTGCATATTTGGCAAGAAGCTGTTCTTTTTCTTTCAGGGACAGCATTGTAATTTTAGGGAGTTGACTCAGCCAGAACATTAAAGGAAGATCTTTCGCGGTTTTTCCAACAAGCGGAGAAATAATGCGCAGCTTTATTTTCTGCGCTTTTCCAATAAGTGGCTTATTGTTTATAGATGCTTGCCAAGACAAGGACGCTACTTTTTCATTAGGCGCGTCCGCGCTTATGATAAGGCCTATCGGCCTCATTTTAAAACTAGGATCTGTTGAGTCAAGCATAAGACTTCCGGGGAAAGTCAATTCATAGCGCTTGTGCCGCATGCCATCATTTCCCATTTGCATTTCTCTGATTGCAAGCGGCGCATTCAACGGTCTGTTAACCATTGATCTTTCCAAACTGCAATATTCAGGCATGTCGATTCGGATCTTTATCTTGTCATTTTTTAAGACTTTTGCTCCTTTGAAAAAAAGCGCTATTCTCTCTGCGCTTCCGTTGTTAATGCATAGTTCTTTAATTGGTATAAAAGTATTTTCCATATGGTCACCGACTCCCATATATCCCAATGAGCTTTGGATCGGCAGACTTACAATATTTTTGCCAGTCAGTCCAGGAGTGCGATAGCACAAGGTTTTTCCTGAAAAAATGGACATTGAATATATGAAGCTTGATGATGATTCTTTAGTTATTTTTCTTTTAAGATCGGCGTGTTTAAATAAATTCTTAAGGCTTATAGAAGCTTTTTCTTCGGGGCGCAGATCGTATGTTTTGTCATAGAATATTTTTTTGTCTCCAAAGGAAATATTTAGTCTTGCCTCTATTTTTTTATTCGAATTAAAAACATTTTTCACTGACGCGCCCACTAGATCCAAACGCGAAGGCGGAGGCGGGAATTCTATATCACTGACAGAAGGAGTTTCCTTTATGAAAGTCAATGTCCCAGTTTTTTCAATTTCGTGAAAAGTGGAGCCAAGGGGAGCCCATGAGCTTAATTCTTTTAAGGATTGATTGCTTCTGCAAAAAATCACACGCCAGACCGAATTTTCAGAAGGCGCGGCAATGCTCAATGACTTAAAAGGCATTTTAAGTTCAAGCGTCCAGAAACCGTTATGTGCTTTGCCTTTTGAAATTATTTTAGAATCCCAAATATCAGGTTTATTTGAAGATATGCTGTCGTAAATAGTTCCCAGGGAATTTATGACCACATGGAAATAGTCTGTGTTGCTTTGCGGCATCAGAAATATTTCTATTGAATCGTCTTTCCATACTGGTGAATCGTGTTTTTTATGAGATGCTTTAAAGGCGTTAAGTTGATTATATACAGGGTCGAGGCATGATTGTTTGCATTTAAAGCCTAGATAAAGAAAGTTGTCATCGTAAATAGCCCGCACTGTTGTTTGCTCTGATGCAAGCATTTTTCCATTGCTTTCTTTCAATAGAAAAAATGGGGAAACTACAATGCTTTTCTCCCAGGATCTTTCATTCAACAGTCCATCTATAATCGGAGGGGCTGAGACTTTTCCAACCGCCAGATAAGGATTTTTAGCGTCTCCTTGTGAATATGCGTTGCAGAATAAAGAAAAGATTAATGCTAAGATTAGGCGCTTCATGAAAATACCTTTTTGAGTTTATCTTGAGAGTACCGAGTTCTTTGGTGTTAAGAACCGATTTCCTTATCTGTTAA
>CAZYVR010000648.1:0-1808 GCA_964651145.1 uncultured Victivallales bacterium | reverse complement strand
ATCAGAAAATCGTTCTGAAACCTACAGAAGACTGGACGCATGTTGAATCAATAAGGAAGTTTAACTTCCCGGTCAAAAATATTTTACTGTTGGGAATGACATTAAACAGCAAGGGGCAGCTTTACCTAAAAGACATATCATTGGAACTGCTCAGTTCGGAAAACAAAATCAAGCCAAATGAAAAATATGTATGGCGCGAAGCGGAAGATGTGGCTCCTGATTTATTTGTGACAACATGGAAGCCTAAAGGAAAAGAAAAATACCCCCGGTTTTTTTCTGGAAGAGGAGCTGTTTTTGCGACAGGAAAAGACTTTGTTTGGAATTTTCAGATAAAGGACAATGTCAACCCGGAAACACTTCTTGCTGATAGGCATGAATATCATGTATGGGCGCGGCTTTATGGATACTTGGAGGAGCCGGAAATCTCAGCTTCTATTGATGGCAAAAAAAGCAAAATATTTAAAATAAAAAGGACAGAAAAAGTCGATGATTCAGGCAAGTACATTGGAGGAGGATCTTATTATTGGCAAAATATGGGCTCATTCTCAAGCGCTGGCGGAAGACACTCTGTTAAAATAACTCCCAAGGGGCGGTGTTGCATTGACGCTATGTTGGTTTCCACTGATCCGGCTTATAAACCGCATCTTTTTGAGGCAAGGGAGGTCGCTGCTACTGATTTTATTAAGGATATAGCGTCAGGGCATATGGTGAAGCCTGTTTATAAGCTGGTTGGAGTCAGTGACAAAATTACAAGCCCAATGACATTTCGTTTTTTTCCGGAAAATAACAAACCTTTCACTGCACAAAAAGATAGCGAAGCAATAAAGTTTTTCCTGGAGTTGCCTGAAAATGTAAAACTTAAAAACATAGCTTCGCACTGGGCTGGAGCAACTTGGAAAAGTTCAAGAAGTCCTGGCTTTTTATCATGGGAAAAAGCGAAAGCAAATATTTACGAAATTTCCTTGCTCTATCTTTATGGGGCAGCAACGGTTTTTGTTAAAGCTGATTCAGTCAATTTTAAGCCGAATCAAAAACTTTCTGGAAAGTGTTGGCTGGAATATAAAGGAAAAAAGCAATCCCCTTGCAAATTTGCAATAAGAACAGTTGAACTGAAACCTGCCCGAGCGTTCTCAAAAATTCTCATTGGCCCATGTGGAGGGCATACCAGATCGTTTTATCTGGAATACCCGCACATTATTGAAGCTGTGAAATTTTCCGGCATAAATTTTATTGATCCATGGCATGTTTACAAGTCGCAGTATCCTAAAAAATGGGACTCTTTTGCCAAGCAATGCCGTGAAAACAATATTGCTGTGGTTCCTGAGCATTCTCCTTTTTACGGAAGCTATGGGACAAAAGTCAAGGAGGAATGCACAGTGGATATAAATGGAAAAATTTCGCATAAGCCATCTTTGCTTGTTCCTGTTGACAGTCTGGCCATGAAAAAGAATTTAGCTAAAATAGAAAATCTCGCAAAATGCGGCGGAGCTGGAATTGCTTTTGATGATGAAGAGTATAACCAGCAAAAAGATAACCTGGATTACAACAAGCGAGTTAAGGAAGAATTCCGAAAATATCTAAAGGAAAAAACAAAGCTTGAGTATAAAGATCCTCTTGATATAGTCAAAAACCAAAAGAGAGAAAAAAAGCTTTATGAGGCATGGGTTAATTTTAAATGTGAAATGACGCTGCGCCGTTACAAACTTTTCAGGAAAACATTTGATGCAGTCGTCGGAGAGGCAAATAAAATTTCAACAACCCACAAGCCGCTTTTTATCGCTCAAATATTAAAGAATGCCACACCACAG
>CAZYVR010000647.1:0-1808 GCA_964651145.1 uncultured Victivallales bacterium | reverse complement strand
CAGAAGAGAAAGTAATTGATTTTATAAAAAAACATGGCAATGCCGAAAGCAAATGGCATATATGAGGTTCACGCGTTAGCGCGCGTGGCTTCTTGCCATTAGCCTCAAGCGCATATCTGAACGCGCCGTGCTGTGCTTCGTCCATTTGATGGAGCCGCCAAAAGTAGTTGGCGCACAAGATATTGCGAGACAACTCCCATTCCGCGCTAAAAGCCTGCAGCTTATTGCAATGCGAAGCAAAAATAAGCTAAATGTTGATTCCGCGCAAGTGCATTGAACTTTTGGCAACGTTGACTGAATAGTCAATTGGGGCTAATTTTATTTGAATATGCAATTCTAAGTGATATTTTTAATTCGGGGCTGTGAAGAAGTCGCTATAATTGCGCCCACGAAGTGGGTTTAAAAGTGGCTTCGCCACCGGCTATGCCGATTTTTTAGTGGCTGCGTCATTTTTTTATTTGGGGAAAACTGTTTGGAGAGTGTGTTATTATTATGGATGGAAAGACAAGATTGAATATAAAGCAGGGGCTTGAAGTCAGGATCGTATTGAAGCAAGATCAAAAAAGCGGCAAATTAACTGAAGGAGTTGTCAAAGATATCTTGACAAAATCTCCTTCACATTCTCATGGCATAAAAGTAAGACTAAACAGCGGGGCTGTGGGAAGAGTAAAAGAGATATGCGAATGACACTTTACATTGACGGGGATGCTTTTCCTAATCAGCTGAAGCCTATTTTGCTTCGCGCCATTGAGCGGCTCTCTGTGCCGACATTTGTAATATCAAACAAACGCATCTGCATTGGCGATTCAAAGCATATAAGTTACGTTATAGTTAATGCCGGGCCCGACGAGGCGGACCATCGCATTGTGGAGATGGCTGAAGAAGGCGATCTGGTCATTACCGCGGATATTCCACTGGCTGACCGTGTTATAACCAAAAAAGCTCATGCCATCAATCATCGCGGCGAACTTTACTGTCTTGACAACATCAAAAATTATCTGGCTATGCGCAACCTGATGGAAGAGCTTCGCGACAATGGCGAGGTCACTAGAGGGCCGGCTCCTTTTAACAAAAAAAATGCGCATCAATTTGCCAATCAATTGAATAAATTTCTTGACCAATCAATAGCTAAATTGAAAAGAGAACTGACGCAAAAGATTTGATTCTTGAAATTTATGCTTTCAGGATGCATTTTAATGGCAAGGGGATATTTTTTTTTCAATTAGACAACATGCTTTGAGCAAGCGCGTCATATTGAATTCTTTTTTTTTGAGCAATTCTGGCTAAGTTTCTTGCAGTCACTTATGAATAAATTTAGAGGAGGTGGGGGATGCCTGTAAAAAAATTTGCAGTTGAGAGGGGCGAAGCAAAGCGAGTTGAGATTACTTATAAGCTCAACTGGAACGACCTCCAAATAAAGATTGATGGAAAAGATGTCGGGAGCGTGGCCACTAAGGATGAGTTGATCGAAGGAGCCGAGTTTGCTTTGGAGAACGGCTTGCTTCTCAGAGTAAGACTGTCAAATAAATTTCCGGCGCCTGAGTTGGAAGTCCTTCTTGACGGAAAGCCTTTGCCTGGGTCTTCGACTGATCCGCGCTCAAGGCTGGCCGCTGTTTACGGCATCGCTTTTTTCTTCGGTGGCATTAATCTTTTAGTGGGGCTTGTGGCTGAGATCTTTGCGATAAAAATACTGATTCGCGCAGGCGCCAATTGGGGAGCTGTTGTGGCTGGCGTTATTTATATAATACTTGGAATATTGATAACTTTCAGGATGAAGGCTGCATTGGCTATCTTTTTTGCGCTTTTTA
>CAZYVR010000646.1:0-1816 GCA_964651145.1 uncultured Victivallales bacterium | reverse complement strand
ACTCTGATGATTTTTGTATCCTTCACATCAAGACATTCAGCGCGCGCAAGCTCCGCTCCATCGCCCATAACTTTAAAAACAACTCCACTCTCCGCGCCTAATATGCTGTGCAAGCCAACAGACGCTTTGAATTCTTTATACACGCCAGTTGGAAGGACATAGTTCATTTCAAACGGAGGCCCTATGCCGAAACCTTTTTCGAAAACGCGCTCTTTGCCATCCACCAAAAGGGACAGCTCGACAGGGTTGTAATCTTTATCCAGCCCCCACGGGGCATTGCGTATTTCAGAATATTGATACGGAAACTGCGCCCACGCCGTCCGGCTCTCAGAAGTATATTCATTTAAAAAGACCGGACTTGACTCTTCTATTTTTGATTTACCCACGCAAAGAGTCGAATGGAGAAAATCAGCTAAAATTTCCGATGAGAATATGCCGCTTGCCGTAAGATGCTTTTTAATTGTGCCATCATCGTCTTTATAAAACGCATCGACCATCGGAATGATCTGGGCAATCGAATTCTGGAGCATATCGGTAAAACGCTCAAAAAGGTTAAATGAAATTTCGCCGGGCGACGCGCCAAGAAAACGTGGTTTATAATCAATAGAAAAGGATTCGTATTTCCCTTCCAACACGCAATGAAACTGACGCGCCATTTTATTTTTATCCGGCGATGAACGCAAGAGTTTTATCATCTTCATATCCGTGCCCATAGTAGTTCCCACCGCATGCGGCGGGCATCCACAATCTTCAATGACATGGGCAAGCGAACCGGCAAATTTCGCAAAATCATCAATGCTGTTTTCCTTTAAGCTCTCAATGCATTTTGCCGCAAAATACTCAAAAGAATATCTCATCAGATCGTAATAGCCACACATATAATAATCCAGGCCGGGGCCGTCTTTGCGGAAGTATCGTATTTCCCATGGATCAACTGGCAACCTGCCATCGGGAAGCTCAACATAGGGGCCTATGTTTTCTTTATCGCCAAAATAAGTGTCGCCATACATGCAGTAGTCATTTTCGAAATCTTCCTTGACCGGCGCTAACAATTCGCGCTCCCATTCCGGAAGCGTTTCAAGCGCCGCGCGCGTCAATGCTCTATGTCCTTTGCCGTTCGCCATAATGCTATTTCTTCTTTAATTGTTGTTGAAAGATACAAGCCAGTTTGCCAGATCAGCATTCGGATGCACCATGTTAATCGTGTCGACCCTGTTCACATGCCCGTCAAGCCATACGACATTTGCGCCGCTCCAATGGGCATAACCCAAAGAGCTATTATGATAAGTCATGTAATACTGCGAGACGCCATCCTGCAAACTGTCACCTGTGGCAATCATAATCGAAGGTTTCCTTATCTGGTTGATCTTGAAGGGGCCATACCCTGATCCGCCCGCATAATCGATATCGCCAAGATGAAGGTTTCTTCCATATGAAATATAATGGGGATGCAATGACCAATCTCTGTCGCTGGGGCATTTAAAGATGTTGTTGTTGTTTACATAGTCGCTGAACATTTTATACCAATATTTATCATAAAAGATGGCGGAAACATATCCCTGGTTGTCCTGCATATACATATCACTTGCCAAACCAAGTTGTTTTAAGTTGCCCGCGCACGAAATCTGATGCGCAGTCTCCTTTGCGCGCGTCAAGGCTGGCAAAAGCATTGACGCGAGAATAGCTATAATGGCGATCACCACGAGCAATTCGATGAGAGTGAACGCAACGCGCTTTCTTTCGCTTTTCATCTTTTACCCCCCAAATCTGTTGATTCATTTTTTATGAGTTTTCCGCGCATAGTCTTTGTCTTTAC
>CAZYVR010000645.1:0-1817 GCA_964651145.1 uncultured Victivallales bacterium | reverse complement strand
CGCCCTTTACCGGCCTTCTCACATTTTCAACCATATGTTTTCTCAGAGCGTTGCTTCCGACAGCGGAGCTTCCCTCAAAAAAGCCAAGGTTGACTTTTGGGATATACAGCGATTCACCCGCCTCAAAATCGAAATCAGTGCACGCCACATGAGCAAGCATTGAGAGCGTTTTTTTTCCATCCTTGACCGTTTCTGAATTGCTAAATATCCATTGACAAGGCCATTCCAGAGCGTAAAAAAAGCCGCGTTTTTTATCTTTGTCTGTAAATATTGCATAAGGCGCTTCCGTCTCTGTGGAACGCCCCCCATGTATGCCTCCCAGCAAAGAGCGCGCTCCATCGCTTTCCGTGATTTTATAGGAAGGAGGCGGGTAAGAGCCTGAAACGTCCTTTCCCCCGTAAATGCTCGTCATGTGAAAAACGTCGGCTTGCTCCAAATCAAAAGTCAGAGCCAAAGAAAAAGGGCCTTTTACTCCTTCTATGGTTTTGTCACTTTTATTGAAGGCCGTTCCGCTGATTTCAAGAACGTTTGAGTTTTTGTAATATTCATAGACCATCTGGAATTCCAAGCCAGAGTTTTCATGCTTGAATGTCACCCTGCTCTCTGATTTGCCGTTTTCCTCTGCTATTTCGATTGACTCCGTATTCAGGCCAGATAAAAAGTCATTGTTGCTTATACCCTTTGAGATAAAAGTAAAGCCTGGGCCAGAAGACATTGCGTTGTGGCAAGTATTCTCATTGCTTTGAAATAAGTCACAAATAGAAAATGTCTGTTTCACTTTATAAATCTCCCTGTTTTTTTTAACTTTTTATTTTATTCAATTTCTCAAGCGTCTTATCTAGCGCTTGGTATCCTGAAAAATATTTCCCAGCTTCAGTATTGAAAACGTCATAGTTCGTCTCTTGTCCGGTTTCAATTTGCGGGTAGACCCCCCTTATGTCAAAGTTAAACCTAACGCCTTCCAACTCTGGCAAATTCTTTGCCTTTTGTGACTCCAGCGTGTCGCTCCTGACCGAAAGAAAGTGCGGCAACTCCTCTATGAACATACCCTGAGCTTCCTCTCCGCACATATAGTCAAGTAGGAGCGCGGCTTCTTCAATATTTTTGCATTCTTTATTTATGCTTCCCAGAAACAATCCTTCACAAATAAAGCCGTTTTTAAGCATGGGCAAGGGCAGCGCATGGTAGTCTATTCCTGAGTTCTTTATTTCATAATGGAAGTTATTGAAACTGGGATATACAGCGTGCTCGCCGTTAAGGAAGGAGTTAATGCTTGACTTGTTGTGCGCCCTGAAGTGATGATCTCGAATGCAGGGCTTTGTCTGCTCCAGAAATTTTTTTGTTGTTTCAATATCAAAAACATCAGCTCCTCTAAAGTTTATCCCATGAAGGGCCCCATGAAAGATTGACCCCAAATAACGACATCCCATGATTGCGCCATTTTCTTTTTCCTCTATTTCTGCGCCAATCCTCATTAAATCAACCGGCTCTAAAAAATCCTCTATGCGTATTTTATTTCTGTATAAAATATCCTTATTCAAATAAACAACAGGAGCGGTTCTCAGAATTGGAACAGCGCGCAAGGCGCCTTCTATTTTGCCCGCCTCGAAAATGTTTTCAGAAAAGTCCTCCGCGTTTTGCCTCAAGCGTGCATCGTCCAGAAGAAGGGTTTTCGCATGGTTGTTTCTCAACTCATACGGGTAATTTATAATTACATCAGAATCTGAATTCTGAATTTGTGTGCTAAAAAAATTTTTTGTATCAACAAAAGGATAAGCTCTCTTAAAGCCGTTAATTACTCTTTTCCATGCGTTTCC
>CAZYVR010000644.1:0-1818 GCA_964651145.1 uncultured Victivallales bacterium | reverse complement strand
GGCCACCATTGCGATAACCAGATCCCCCAAAAAGCTGGCTGGCTTGCCTAATCTGTCCAAAGCATTTATGGATAAAAACGGCAGAGCAATAAAAGACCCGTTTAAAAGGGCAATGGAAAGCAAATACCTGGCAAAGCGTTTATCCTCTCGAAGAAGCTGTGGAATCTCGCGAAAACTGGCGGCAAGCGTTCCATTCCGTTCTGAAAGCTTTGGCGGCAAATTAGTCTCTTTTATTCTGGAAAACACGATATATGACAAAGCCAGACATCCGAAAGCGCAAAAATGCAGTATAGCAAAACCTTCCGGGCCTGGGCGGGAAGATAGAACATTTTTTATAACCTCGCCCGCGCAGAAGCCAATGACAGAAGCAATAATCAAACGAATGGCAAAAAGCGACGCTCTTCGACGCGCCGGAATAGTTTTTGCAACAAGCTCCACCCAGGCCGGATAAGTGACGCCGCAAAAAATGCCGCTCATAAGCGGAGCAAAAGCCACAATCATAAGAGTTAACCAGGGAAGTTTGCCGGAAAAAAAGAACAGAAACAGACCCGCCAGAAGCATGGGAATGCGCTGTAGAAAACCAGTCAACATTAGCGCTGGCATTTTCCAGCGCAATCGCTCAAGAAAATGAACGACAAAAATAGAAGGAAGGTATACTCCGACATGATCAAGAAACGGCACGATGGAAACAAGCCAGACAGGCCCGCCCAAATCTTTGATAAGAGGAGGCAGAACAGTCTCTCTCGCTATAAATGCCAAACCTCCTATATACAAGCCGCCTTCGATCGAATGCCCCAGGAAGTTCCTTCGCAAATATTTTGCGACTTCATCAATGTGTGTTGACTCTTCTTTCATTCTCTGAATATTCAGTATAAGTTCAGGTTAAAGCCGCAACATATCCGCATTTGCGCAAAATGCCACAAAAAAAAGCCAATGTCGCAAGCTTTGACAAATATTTGCTATTTGTTTTTGAATTTAACAGATATATGGGACAAGTTATTGACAAAGAGGATTGCTGTGAAAAATGGGCAGATTTAAAATTATTACAATAAAAGAAGCTAAATACAGTGGCGCAACAAACTGGTTTTTTCACTGCGGCATTGAAATGGGAGCCCTTTTGGCGACCTTTGCTGTTGCCATCGCCGCAAATACAGCTAGAGACATCCCGCTGGCGGGGAAATATTACGTCTGTCCATTTAAATTCATGACCGGCTATTCCTGCGCCAGTTGCGGCATCACGCGCGCTTTTATAGCAATAGGACACGGCAGATTGGGCGAGGCGCTTCATTGCAATGCGCTGGCTTTTGCGCTGTTTCCGTTTTTGATATGCCGACTGTCCCAACGCTGCTCCGAAACATTTTTCGGCAAATATCCGACAATAAACATAAAATATCCAAACGCGCTCCTTTTGGCATTCATTCTGATTTATCTGGCATTTGGAGCAGGCAGATTTTTTCTGGAAATAACAGGACATGCGCAGGCGCTATGAGAAAAAAAGAATATAAGCCGCTATTTTATAAAAAAGGGGTTAAGCCTCCGACAGAGGCAGAAGTTCTGGCTAAAATAATGCGCAGACGCCGCAAAATATTGCGCTGCGCCGCAATATGCTCAATTGCCATGCTTATTACTGCGGTCGTGGCGGATTTATACTCTGAAACAATAGGGCTTCCGGGCTTTGTCAGGAATATAATCTCACGGACTCTGGCTGAACAAGGATTGTTTTTTACTGCCGAAAAAATAAAAGTGGGCGCGATCAACGGATTAAAAATGGTTCTTCTGCGCTTTGTTCCGCAGTGAGGCTGACACAAGAAATAACCG
>CAZYVR010000643.1:0-1821 GCA_964651145.1 uncultured Victivallales bacterium | reverse complement strand
GATGCCGTTTGACTCGAGTTCGCTAATCAACGTGGCTTCAGAATATCTGGCAGGCGGCTCTGTAAACTTCTGCTCGGACTTCGCATCCTTCAGAAAGCAGACGTCGTTATTTTTGAGTTCCGCAAAGAAAGCCGGAATGACGTTTTCATTCTCGTCTTTCTTTTCGCTCATCTTATAGACTTTGGCGAAGCCTGGAAATACGGTCACAGTGGCGGTGGTTCTGAAGATATATTCATTGTTGTCAGGAGCTTTGGACGTTGTTTCCACCGTGGTCTGCAACTGGCGGACCGGAGACATCTGGGATGCCACAAAACGCTTCCATATAAGGGAATAAAGCTTGAACTGCTGTGGCGAAAGAATGGACTGCAATTTATCGGGCGTCAGATTTACATCTGTGGGCCTTATGGCTTCGTGAGCTTCCTGAGCGCTGGATTTGCTTTTAAAGAAATTCGGCTTTGCTGGAACATAGTCCGCGCCAAGACTGCTTGCTATATACTGACGGCATGCGTCTCTGGCCTCGTTGGCTATGTTGACGGAGTCCGTTCTCATGTAGGTTATCAAACCGGTCGATTCGCCACTTCCGCCAAATTCGATTCCCTCGTAAAGCTGTTGCGCTATCTGCATGGTAAAGCTGGCTGAAAATCCTAGATAGCTGCTGGCGGCTTGCTGCATGGCGCTTGTTATAAACGGAGGCTGAGCGTACCTCTGCTTGGGCTTGGTTTCCATTTTTGAAACACTGAGCGAGCCGCTGCGAACGGCCTCAAGTATCTTTCCAGCGTCTTCTCCATTGTCCACGTCGGCTTTTTTGCCGTTTATCTTGACCAATTTTGAAGTGAAAGTTTTTCCGCTTCCAAGGGAGTGAGCTTCCAGGTCCACAAAGAAATTCCAGTATTCTTTAGGCTCAAAGGCAAGAATTTCTCTTTCGCGTTCGCAAATAATTCTGAGAGCGACAGACTGCACCCGTCCGGCGCTGATTCCTTTTTCTATGCGCGACCACAGCAAGGGACTTATTCTGTATCCCACCAGGCGGTCAAGAACACGTCGCGCCTGTTGAGCGTCCACAAGATTCGTGTTGATCTCGGAAATATCCTGAAACGCTTTGTCGATTGCTGAACGAGTGATTTCGTGAAATGTCACTCTATGAAAATTAGCTTTGCTTTTTTCTTTCAAAAGTTCCTGGAGATGCCACGCAATGGCTTCCCCTTCACGGTCAGGGTCGGGCGCCAGATAAATGTCTTTTGCGCTTTTAGCTGCAGACCGGAGCTCTTTAATAAGTTTTGCGCTTCTTTTGCTTTCGGTGTATTCAGGTTTGAAATTGTTTTCAATGTCAACCCCCAAAGAGTGTTCCGGCAAATCTCTGATATGCCCCATAGATGCGAGTATCTTATATTCGTCGCCAAGCATGCGCCCTATAGTTTTAGCTTTTGTGGGAGATTCCACTATTACAAGTTTATCTGAAGCCATAATTCTCCTGACATTATTATTAAACAACCGTCATTAACCTAAAGATACGTAATGCATCTCATTAAGTTACACGCAAAAGGAAATTATTGTGCCCTCTTATTTGCCTCCTGTCAAGTTTTAAGGAGATCTTTTTAGCAATTTATCTTTTTTCTTGCAAACGACGGAGCCGCCAAAAGTCCTGAAAAATAAAAAAACCGACGGAGTCGGAATAAAAACCGGACTTTGTCCAGACGCCATCCAGCGGCGGAATCGCTGGTAGGCAAAGCCACTTTTTAAACCCACTTTGTGGGGGCGACAGCACACATGGCGCATTGAAAGTCTGCAGCTTGTTGGGATGCGAAGCGACAACAAGCTTTA
>CAZYVR010000642.1:0-1831 GCA_964651145.1 uncultured Victivallales bacterium | reverse complement strand
GACATAGCCAACGCAATGAAGCGCTGGGCCATCGACAAGGGCGCAAGCCATTACACGCACTGGTTCCAGCCGCTGACAGGCTCGACCGCCGAAAAACACGACTCGTTCGTCGAGCCCGACAAAGAGGGCGGAGTGATGATGAACTTTTCCGGCAAATCCCTCACGCAGGGCGAGCCGGACGCGTCCAGTTTTCCATCGGGGGGCCTGAGAGTAACCTTCGAGGCGCGCGGCTACACCGCATGGGACCCGACCAGCCCCGCATTCATCAAGCGCGGCAGAAACTGCGCGACCCTCTGCATCCCAACAGCTTTCTGCTCTTACAACGGCGAAGCGCTCGACAAAAAAACCCCATTGCTCCGCTCAATGCAAGCTGTAACCAAACAAGCCAACCGCCTTTTGGAGGCAATGGGCGAAAAATGCGATGAACGCATATATCCCACACTGGGAGCCGAACAGGAATATTTTCTTATAGACAAAGAGCTGTACATGGCGCGCCCCGACCTCCTCCAAACCGGACGCACATTGTTCGGCTGCGTCCCCGCAAAGCACCAGCAGATGGACGACCATTATTTCGGCGCGATCAAGCCCAGAATCCTGGAATTCATGGCGGAAGTCGATCAGCAACTGTGGAAGCTCGGCATTCCGGCTCAGACCAGACACAATGAAGTGGCCCCTGCGCAATTTGAGCTCGCCGCGATGTTCGAGGAGCTAAACCTTGTAGTTGATCACAACATGCTGATCATGGAAACGCTCAAAAAGATTGCCGACGACTACGGGTTCGTGTGCCTGTTGCACGAAAAGCCTTTCGCGGGCGTCAACGGCTCAGGAAAGCACAACAACTGGTCGCTGAACTCGGCGGACGGACGCAAATTCCTCGACCCCGGCCACAATCCGCATGAAAACGCAATATTCCTGACTTTCCTCTGCGCAGTGATTCAGGCTGTGGACCGTCACGCCGACCTGCTGAGAGCCTCTGTCGCATTTGCGGGCAACGACCATCGCCTGGGCGCAAATGAGGCTCCCCCCGCAATCATTTCCATATTCCTTGGCGAACAGTTGACAGATGTCATAGGGCAAATCGAAAAAGGCAGCGCCAGGTCAACTAAAAAGAGCGGAACAATGCACATCGGAGTGGACGCGCTTCCAGTATTGCCTCGCGACGCGACCGACCGCAACCGCACAAGCCCATTCGCTTTCACAGGGAACAAATTTGAGTTCCGCGCCCCCGGCTCCAGCCAGTCATGCGCAGGCCCTAATATGGTAATAAACACCATCGTCACCGAATCTCTTGACGAAATGGCAACCGCCCTCGAAAAAGCTCCAAAGAAAGAGCGCATAGGGGCACTGCAAAAAATCCTGAGAAACATCATCAAAAAGCACAAGCGCGTGATCTTCAACGGCGACAACTACACGGAAGAATGGCAACAAGAAGCCGCAAAGCGCGGTCTTCCGAACTTCAAAACGACGCCTGAGGCATTGAAATGCCTCCTTGACTCAAAGAACATCAAGCTGATGGAAAAATACAAAGTCCTGAGCGAATCAGAACTGCGCTCGCGCCATGAAGTGTTCATGGAAGCATATGACATGACAATCGAGATCGAAGGGAAAGTGGCTCTTGACATGGCTTCCACAATGATTTTCCCAGCCGCAGTAAAACAGCAGGCAATTCTCGCGGACACTCTGATAAAACTCAAGGAACTGAAGACAAAAGCAGGCGTGAAGGAACTTGAGGACAATCTCGAAAACATAGGCGAGCTGATAGACAAACTCTGCGCCTCGTCAAGGTTGCTCGAAAAAGGCATAGCCAACAAAAGGTCCTCGGCAATAGTGA
>CAZYVR010000641.1:0-1837 GCA_964651145.1 uncultured Victivallales bacterium | reverse complement strand
ATTACCATTTCAGATATAACGACGTCCTGTTTATGTGTGTCAGCACCGAAGATCTTGACCCGAATGCAAAATATACCTGGGCAAATTCCTACATCTCCAAAGAGCAGATAGCATATTTCGAAAAAGCTTTTACTCTTTTTCGCCGGGCTTTATCCTGAAGTTTTTCATTATAGTCGTATTTTATATTTTTGCTATGGGTAATGTCAAAATATTCCATGCAAAAATTATTTTGCCTTACATCGCTTCCTTGGAATGTGACAACGACTTTTTTACCCAGCAGCTTCAACAGAGGAAGATCCTTGAACTCAAGAAAATTAGAGTACATTCTGTATATTGCCCACAAAAAGCGGGGTATATTTCTGAATCTCCACGGGCGCATTGCAGGACAATATTCAGGCATAAAAGTCATTCCAAAATTGAAATGTATAACATTATAGCTAAATATTGAACGCATAAATAATTTCCAGCGGCAGCTCTCCAGTTTTAAAGGGCTGTCTCCGTGATCCCATAAAACTTCATCGGCTTTAAATTTAAACCTCGACCCGATTAACACAACAGAACGGCTGTCCAAGCCCAGCTTGCGCTCGGCTCTAGCCAAAGCCGCTGGATTGCCGCCAATATTTTTAGGTGTGTGAAGTATTTTCAAAAAAGTAGTTCTCTAATATTTAAAAGAAAAACAATAGTCATCTTAAATTCTTTTGTTAAGCTCTATAGAATCATTGATATCTTCAACAAGTTTGCCAATGGTCTGAAGCGAATAATGTTTTTTGATATATTCTCTGGATCTCAAAACAATTTTGTCCAGATTTCCTCTTTCAGAGTGACAGTTAAACAATTAACTATCGGCATTTAATCCTCAGCTATAATATAGATTCTCCGAATCTTTCCTTAAATATAACATTGGTTCCCCCATTGACATGGCCTCAATTGCAAACATAGCACGCCATCATCCTATAAAAAAATATGAATATAAGAATCAAGTTATACATGTTTAGCGTAATTCAGTTAATCAAATCTTTCCTAAAGTATTCTCTTGTACAACAGAAAACAAGCAAAATAGATAGATGTTTAATCAAAATGTCAGAGATTGCTTACAAAAAGTAACGCCAAAAGTCGGAAAAGCTGAAACAGCAACGGATGTAGCATTTATTAACAACCTTATGAAGAAAATTAAAAAAGCATCTGCAAATGTTTTTTTTGCACAATTGCCTCTATGGGGAGTTTTATGGAATAAAGCATTGAAGACAGGGGTAATCAGAATTGACCTGCTTATTCATCGTTTCCAGAAGAATAAGGGGGGATTAGAAAATTTACAGGCTTGGATTTACATTATGAGAAGCCGGAGTATCCGGAATTGACCATTGAAACTGAAAAAGTGGATGTGGAAGCAGGGCGGAAGCCATCATTAGAATTCTTATAGTAAATGGGATATTTTAAAATGTCGCAAAGTTTTTTTCTTTCCCACTCAAATTGGAGATATTGCAAAAATCTATCATCCAAACCGCGGCTCTTTTATTTTCAGCAGCAAGACAAACGCAAAAAAAACAGAAACAGCCGCCAGCAAAGCAACCGGCGCATATGACCCTGTCACTGTGCGAACAAGCCCCCCCAACAGAGGCATTGCTATTATGCTTGGCAAAACAGCGACGGTGAGAATCGACTGATACTTTACTCTGCGTTCAGGCGGAGGAATATCCACGTTCATAGTGGCTCGACACACAAACCCCGAGTCACGGCAGTACCCGGCGACAAAAAAGACAGCATAAAATCCAAAAACGGAATTTGCAAAAATTGAGGCCGCAAACATTAACATGTACAAGACCATGCTTATTGCAAG
>CAZYVR010000640.1:0-1848 GCA_964651145.1 uncultured Victivallales bacterium | reverse complement strand
TATAACCCCTGTTGGCAAAAAAGGAAAACTGAAAACGAGGAGACGCGCTGTTTATTTTTTTGTTCCAGGCTTATTGTTCAGGTTAGAGTGATTGCTTAAGAAGTCCGTCTCTTTTATGTGAGAAGGAATTTTAAGTTGCTCAAGGCTTTCAAACTGGGCTATGGATGAGATGTCGTACAAGTCGGCGCAGCCTTGCAGATCCAGAGATTTGAGCGGCATGCCGAGCAACGGCTCAATGCTTCTTATAGGGGTGAATGAACAGTCAAGCGTTTCCAGAGGAACGTTCTGCAAAGACTCCAGGCTGGATATGTTGTTGCGGCTGCAGTTCAAGGTCATTAGCACAGAGCCTTTCAAAGGGCTAAGATCAGATATTTTATTATTGGCACAATTAAGAACTTCAATTCCGGAATTTGCCAATGGCGCCAGATCAGATATTTCATTGTTTGAGCATATAAGGGTTTCAAGCGGCATATTCTGCAATGGCTCTATAGTTTTAATTTTGTTTGAAGAGCAATTCAGATATTTCAGGGACAAGTTTTTAATGGGGGCAATGTCCTGAATAAGGTTTTTAGCGCATTCCAGCCTTTCCAGAGGAATAAGTTTAAGCGTGTCGAGGCTTAATATTTTATTGCCGGAGCAGTTCAGTATTTTCAAAGGCATTTTCTCCAGAGCCTCAAGGCCGGATATTTTGTTGCTTGAGCAATTGAGATCCACAAGGCGCATTCCTGTGAGAGGAGCCAAATTCTTGATTTTGTTGTTTTCACAGGAAAGCGTCTCCAGGTACATGTTCTTCAAGGGGCTCAGATCCGAAATATTGTTGTTTGAGCAATCCAAAAAGGTTAGCGACATGTCTTTTATATGCTCAATGGAATTCAGCCCCAGATTTGCAAGATTGAGCCGTTTGAGGTTTTTTGTCCTGCTGGTCCATAGCAAAAGCTCTTCGGCCGCTTTTCCCGGAAGAGGCTTGTGCTGGCATTGAAGGATTCTCAGCATTATCTTTGTGTAAGGATTTATTTCAAATGCTTCCGCAATGAGTTCAAAAGCGCTGTCAAATTTATTTTGCCTCCAATATATAAGGGCGTCTATTTCAAGGATTATTTCGCTATGCCTGTATTTAGGGAATTTCTCGTTAATTTCCTTTTTTATGTCAAGCAGAATATCGGCCTTTTTGCCCACAAGCTTTGTGGCTGCGGTAATGTAAGCTTTTGTGAGGGCGCGTTCCGCCACGGGGGAAGCCCCGTAATTCTCGGCGATCGTCAAATATTTTGCGATTGCCTCTTCAAAGTGTTGAAGTTCAGCAAGAGTGTCCCCGGCTATCAAGGGGCTGGCTTTTTCAGGAAGGGCCAGGCGATATACTGATATTGATTTAATCCAGCTCGACAATGAGTGCGATCTCAACCCTATTCGGTTAAGGTCAAGGCCGCGAGGCGGGAACATATCCTTTACACGGAGCGATTCATGTCCGTCCACAAACATTGACAAAAGGTCGCCTTTGCGCTCAAGCATTAGTATATGAGTTGAGTTGGGGGTCAGTCTTGTTTTTGCTGTTCCTATTATATCAGAAGAGCGTTTAGACTCATTTTTCAGTATTATATCGCGAGCTCCGCCATCGCCGGCGAACATGAATGAATAGCCGACCGGGGTTTGCCACCAGCGCTCTACCGGTTTGACGCGACTGTTAACGCATACTTCCAAAGCGTCCGGGGCGCCTTTGGTAATTATTTTTATCACTACCCGGATATTGTCGCTGACTTCAGTGTTGCCCAGCCAAAGCCAGTTGCGCCTTTCCATTTTAAGGCCTCTTCTGCGCTTTGTTCCGAGGAATCATAGCTTTCTCTGCGTCTTTAT
>CAZYVR010000639.1:0-1850 GCA_964651145.1 uncultured Victivallales bacterium | reverse complement strand
ACGGCGGCGGCGTTTTTACCCGGTCGACAGAGCTGGAGCTTCTCCAGGCCAACGCTGCCAACGGAGATATTTACTTCAAGCTGATTGAATATTGCGAAGCCGCCATAACTAAAGTGATTTTAGGCCAAACCGCAAGCTCTGGCGACGGCGGCGGCTGGTCAAAAGACAACGCTCAAAGCCAGGTTAGACAGGATTTGCTTGAATCCGACTGCGCCCTTATTGCGGATGTCGTAAACGAACAGATCGCCAAGCCCTGGCTCGCATTCAATTATCCAAACGCTGCGTCTCCAATATTTGAGTTTCTTTTCGAAGCCGATGAAGACACAAAAGCCTTGGCTGAAATGGTCAAAACTTTGTTCGATGCAGGTCTTGAAGCCGACACGGAAGAGCTGTCGCGCCGCTTTAAAATCAAGCTCACCCGCAAAGCGGGTTTAGAAGTGGCTTCGCCACCGCAGAAAAAGGAAAACAAAGAAGCATTGAGCCTTGCCGGTGAAACAACTAGCGAGGCAACAGAACAACGTTCCAGGGACTTGTCTTTGATGGCTGAGAACGCCTTGAACCAATTTCAGGAAGGCTCAAAAGAATGGGCCGAAAAAATAATAGCTTTGGTGGAAAATGCCATCGAAGACGAATCAGGCGAAGCGCTCAAAGCCTTGGCCGACACTGCCAGCAATAGCAGCTTCGCGACAGAGAAGCTGTCAAAAATAATTGAAAATACCGTTTACGCGTCCGCCGCTTCCGGCGCCGCTTTAAAACTGGACGCGCTTTCTAAACACATAAAGCCGAAAGATGAAGGCAAATGAACGAGAAAGCTATGACAAGTCCAACTGATTTTGACGCGGCAAACCGCTGGCTCAGCGGGCGCGTAAACGTTCTTACAAATATGACATCAAAAGAGATTGCCCTGTCAAAATATTTTCAGGGATCCGTCAGGGCGCATTCTTTCTTTTCCGCGAAAGTTGCCGAGTCAAAAATCATTGACAGGCTTCGGAGCGTTTCGGATGAGTTCTCTGCCGGAAAAATGAACATCGCCACTGCAAGGGCAAAGCTCAAAACATTCCTTCAGAAAAAAGGCTATTCGCCGGACGATGTCACAACAGGAAAAGGCAACGCAGTTTCAAACCTCGCGTCAACCGCAAGGCTTGATCTTATCCTAACGCAAAACGCAAGAATGGCCGCGGCGATCGGCGCGGATGAAGTGAGCTTTGACCCGGACATAATGGAGCGCTTTCCGTACTTCCGCTATGTTCCCAGCGTTTCAATTAACAAGCGTCAGAGCCACATAAAATTTTACAACACTGTGCTTCCTAAAAATGATCCGTTCTGGCACACGCACACGCCGCCGATCGACTTCCATTGCAAGTGCTCAAAAGAGGATTTGACAGAAGAGGAAGCCGCCGAATACGGCGTTGCAAGCGCGTCCGACAAAGGCGATGGCAACTGGTCAGTAAAAACAGCCTCCGGCAGAACAATTGACGCGAGCGTCCCGGAAAGCGGATTTGTTTTTGATGTTGCCGAAGCGTTCAAAGCCTGCGACATGTCACGCGTTGAAAACATCCCAATGCGCCGCGCGGTTTTTGCATGCCTCAGAGACTTCGCCCACGCAAACCCGGCAACGCGCTTCAAGTGCGTTCCTGGGCGCGAAGCCATGCAGGGGCATAAAGCTCTGGCTGGGGAATTGCCGAAAAATCTTGAAGGATTTATCGCCGGACAAATTGAAGCTATTGAAGCAAAGAGCGCGCTCTCAAGCGCAGGGCTTGAGCTTGGCAAATTCAGCGATGAGATGAAGGACGCCCTGGGGCTTGACGAAAAGGCTTCTGTTTTCCTTTCAAAAGGCTCCAGTTCCTATG
>CAZYVR010000638.1:0-1883 GCA_964651145.1 uncultured Victivallales bacterium | reverse complement strand
CATGATCTCATCCGACCCGGCAAAACTCCTGAAGGCGTGGGGCATAAAGTTCAACAGACATATTGTTGTGGCTGACATGACTTTTGCAAGGCGAGGAGCCGCTCCGGGCAGAACGAAGAGAACTTACGCCACATTCCTGCAAATATCTCCGGAAGGCTTGAACAGAAGCGATATGGCGACGGGGCAGTTGGAGCTGCTGTCAATGATTTTTGCGGGCTCTTTGAGCGGAATTCCAGCTGAGGGCTTGAAAAAGGAAACGCTTGTTCATTCCACTAAAGATTCGCAGCCAGTCAGTTCTTTTATCGCCAACAAACCGGAGAAGATAGTCAAATATTTTAAGCCGGACGGGAAGGTTCATGATTTGGCCATAAGGCTTTCCGGGCATTTTAAAACAGCTTTTCCGAATGGCATAAAAAATGGCAAAGAACAAAACTTGCAACTTAAAGAATCAGTCAGGGACACAGAGGTTGTCATTGTTGCAGACACTGATTGGCTCGTAAATGACGCTTGCGTAAAGCTGATAAAAGATCGATTCGAAAGACGGTTCTATATCCGCGAAAACGACAATATAAATTTTCTCCAGAATCTGGCGGAAGCCATGGGCGGAGCCCATGATCTCAGCGGAATACGCTGTAGGCAGATCCTTGCAAGGCCTTTTTCCAGAATTAAAGAAATTCATTCCAAAGCGGAGCAGGATTACAAAAACAAGATTGTCGCTTTGGAAAAAGACCTTAAAGGCACTCAGGACAGAATGAACAAATTGCAACAGCAAAGAGTCAGCTCCGGCAAGTTTATACTTTCTTCTGAACAGCAGGCGGAATTGGAAAAATTCAAGGCCAAAGCCGCGGACGCAAGGAAAGAGCTAAAAGCCTTGAAAAAGAAATTGCGTCAGGATATAGACAGGCTTGGGAATATAATAAAGTGGCTGAATATCGCTTTGATGCCGATCATTGTGGCGTTGTTTGGAATGATTCTCGCAATGATTAAAAAACGGAGGCGTTCCGCAAGATGAACAAAAAACAACTGTTGCTTTTGATCCTTTTTTGTGTTGTTTTGATTGCCGCGGTTTTTTTTCTTGCCTCCAAAAAGTCTTTAGGCAGCGGAGCCTCGCGCTTGAATGCCGCAAAAAGTCTTGTCAAAGATTTTGATGTTAATTCCATATGCAAAATTGTGTTGAAAACTGGAAGTTTCGCGATCGCTGTTCAAAAGAAAAACGGCTCTTGGATTGTCATGGGGGAATATGAATATCCCGCTGATTTTGAACTGGTCTCAGCTTTTGTCAGAAAGGTTAGGGATCTCAAGCCTATGCGTTCATATCCATCGGAATACAGCTCCAGTTTTTATTTGTTTATGCCCGGCAAAGACAAAAAAAGATCTGGAACTTTTCTGGAGCTTTTTGACGAAAATGGGACAACAAAAGTGGCTGTCTTGCTTGGCAAATTCCATTTTCCTAAAGTTGAAACTCCAAATCCTTACGCCACACCAGAGCCAAATGGCAGATACGCAATGAATGTCAAAGAAAAATCTTGTCCGGTTCTGGTCGCGGAGCCTTTGCTTGCCGCTGTCCCTTTTGCCATGGTATGGCTTGACAAAAAACTTTTTCGCATGACTGGCCCGAAGTCTATTTCCTCTGCTGACCCGAAAGGGACAATTCTCTGGGAGCTTGCGCGAAAAGCTCCGGGCGGGAATTTTAGCATGGCAGGCCCTTCTGCCGCTCTGAACAAAGCTGTCCTTAAACAGTTTTTCGGAGCGCTTTTTAACCTGACATTTACAGGCGTCAAGCCTCTGGAGAAAAGCGAAGTTTCGTCCATAAAAAACAACAGAACAATAATAGTCGAAACTTTTGACGGCATCAGATACGACATTAAGCTTGGCTCAAAAGG
>CAZYVR010000637.1:0-1886 GCA_964651145.1 uncultured Victivallales bacterium | reverse complement strand
GTAAGCGTCATTGCTGCTACATGTCAGTTGTAGTATGAATCGGCTTTTTTCCAGTTGCCGGGGAGGAGTTCGTGAAGTTTTGAATGCGGATGGCCATTGATTCGGCGCAGAACATCTTCAAGATATGTGAATGCGTTGATGTTCATGACCCGGCAGGTTTGCACAAGACTCATGAGTATTCCCATGGCCTCGCCACCTTTTTCACTGCCCAAGAACATCCAATTTTTGCGTCCAATTGTTATGGGGCGCAGGGCGCGTTCGCTTTCGCCGTTGTCCGGTTTTAGATATGGATTGTCAAGAAAGTTTTTCAGAGCCTGGCCGAGGTTGTGCATGTAGGTTATGGCTCCGGCAAAGGACGACTTCGGCATGACCAACCCTTGGGTGAGCGCCGCCGCGGTCATTGTGAACAAATCATCTATCAGCGGACGAATTTTTTCATCGCGAACTTTCAAGATTAAATCGGCCTTCGTTTCGCGGTCAAGTTTTTTTATAGCGCGTTCGTAGCGATAGATGTTTCTGATCTTGCGCAAAACCAGCTTTCGAACTTCCGTAGGCGCGTCTTCAGCCTCAAAAAACTTTCGCCGGACATGCATCCAACATCCACATTCAAGGATTTCGCCATCCTTAAACAGCCCGTCATAGCCGGAAAAAGCGTCGGCATGGACATAGCCTTTAAAGTTTTTTAGAAATTTTTCGGGGTATTTGTGATTGCGCTTTTGCGTGAATTCAAATATTCGAAACGGCGGGCCTTTTCCGCCCCCTACGTATGTCCAAATATAAGCTTTTTTAGTTTTGCCATTTCCCGGATCAAGCTGTTTTACCGGGGTCTCATCGGTAAAAATAATTCCGCGCTTAACGATCTCGTTTTTCATCAGCTCATATAAAGGACGCAGCGCGCCGGCCGCATTGATGAAAGATGAACAAAGCGTCTGCCTGCTGACCTCGATTCCAGCTGATTTCATCAGTTCTTCAAGCCGATAGTGCGGCAAATGAAGAGAGCATTTGTCATGGATCAGCCATGCGTAAAAACTCTCGTCAAAAATTCCGCCATGGATGGCGAAATCAGGAGCTGGAGCGCGCTTTACGCCTTCGATGGCATTGTCTGGATTGGCATATTTTGGGTAAATAAAAACTTTTACAAACCAACGCCCAGGCTTGTAGGCAAGCTTCTCGACACGGTCTTCACCGATTTGTTTCAGTGGCGCGCCATCGGAAGATTTCTTCTGCTCTTTGGAAAGGTCTATTGTGACTTCTTCACGAGGCATGTCTTCAGGGATCAAGTCCTGCAACGAACGGCGTTTTCTGCGTTGTACCGTCAGGGGTTTAATATCTTTATTTTGCGGAGGCTCAGGCGGTGAATCCTCAGGATTGAGTTCATTAACTTCGTTTAGAATAGTTTCAAAGACGCCCTGCCGCTCATCGATGTCGATTACTTTTTCAGACCTCTGACCAAACAAAGCTTTCTGCAAAAGCTTAATGGTTTGTTCCTGGCGAGCGATGGTTTCAGACTGTTTTGCGATGATGTTTTTTAGCTCTTCAATGCATAAAAATAAAGCCGCCTCGCTTCCGGGGTGACTTTCACTCTTCGCCAGATTTTTCGCAATTTTAACCATTCAAAAACATAGCGCAAAAATTAGAAATCGCACATCAAAAAGCGATTATTTCTTGAAAAATCTTTTCCCACTTTTCAAAGGCACAACTCCCTCCAGAAGCAATGTGAGCTGTCGACGGTCAAGGCATACTTTGTCGCCCTTCAAAGGCGGCAGAAGAAAAGCGCCTTTTTCGAGCCTTTTGTAAAATATTGCCAGGCCGTCGCCGTCCCAAAACATGATTTTTACATGAGTTTTATGCCGATTCAGAAACACATAATATGCGCCATCGTCAGG
>CAZYVR010000636.1:0-1890 GCA_964651145.1 uncultured Victivallales bacterium | reverse complement strand
AAAAGAGTTCGATGCTAAAACAATTGCCGCTCCAGTAAAGCAAACTGTAGCCAAGAAAGCAGTAGCGAAAAAGACTGTTGCAAAGAAGGCTCTCGCCAAGAAAACTGTAGCAAAGAAAGCTGTAGCAAAGAAAGCTTCTGTAAAAAAAGCGGTTGCGAAGAAGACTGTTGCTAAAAAGACACCAGCAAAAAAAGCGGTTGCGAAAAAAGCTCCTGTGAAAAAGGCTGTTGCCAAGAAAGCTCCAGTAAAAAAAGCGGTGCCCAAAAAGGCTCCGGCAAAGAAGAAAACTGCAAGAAAGAAGACAGCCAAGAAATAATTTCAGGCTAAATTAAGTTTATATGCCCCGGTTCAATACCGGGGCTTTTTTTATGCAAAAAAAAGAAACATCAAGTAGGATTTGTAAAAATATTTGAAGTATCAGCAAAGTTCATGAATTGGGTTCCATCTGTTTCAGGAGCTAATTTTCCGCTATATATCACTTTCCCTTTTTCAGCTGAGGATGCTATTCCTTTGAAGTATTCGATGCTTTTGGCAAAGTCTTTATTGAAGGTCATTGATGATTTGATTTCCACTGGAATAATTTTTCTTCCATGTTTAAATATCAGGTCTATTTCATTGCCTTTGTTATCACGGAAGAAAAATAAATTGGGATCATTTCCTGCATTAAGTCTGGCCTTAAGCGCTTCCATTACCACCATATTTTCAAAAAGATTTCCCCTTAAGGGATCGCGAGAAACATGCTCAGGCTTTTCAATTCCGAGAAGATATGACGCCAGACCGACTTCGGTAAAATATATTTTGGGTGTTTTTATAATTCTTTTGCCGAAGTTTTCAAAATAAGGCGGCAGACGAAAAATAACAAAAGACGCTTCAAGCACAGACAGCCATTCCTTTAGCGTAGCGCTGGATACTCCGACATCTGCAGAAAGAGAATGCAGGTTTACAAGCTGACCGATTCTTCCAGCAAGCAGACGAATGAAATTTTCAAAAGCAATCAAACTTTTTACATTTATCATCTGGCGCACATCGCGTTCAACATAGGTTTGAAAATAGTTGCGATAAAGTCGGGTCGGGTCTATTCCCTCTTGATAAATTCGGGGCATAAATCCGCGATAGATTAGTTCGTCGCGATTTATCTCACATAAATCATTGCTCTGAATTTCTTCAAGTGAAAAAGGCAACAGCCTCAGCAAAGCTGTGCGTCCCGCCAACGACTGGCTGACGGCTTCATGCAAGCGGATTTGATGGCTCCCCGTCAATATATACTGCCCTCGCAATTCGGAAGCGTCTGATAAAGTCTGTATATATGAAAGAAGTTCAGGTACACGCTGAATTTCATCAATAATTACCGGAGCTGGATACTGATCAAAAAAACCGCGGGGATCGGTCATTGCCAAATGCCGCACTTCCGGGGTTTCAAGATTGGCGTATGCATAGTCCGGAAATTGCATTTTTGCAAGAGTCGTCTTGCCGGACTGCCGTGGGCCTATAATGGTTACCACCGGATATTCTTTGGCTGTCTGGGCTAATTCAGATTGTATTCGCCTCGGTATCATTTTGCCATCTCCATATATAAGTTTATACTAAAATAATTGCCTTTGTGCAATTTTAAAGTTAAACTTCAAAAAAGTACAACATTTTAATTTAGACGCTTTCTGGAGCCTAAAGGATTGAGTAATTTTCGTTCTCCGGTCATGTATAATTTCTTTTGAGCTTTGGCTAAATCGACATGCCGTCTTTGGCGGAGCGGCTTGCCGAATTCTCCGGTACTTGGGATACTCGCGCCAAGCATGGACGCTGCGACCGCAGCACCAACAATTCCGTCAAGCCAGTGGTTATCGGAAGCCTCGGGACGCATTTTCCATTCGTCTACTTTTCGGCCGCGGCCTT
>CAZYVR010000635.1:0-1913 GCA_964651145.1 uncultured Victivallales bacterium | reverse complement strand
CCTGAGCTTTGAAAAAATCCCAAGCCAAAAACTCAGTTTTACGGACAGACCCTAGTATAAAATCTAAAAAACACCCCAAAATAGCGATTGCCGCCCTTCATGATCACCATCATCTCGGGAAGCGAATGGTTTTCTCCATGTTGCAGGCGAACGGCTACCAACTATCAGATTATGGAGCCGGAATCACAGTTGATGAGCTGGCATCGAAAGCAAAAGAAGACAATATTGAAATACTCCTGGTGTCAACCCTTATGCTGAATGCCGCATTGCGCGTGAAGGACTTGGTGGACATGCTCAGCCTCGGCGAAAAACGAGTAAAAGTAATAGTGGGCGGAGCTCCATTCAGATTTGACCCGCAACTATGGCGGGAAGTTGGAGCTGACGCCATGGGCAAAAGCGCTTCTGAGGCGCCGCGCGCAGTTGCCAAAATAATAAAAGGAATGACATGAGCCAGGAAATGACATCTTTTCAACGGGTTTTTACCACGCTCAACTTCAAGGAGCCGGACAGGGTTCCTTTCTTTCTGATGTTGACAATGCATGGCGCCAAAGAACTGGGATTGTCAATTAAAGAATATTTTTCCAAGCCCGAAAATGTGGTGGAAGGCCAGCTTCGCCTTCGCGCGAAATACCGTCACGACTGTTTGAATCCATTTTTCTATGCGCCTATTGAAGTGGAAGCCTGTGGCGGCTAAGTAATTTTTAGCGATGACGGCCCGGTAAATTCAGGCGCGCCGATTATCCGTCGCCCGGAGGACATTGAAAGCTTCGCGCCTCCAAAAATATCGGAAGCTCCCTGCCTGCTAAAGGTTCTCAAAACTACACAGATGCTCAAAGACAAAGCTAAGGGCGAAGTCCCGATCATTGGCGTTGCAATGTCGCCGTTCTCCCTGCCGATCATGCAAATGGGGTTCGACAAGCACATTGAACTCATGTATGAACGACCAAAGCTTTTTGATCGCCTAATGCGGATAAACGAGGAATTCTGCGTGGAATGGGCCAATGCCCAATTGGCAGCCGGAGCCACAGCCATCTGTTATTTTGATCCAATGGCCTCATCCACCATCACGCCCCGGGATGTATACATAAAAACCGGCTTCAAGGTGGCGCAAAGAACAATCAGCCGAATCAAGGGGCCCACGGCTATACATATGGCTTCAGGGCGATGTCTGCCTGTTATCGATCTGATTGCCCGGACGGGCGCGGCGATGATTGGAAGCAGCGTCCTTGAGGATTTGGCTGAGGTAAAGGAAAAATGCCGGAACAAGCTTTCTGTTTTTGGAAATCTGGACGGGGTCCTTATGCGTCGCTGGACTCCGGCTGAAGCGGAAGCTGCCGTCAAAAAAGCATTGGCCAAAGCCGCTCCCGGCGGGGGATTTATCTTGTCGGACAACCATGGCGAAATTCCCTGGCAAGTGCAGGACGAGACACTGGCGGCCATATCAGATGCTGTTCATAAATGGGGACGTTATCCTTTTAATATTGGTGAATAAAAATGGCTGGGAAACTAAAAATATTGCTTTGCGAAAATTTCAGAAAGGAAACCGAAGCGTTTCTTGCCCGAGAAAAGATGGAAGATGTTTCAGCGGCGTTTTTTCAGGCTCATTGCGGACGCCCTCCAGTTACGGTTAAAGAAATTTCTCCACTGGTTAAAGACTTGCCAGAAGGCGAGTCGGCGTTGATCATAGGCTGTTGTTGCCTAGCGGAGCTGAAACAGGAAAAAGAGCTTAAAAATTGCCGAATCCATCGTCTCGAAATATGTCAATACATGTTTGTGGATCGGCAGATCATTGACGCTTATCTCGATAAAAAAGCATTTTTGATGACCTCCAGCTGGCTGGAGAATTGGCGCGAATGGATAGCCGCCTCGCAGTTTGACAAAAAAACGGCAAGGAGCTTTTTCAAGGAATCATG
>CAZYVR010000634.1:0-1921 GCA_964651145.1 uncultured Victivallales bacterium | reverse complement strand
CAGGCAATTTTTATCCATATGCCCAAGCGCTTCAACTTCAACAGAAATAGGTTTTCCGGCCTCATCGGTTACATGAACAGTAATTCCGGCCCCTCTAACACGTTTGGCCAGCCAGGCGAAAGCATTGAGATTGCCTGGAATCAACTCTTCAAGCGAAACCGAAGGGCCTATTGCCAAAAGGCGGGGATCGCCAGGCATCTGTTCATAGAATCCTTCCGGGCACAAAGGAACTCCATAAAAATTCTTGTAAAACCACCCAGTTCCCCATCCGGTTACAATATTATATGGGACTTGTGATTCAAGGGGATCGTCTGCGGGAAATGTCGGGGCAGTCAAAGCAGTGAAACTCTTTCCTACCTCTAAATAGAGTTCTTTGTCTACAGCTTTTGTTTTGTCTGGCCACTCCGAAGGATAAAAAGGGATGCCGCACGGGGCATGATAGTCTATAGAAATTTGTGGAGCGAGCGCTAATGCCATTTTTGCCACAGCGCGTGTTTCAGGAAGAGAAAAAGGCCGTTTTCCCTGAAGCTTGGGATTATAGGACTTGCTCAAGCTTTCCCAACCTACATCAAAATTTCTATTGGGATCAAGGCCGGGAGTAAGGTCAGCGTTCCAACAATGAAGAATTTGAAGAGGATCAATTGGTGGAGGCTTCAATTCTACAGGATGTGATTTCCTTGCCTGACCAGGAAAACCTTTCTCCACCATCTCTCGTCCATAGGCATTATACATTGGAATAATTCTTGCCTGTATGTTTTCAAAAATATCAACAAATACAGGATCTTTTTTGCCGTAATTGCGAATTGATTCTCTAATTACGCCCATGCAAACATCACTGCACTGATTTTCCGCGGCATGAGCATTTGCGTGCAGGAACACGCCTGGCTTATCAGGAGTGTCGCTGGTGTCTTTGCCTAAAATCATGCACCATATCCGCCGCTTGTGTCCAGATGCAGGACCGGCATCAACGAGTTTGCATATACCTGGATTTTTTTTGGCAAGCTGCTTTAATTCTAAAACCATATCGTCATAGCGAAGATATGCATAGCCATATATGGCGGCAGGGAAACTTGGCTTTGAGTGTATTTTTTTGTAACTTTCATGAACTGCCACAATCCGATATTCGTTTATCACATCAGGAATCACTTTTACATCCAAGAATGAAGTTTTTTTCACTGGCTTTTTTGTAAGCATCTCTGTTGTAGCTGGTTTGCCTGGCCACCAAACTTTGCGCTCTACATGATATCCTCCGACAATGTCAGAGTTCATGCAAGGAGCCGACCATTTAATCTGGGCTTTTAACTTCATGTTTTTCCCGCTAAGCTCAGCCTGCACATTCTGGGGAGGAAAAAGCGAAAGCCTATCTGATTTTTTTGTTTGGACCTGTTCTTTTTTCTGTTTCATGTGTTTGCTTTGACCTTTGCTGTTATTAAAATATATGTTTAATTTTTTTTTAAAGCAAATGTTGCTGGCGTATAAACTTGAAGACCCGGCAACTTGAGCTCCTTTTTTTGGGTATGATGCCGCCATTTTTAGATATGGGCCTCTGCCCCGCTCCATGGTTTTTTGGGGCATTTGATGCATTTAGGCATGGCTTGGTCGATCGGGGGACATCTCCCCTTCTTGTCATTTTACCTGTTCGGTTATTCTTTGAATGGTTGCTCCTCGGCAGAGCCAATTGCCACTTTACTGGACAAAATTATTTTAACGTTATCCACGACAATAGCAATATCAATTGCCTATTTTTATGCTGTTTTTTTGCCTCTAGCCTGAATGTTGGATTAATAATTTTATGAATGGGTATAATGCGCCAGGAATTAAGTCTCTATATTCAATGGTACAATCAGTTTCGTCCGCATGAATATTTGAAATCAAAAACTCCGGAGGAGGTTTATGCAAATTACAACGTTTTTAAAGGCGG
>CAZYVR010000633.1:0-1921 GCA_964651145.1 uncultured Victivallales bacterium | reverse complement strand
TAAGATCGCTCTGCAAATACATAGATGAACATTTCAATATCACCGCGCCGCTCTATAACTGGCGTCACATGCTTGATGACAGTGTGGGCTTTAAGCTTTTCAAGGAAAAATTCCTCGCCCCTACCGGAGAAAGAGCCAGTTCAATAATTTGCGTTTCTGAGTGCTCCGAAAGCTGTAGAGCCCGTCAAATAATCCATGATTCAGATGAAAAAGTAAAGGCAGTCTGCCAGAGACGAAATGCAGACTTTTTCTATGTAAACATAAACGAAACTGCAATCTATAAGCTTGAAATCAAACCCCTGGAAACATTGAAGCGAAAAGATGAGATTCCCGTTCAAGAAGTCTTCCCATTTGCCAGGAGACATATCCATAAAGAATCAGAAAAGTGGTATGTCGATGGAAAGCTTAAAAAATCTTACGGCCCTAAAAAGAAAAACTGCATGCAGTCCAAAATCCTGAATATACTCTATGATCAAATAGGCAATGGCTGGATTCCTCACCAAACATTTATGAATGCAATTGGCTGGAGCAACGAAGAATATTGGGGAGTAAAAGATCTAAAACCAGGTTGCATGCAACAACAATTACGCCATATCCGCAGACATTTAAAGCTTAGAGTTTTATTCAATGCAGAGTATGGCGTAATGTTCTCTGGAGAAGTTGTCAAGTAGCAGATTGGGTAGCAGATCAAATTTATGCAAAAAATATTTTTGCCTCGTAAGTCCTTTTATTAAAACAAAATACAGGAATCAAATAGCTTTTTTTAATGTTTTCAAAAGTAGCAGATTGGGTAGCAGATCAAATTTTTCTCCAAACCATGAGCTATAATACCAACACAAATCAGAAACCGGTGCGCGCCGATTGAAAAGAACATGAAAAATAGTAAATGGAAGGCATAGAAAAATGAGACAACACGAATTGTCCGTTTCGCAGCGGAAACTGTTAATCTTGATGGAGAAGGTCAGCTATGGGCGCATCAATAATCTGGAGATCAGAAAAGGCGAGCCGGTTGTTTCAGAGAAATCGACTATCATGCGAGATATGAAACTGGGTGCAGACGACAGTTATGCGGCTATTGGAGATGATTTTCAACTCAAGAAGAAAGTCATAGACTTCTTTGAAGAGCTCATGAAAATCAAGGAAGGGTTTATTCGTAAGATTGAAATCAGAGGCGGGCTCCCAATCTTGATTCAATTAGAGGAGAAAATAGCAATCTAAAAATTAAAAAAAAACAATTATAAACTGACACCAGACAATTAACTGGACGCAAAGCGGAGGTTCTTGTGGGTGTCGCCGAATCAAAACGGCGATATTCATTATCCTTTTGCTTTGCGTTTTTTTTCGGCTGACACCCACACCATAGACCTCCTTTCCGTCCGTGAAAGGAAAAAATGAATAGCCCAAAAACTTATGACGAAATCTATGATTGCGCCAAGAAAACCATTCGCAAAAAAGTGTGGCCTTTAGTCGGGCTTTTCGGACTGACTCGCCATGATTTGCCGGACATTGAACAGGAAGTAATGCTGGCGATATTCAAAAAACTCAAGTTTTACAATTCTGGCAGAAGCGGCATGAAAACATTCATCATCCGCATTATTGAAAGCAAGCTCGCGGACATCATTAATCATCGCATGGCGGCTCGGCGCGACTGGCGGCAATGCTGCGTTTCGTTGAATGAAATTATCATGACGGATGCCGGGCCGATGGAGCGGATAGAGCTTGTGCAATATGAAAACACGACAAACCATTGTCTTAGCATTGATATTGAGGCTATGATTGAAAGACTGCCGGATGATTTAAAGGAGCTTTGCATTCTCTTGAAACACTACACACCGGGAGAGGCGCTTGGTAAATACGGCCGCTCAAAAACGGTATTCTACAAGAAAATACGAAAACTGCATCGGATGTTCGAAAGGGCCTC
>CAZYVR010000632.1:0-1934 GCA_964651145.1 uncultured Victivallales bacterium | reverse complement strand
CTTGAGAGTACCGAGTTCTTGAGTCAGAACATCAGGGCGCAAGGACGCGCGGCAACATGAAATTTGCCGTATGTTCTCTTCCTCGAAAAAAATTTTGCGAGGAAAAACCGCGTTTTTTGTCAGGCAGCGAGCGTTGAACAATTTTTCCGTGAAAAATCCAGTCTTTCGCGAATGAATTTCACAAGGTTTTCAGCTGGACTGCTGCCCGTGAGAAATTCCGGGAAGTTGTTTCTGAGCGCGATGGAGACGACCATTTCCGAAGGGCATCGTTCATATCTGATCGTGCGGAACCATGACCCGAAGGATGCCCAGACAAGTTCAGGCGCGGTAGTGGCAATGGCAACCATAATGCCTTGAGCAACCAACCCCACTTGTATAAAGCGATGATATGCGTCAAGCTTTCGCCGAACAGCCTTGCGATATTCTTCCGTTTTACGGTGCATATACTGATTGCCGCTCTTCCGTTTCAGTGGAGTCATTTCTGTCATCCAGAAGTGATACCGGTACGATCCGACAGTATGTATGGCCTGTTTGAAGCTCACTTCAATTTTAAAACGGAGTCCGTAAAGCTCTATGATTTCCAAAGCGGTCAAGTCCATGTTTGTGCTCATCAAAATGCATTTGCCGCGAGTGGGATGAAGCACGACAATGAAGTGAACTTTGACTCCAATGGGGCGCCACAGCAGATCAATTGCCCGGAAGCGCAACGTCACATTTTCTTCTCCGTATATCGGGCTTTCTGCTTCAGTCATCTTTTCCTGGTCTTCAAAAAAAGAGGCGAGTTTGACTTTCTTTCCGTAGAGTTTTTTTCTGCCTCTCTTGCCGGGCTTTGCCGGTGGTGGCTGGTAATATGCAACAGCATTTTTCTGTGCCCGGGAGACAAGATGGCATCCATTCTTTAGCAGCGGCAAGATAACCTTTCTCGAAGCATAATAAGCATCGGCAAGCATAATGAATTTTTCCTGGATGTCAAGGTCAAAAACCAATTCTACCATCTTGTCCAGCAGCGTGCGCTTGTCGCGGTTTGAGAACACAACGCCCTCGTGAATGCGGGCGGCCAGCGGCAAAGCCATTACACTGTGTAAGCCCTTCACCAAAACACTGACAGCCTGACAGGAATGCCCCATAATATACTCGGGCTTGGTGTTTGACTCTGACTCCTGATGCAACAGTTTTACTCCAGGCATTTTTTTGCCGGATTTCGCGTTTTTCAGCCCATCTCCGACTATGACCGGCATCCCGTTAAAGCGCACAATCCCGGGATGATATTTGAAAACGATCGCCGTCCAGACGCGGCTCAGCTTAAGCGTATTCAGCGCCGGGCTGTGGAAAAAATCCAGGATGCGGTCATAGCAGAACTCATGAAGTCCGATACAGCGGACAAAGCTGCTTACGCCCAATAAATCTTCCCGGATTGAAAAGCCGATCAAAGCTACCAACAGCCAACAAAATGTTCTTTCCCGCTTGCATGACTCGCGCAGTTCTTTCGCCCAACTCCACCATTGCATCCAAATTCTCATGATTTTTTCTTCCTTTTTTTGATTTGCATATTGACAACCGCAATAACATGTGTCATAGTGATGACACATACAATTATAAAAGGAGTTTTTCCATGAAAAAAGATCAGAAAATCAGAAAGAAAATCGAACGATTGAAGCAACAGGTCGCAAATCTTGGAGATATGCGACCGGGATCACTTACCCGGCAGGTGAGAAGCTGGGGAAAAGAGTACTGGCAGATAAGCTATACTCACAAGGGAAGAGGACGCACTGGGTATGTAAGCGACGAAAACTATAAAAGGGTCAAAAAGGAAACTGAAAATTACAAAAAGTTTAGAGCGCTGTGCGCTGAACTAGTTGACTTGTCTGTCGAACTGGCTAAATTAACAGATAAGGAAATCGGTTCTTAACACCAAAGAACTCGGTACTCTCAAG
>CAZYVR010000631.1:0-1938 GCA_964651145.1 uncultured Victivallales bacterium | reverse complement strand
ATGTATCTCTCTCTATTTAAAAAACTTACTTTTTTCTGGACAGACCCTATATATTCGCGATATTGTGGCACCATAATTTGGCCTCGCCTTTCATTGCCGCCATATATTGCTGAAAAGGAGTCATTGACGCGATCTCTCTTGATGGAATTCCGCCCTTGTCATGTGTGTTTTTTATAAGGAAACATCCAAGCTTCTCGATTTTAACGCTGCTTTTGTCTTCAGGCTTTATTCCGGCGCTATTTTCCAGAAGCTGCTTTGCGGCTTTCACTTCATCTGCCGGATAGCTGTTTGCGTCTTTCACGAAATGCTTGATCGGATATCTTTCATATTCTCCGACGGGAATGCTCGAAGCAACAAGATCAATAACATCATCGCTGGAATTGTGGGCTTTTTTATAGACGGCTGCCGGAACAAAATGAATTTTCAGCTCTATCGGGCTGAATGAATTGTTCTTCGGCGCTATTTTGTAAACATGGCGATCTTTTTTTAATTCCAAAACCGGATTTTTACCCTTGAAAAGGCTCGGAGCCCCGTCATCGATTGAAACCAGCCATTCGTTGTCAAAATCTCCCGACAATCTAAGAAGAAACCTTCCGTTTTCAGTTTTGGAAAAGCCCTTAACAATTGGCAGCTCGGAAGGATAATAAAGAGTCATATACTCTTTGAAATCGCAACGAAAGTTCTTGTGATTATGCTTGATCCATAAATTGCCCACTGTAAAAAACACTGTGACAAAAAACAGAGCAGCCAAGAAAAAAACAGCTTTCTTTGAAACGGAAAACTTTTTGAAATATTTCATTTATGTCGGCTTTTGCCTTATTTATATGATTGAGACAATTGCAAAAGCATCCGCAAGTGCTTCTGCAACTGCCTCGATTCAATTACTTCGATTCGTTATGATATTCTTGAAGCGACTTTGGCTGCAGGCAGCCTTCCTTCACCGCTTGCACGCCTTTTATGCATGCTTCAGCAGCGGCAAGGGTTGTTGCGTAAGGTATTTTGCTTTGAATAGCCATCATCCTGATGTAGCTGTCATCGTGTTTCCCTTCGCGTCCAATCGGCGTGTTAATTATAAGGTGTATTGATTTGTTTTTTATTGCGTCTCCAATATTGGGGCGGCCTTCGTGCAGTTTTTTTATCAACGCACAGGACACTCCATTTTCGTAGAGGAATTTTGATGTGCCTTCCGTAGCTACTATTTTAAACCCTGCCTCTTGAATGTCTTTTGCCAAAGGCAATAGTTTTTCCCTCTCGCGTCTGGCGACGGACAACAGGACGGTGCCTTCAACTGGCAATTCTAATCCTGCGGCGGATTGCGCTTTGAAAAATGCCAGCCCTGGCGAATCCGCGATTCCCATGACTTCGCCAGTGGCTCTCATTTCAGGCCCTAAAAGCGGATCGACTTCCGGGAACATGTTGAATGGGAACACCGCTTCTTTCACTCCATAAAATCCTTTGTCCGCCTTCTTCAGGTTCATGTCTTTAACCTTTTTGCCAAGCATGAGCTGAGTGGCTATTCTAGCCAGAGGAATGCCGGAAATCTTGGAAACAATTGGCACTGTTCGCGAGGCTCTGGGGTTTGCCTCCAGGATGTAGACCTCGTCGTTGCAAATGGCAAACTGGATGTTCATTATGCCTGTAACCTCAAGGTCTTTGGCTATTAGCGCCGCATAAACCTCAATGGTTTTCTTGTGCTCATCGGATATAGTCACCGATGGAAGCACGCAAGCGGAATCGCCTGAATGAACGCCTGCCAGTTCGATGTGTTCCATTATGGAAGCGACAAAAACATCGTCTTTATCCGCAACGGCGTCAACTTCAGCTTCCAGCGCATTGTCAAGAAATATGTCGATAAGCATTGGATATTCGGGGGTAATATCAATTGCTTCAGAAGCGTATTTTTTGAGCCGTTCCTCATCGTAGATAATTTCCATTCCG
>CAZYVR010000630.1:0-1951 GCA_964651145.1 uncultured Victivallales bacterium | reverse complement strand
CAAAATTGTCGCCGCTCTCTGGAAGTGGCAGAGACCGCAAGAAATAAAGCTGAAAGTGGGCTCTATTCCATATCGCTTGAGCGATGTGTTCGGCGCTTTGATTGAAACGCCAGAAGAAAAGGGCACTATAAAAATAAGACTGGGGAAAGATCCAAAATATTTACACCTTGCGACTGGCGACATTAAAAAGGTGGAGGCTATGTTCTTAAATGTTGAAAGCCCGGAGTTTAAGCCTAATATTCGAGCAGAACTGATAAACGATAAAAACAGCAAAACAGGATTGTCATTTTTGGTGGAGGCGGAAAATATTACTCCCGTTGAATTGAGCGGTTCAATTTCAATTGAATGCCCCGAAGGTTGGAGTGTCGTTTCTTCTGAACGTATTTTTGCGTTTAAGGGGTTAAAGCCACATGAAAAAGTCTCCACGAAATTTCCGTTTGCATCCATTGGCGACTGCAAAAAAAGTAAAGAAACATTTACAATTAACAGCATAGCCAACGGACGTAAAAGTAGCTATTCTGTAAGCATTCCTTTGTTTAATTCCCAAAAGGCTTTAAAAGCCTCACTAGAATCAACTGACACGATTATTTCTAAAAAATCCTTGCAGAACAAAGTGATAGACGGTGAGTTTTTAGACTGGAACGATGACGACACTGTTTATATGACAAAATCGCAATTTATCAAATATAACAGTCACGACAAGGCCTGGAAGGATTCATTGGATTTAAGTTGCAGTTTGCGTTCTCGCTATGACAATGAGTTCATATACTTTGCGGTCTACGTAATTGATGATGCCGTTGATTCATATAAATTAGCTAAGGAGGCATACCGGAAAGATGCGCTTGAATTCTTTTTTGACGTTGATTTGTCTGACAAGGAGCATGATGTGTCTGATTCGATGAGCCATTGCAATGAAGATGATTTTCAAGTTTATTTTGCTCCTGCTGACGGAAAAAATCTCAAAAAAGCATCGGCTTGGTATGGCAAACTAAAGAGCAATGGAGGAATGAAAGTTGCCTCTCAAAAGCATAAGTTTGGGTACAATATGGGAATTGCAATTCCTTTGTCGATGCTGAAATTAAAAATTCAAAAAGACAAAAAAATAGGCTTTTCTTTTTCATTGGACGATTCAGATGATGGCAAACAACGGGAGACAGTATTTGTTTGGCATGGAGACTCAAACAACTATAAAGAGCCCAGCCAATGGGGCAAAATGATCTTTCAGTAAAGGCAATTGCAAAAGTGAGAGAAATTTTAAGATCTGAAATTGTCAAAGAGCAACGCTTGAAACTGTAAAATTTGACAGTTTGAGGGCGCAACATCTGGCCTTATTTTTATTATGAGGACAAAATTAGCCTTATGAATCTTTCAATTAAGAAGCCTTTTTGTTTACGAGACTTTCGATTCTATTCCAGACCTCAGATCGGTCCTTTCTGTTGGAAGAATTTAATCCTACAACATACCCTCGGATATATTCGAAGTTTTCTTGCCTATTGACATTTTGAGGCTAGGGGAGTTGACCTGGGTTTGTGAAAAACAGTGGTTTACCCCCACCATGTTGATCAAATTAATAACTCCAAAATGGAGATTTAGCGCCTAATTCCTTTTAAGTCATTGATAATAAAGCAGTGGAAGTGTTTTTTAATTATTTCCTAAACGTGTGGCCTAGTCCACACCTAACAGAGAAACAGAGAATAAAATGCCCAAAATCGGCCGCTAAATGCCTTCTGTAGGTGGAGCCCTAAAGAATAGAGAATGGTGCAAAACCCTTTGGTGCAAGGAGATCTACGATAATTGAAGCCAAGGAACGGACGCAAGTTTAGAAAATAAAAATGGTGGAGTATGTCATTCAAAAAGACAACTTTTCTCTGTTTTGTCGAGAATGTGTAAAGTGTTTAAGCGCAACAGCATAAATATTCATAAAATACTTTCCCATATTCCCACGCCTACT
>CAZYVR010000629.1:0-1967 GCA_964651145.1 uncultured Victivallales bacterium | reverse complement strand
CCGGTTATTTCTTGTGTCAGCCTCACTGCGGAACAAAGCGCAGAAGAACCATAAAATCCCTTCGTACACCGTTTATATTCTTGGAGACAGAGTTGCGACTGATCCGCTTGACACCTATGATCACAGGCAAATAAAATTTATCACTCCCGGAATTCATAGCTTGGAGGATCTAGACTATGGAAAAGCAAAAATAATATATTTCCTGCCTGGATTGCATGACATTGAAGGTGGAAAACTTGCATTAAAATCTAATCATGATGTTTGTATCCCACGCGGAGCAGTAGTAAGAGCCGGCATCATAGCCGAGGAGGTCAATGACGCGCGAGTTTTCGGACAAGGAATCCTTGACGGCTCCACAAGCCCCAGAGACGTCGGCGAAAACAAAGGCTCGCGCATGGGCGAAAAATGGATGGACGATGCGGGCCGTGAAGGTTTTGTCTGTTTTTTCAAAGGGAAGAATATCTTATTTGACGGCCCCATTATTTATAACTCAAACTTCTGGAATATTGTCATTTCTGGAACAGAAAACGCTATAGTGCGCAACCACAAGGCGATAACCTGGCTTCAAAACACTGACGGAATTCAGCCCCGCTCATGCAATAATTTGCTTATTGAACATTGCTTTTTAAAATGCGCAGACGACTGCATTGCTATAAAGACACGTCGTACGCTACCTATGGAATCACGGGATATTACATGTCGCGATCTAACACTTTGGCATGACCGGGTAGGCAACGGCATTCAGATAGGTCATACATCCCAAGCTGATCTATTGGAAAATGTAACATTCAAGGATATAAAAGCCATATATGGCGGTGAATCAGGGCATGTTCTCGGTATGTGCATCATTGACCATTCACTTGTCCGCAACGTGCTGTTTGAAGACATTTATGTCGAAGGGCGAGGATTCTACTGTGATTTTAGCATTTCAATTCATCCGAGCTATTACAGCACAGATGACGAGCGCGGCCATATTAAAGGCGTTGTTATCAAGCGTTTTTATTCTGAAAATTCCCTGCGGAGAACTTCCTATATTCGAGGCTTTGACTCCAAACACTTAGTGGAGGATGTTCAATTTGAAGAGATATACTGGCATTATGGCAATCCGCAAAAGTGTCGTAAGGCAATAGAGCTTTCCGAGTTTCTGGATGAAGATGTAAATTCTAAGAATGTGCGAATTATGTAAGAGTGAATAGCCCGCAATGGAATTACAACAACTTAGGAGACCATATAAAATGAACTTTCAATTCAAATGGCTCGGACAAGGTGGATTCCTCTTTGAACTGGATGGGTTTAACTTGGTCGTCGATCCATATTTAAGCAATGCGGCCGAAACACGAGTTGGCTTGCATCGCCTTATGCCAGCTCCAGTCACGCTGGCTGAATTGCGTCCTGACGCAGTCATCTGCACCCATGACCACCTCGATCATTACGACCCGGAAACCGTCCCGCAATTAATGAGCTTATTTCCACAATGCCATTTAGTTGGGCCAAAAAGCGTCCGGGCTAAAGCCATTGTCGACGGCATTGAATCGGAACGTTTCTTCCTTATTGATTGTGGCGACAAAATAAATCTGGGGCCGTGTAAAATCACCGCGCTCCCGGCTCGGCATTCTGATCCTCTAGCCATCGGCCTAATGATTGAGTTTGCTGGGCAAAAAATTTATCTCAGCGGTGACACTGAATATTTTAGTGAACTGCCGGATGCAGTCAAAAGCGCAGTCGTCGGAAACATTGATATTGCATTCATCTGCATCAATGGCAAGTACGGAAACATGAATTGGCGACAGGCGGCAGCAGTTGTTGAGGCAATTCGGCCTCGATTAGCGATTCCAATGCACTACGGAATGTTTGCTAAAAACACGGTCAACCCGGAAAACTTTATCCTCGAATGCGATAAACATCAGATACTCGCCCGAAAGCCTATTCCTGGAGCATGGATGTCAATATTAACTTCAAATAATTAA
>CAZYVR010000628.1:0-1969 GCA_964651145.1 uncultured Victivallales bacterium | reverse complement strand
TGGATGGTTGCCTTGCGCCAATGAAGAAGGCGGGTATAGCGACGGATACATGGCAGAAGGCGTTGGCGGCGGATGGTTTGCGATGTTGGCTCCATATTTGAATATTCCAAGCTACTCCTACAGATCTTTGGGGACGGCTTGGCCAGGGCTTGACGCTCCTTGTCTTTTCGTGTGTCCTGCTGACAAAACTTTAGTTTATCCTAATGCCCGTCCTGTATTGTATGCTCATCATCTGACTCCTGCAATTAGCGCTAATATCATAAAAAACTCTCCTTTGACAAGACGAGGGAAGATCAGCCAGATTTTACAGCCGTCGCAGAGAATGTGGATGGCAGATTCAAGTTCCTGGATTATAAATCAGTCTCAAATAGGCACCGTTTTGCCAGGCAAAGTCAACGGACATTTGAATACCGAGAGGCACGATGGCGGCGCAAATATTTTATATTTTGATGGACATGTCAACTTTAAAAAATTAAAGTTTTTTCTTGAAGAAAAAATTGAGGGATCAGCATCCCCTTATATAAGCATTTTTAGCACTTACAGATGATTTGATTTGCGAACTTAAGAAACCGCTCACTGGATTGCTTTGTTCTGTTGTTTTTTACACATTTAAATAAAGAAATATGAGAGAATTGTTTATGAAAAGAATTGGAATTAGAATGCTTTCGGCATTATTTGGGCTTTCGGCATTTGCTGGATGCAACCTGATGGATGCGCCTTCATCTTTCTCAATAGTCAAAGATGGCAAGCCCAAGGCTGTTATTGTTCCTGCCAATGACAAAGCGGCTGAGAGTGCTGCCAGGAAGCTTCAAAAGCATATTAAAAAAATTACAGGCGCGGAATTGAAGATTGAAAAGAGTAAATATAAAGGGCAGGGCGGGAAGATTTTCATTTCAACAGGCAAAACGGTTTCGGGATTTGAATTGCCTGTGAATAAATTAAAAAATCATGGTTTCGCGTTAAAGACAGAAGACGGAAATCTTGCTATTGTTGGCAAAGATGCCCCAGGGACTGAATATGCTATAAATTATTTTCTTCAAAAATACTGTGGCGTAAGATGGTTTTTCCCGGGTGAGCTGGGCACTGTTGTTCCTGCAGGGAAAGATATAGAAATACCCAAACTAAACGAGTTTCAAAATCCTGATTTTCTTCTTAGAAATGTAGGACCGCGGAAAAGCAGAAAATGGAGAAAGCACAATTACGTGGGGGCATCCATAAAGTTTACAGGCGGCCACTCATTTTTAAAGCACGTTCCTCCTGAAAAGTTTTGGAAAAGCAACCCGGAGTATTATGCTCAAATCAATGGGAAAAGAAAAAAGCCGGCATATATGGACAATCCCAAAAAACGCAAATGGTGCGGATGGCAGCTTTGCACCAGCAATCCAGAAGTAATAGATAAAGTAGCATTGAGTGTCTGCAATACATTTAAGGAAAAACCGGATCTGGATGCTGTGGGAATTTCACCAAATGACGGCTATGGCTGGTGCGAATGCGAAAAATGCCGCGCGCTTGACACTGAAAAAGAAAGCATTTCTGAGAGAATCTTTACTTTTGCAAACGCAGTGGCGGAGAAAGTCGCAAAAAAGCATCCTGATAAATATGTTGTTATGTTTGCTTATGCCAAATACCTGAAAGCCCCTAAGCTAAAGCTAAAGCCAAATATAATTGTATGGTTTACCTATTCGGCCGCCAATCTTTACGCTGACTCCAATGGAGAAGTTGTGGCAAACCTGAAAAAATGGTCGCGGAAGGCAGAGCATATATGGATTTATGAATATTATGTTGCCGAATGCTGGACGCATTTCACTCCCCGAATAATTATCGACAATATAGGCTGGGAAATCCCTTTTTTTTATAAGCATGGCATTGAAGGCTATGTAAGTCAAAGCGGGCAGGATTGGGCTATGAATGGCCCGCATTATTATCTTGCGGCGCAACTGCTTTGGAATAGTACGCTCGATTCAAAGAA
>CAZYVR010000627.1:0-1978 GCA_964651145.1 uncultured Victivallales bacterium | reverse complement strand
AAGGATAGCCGAAGAAACTTACAAAGCAGTGGGCGACAATCATGGAGCATGTATGTGTGGAAAATCATGCCTCCGAGAATGCTTTATCCATCTGGAGGAAAGAAACGTCTTGAAGAAAAAATTCAAAACGCCGTTCAGAAAAGAAGCTCCGTGGCGCATAGAGCGCCCGGAAATAAAAGTAGGTTAATAAGATGTTGTTGTCGATAGGATATCCGGTGTTGCCAAATGTTCAGATAAGAACAACGGTGGAGAAATACCGCGAAAATATTGGGGAGATCTACTTTGCATGGAGCAATGCCCCATCCGGCAGGATGCCGAGTTCTCCCGAGATTCAGGCGCAACTGGAGAATGACCTGCCCATCTTCCGGGAACTTGGCATAAAACTATGCCTGCTTGTCAACGGAAACTGTTATGGAGCCGACGCGGTCTCCAAAAAATTTGCCCAAAATATTGAAAGGACTATGAACGAAATAAAGGACATAGCAGGCGATCTGGATTCAGTCACCACCACCTCGCCATTCGCGGCTCACGTGATAAAAAACAAGTCGCCGGAAATCGAAGTAAAAGCCTCTGTCAACATGCGCATTGGCACAAAAGAAGGGATGACTTACTTAAAAGACTCATTCGACAGCTTCTATGTGCAGAGGGAGCACAACCGCGATTTCGCGCGACTCCTGGAACTGCGTGAGTGGGCCGATAAAAACGGGAAAAAACTTTACGGCCTTCTCAACAGCGGGTGCTTGAATTTCTGTTCAAATCAAAGTTTCCATGACAATATGGTATCCCATGAAAAAGAGCTTGCGGCTCAAGAAAGCCTTCCCGGCTTTAATCCGGTGGTGTGCCACAAATTTTATTCCGACCCGAAAAACAGAAAAAATGCGGCAAAGCATGGCAATTGGATAAGGCCCGAAGACCTCCATTGCTATGAAAAGTTTTTTGACGGCGGCAAGCTGGCGACAAGAATGCACATGCAAGCGTGCAAAGTTATTGGCGCATACGCGCGCAGTTCATGGCCTGGAAATCTAGCCGACTTGCTTGAGCCCCGCTTTAGTGAGCTTTTTATCGACAACCGCTCTTTTTCAGAAAACTGGCTGACTGAACTTTAGAACAGGAACCGGGCTTGGTTCAACTGAGAACGCGCTGGTCACAAAAGGCCGTTTGGCCTTCCCTTTCGGATTTTCGGCGCATTATTTCATCAGCATAGCCGTAATAACTCCATCAATGTCTAATCCTTTATTAATTTTATTTGAATTTTTTCTTGCCAGAACTATTTTTTGAATTTCCCAGTTTTCATTAACTTTTTCTGCTTTAAACAAGCATCTGCCTTTGACTGAATTTAATACTTCAAAATTAAATGAACCGACAATTTCATTTTTCGATTTCTTTGTGCATTGAAAATTATAAATATCTTTCGGCATTATTAGTGACTGTTTATATTTCAGCCTAATCTGCAATACTTGCATACAATCATCCATTGTAACATCAAATTCTTTTAATATATTTTTATTGGTTGTGAACAAAAAAAATGAAAGGTTTTTGCCTTTTAATTTTGAAGAAAGCAATTTTACTTTTTCTGCATGGCCAGCAACGGACAAACTCGTGATAGCGTCAAATACAGTTTCTGCATCTTCTTGAAATGCCATATGTTTGCCAACATTCTTTTTTACCTCCAAATATTCATTAAGAGTTAATGCTGCAGGCTCAACAGCACATGCAGTTAAAGAAAATGCGATTGCCATAAATAACGTTAGATTTAAACTTATAAAACTTCTCATAAAGTTTTCCTTTATCTTTTTATTTTTCTATTGCTTTGGGAGAAGTTATTCCCCATTTTATTAAGATTTCTTTTGCTTTATTTATCGGAATTTCTTCAAAAAAATCAACATCGGAATTTGTGTGACACTCTATTTTATATATTGATGCCCCCGTTTTATCATAAAAATATCGGACAACTAAATATTCCGCTTCTTTTTGTCCA
>CAZYVR010000626.1:0-1984 GCA_964651145.1 uncultured Victivallales bacterium | reverse complement strand
TAAAGACGCAGAGAAAGCTATGATTCCTCGGAACAAAGCGCAGAAGAGGCATAATTCTTAACCTGTCCCAAATGCCATTGGAGCGATCGGCAAAAGCTGGAAGGCTGTTGGATGCGAATATACAGCGCGCTATAGCCTGAGCTGTCAGCGGGTCTTTCCCTTTGCGCTCAATGGCTATGTCCCCGCCGCTAGACACGTCTTTCAGCATTCCCTCGTTCATGTGCAGGTTTCCAAGGCCGTCGCTTGTCGGCAGATCGCCGACGATGTTTAATAAATTTTCCGTCAGGAGGTGCATGCTGTGTTTTTCAGAGAACTTGCTCAAAGGCAGACAGCAGACATTCGCGGGGCCGACAACTCCACGGAGAAGATCGTTAAAGGTGCTTTTTCCCGTCCCGGCTTCCCCAAAAAGAAGGAATATAACTTCATAGCGCGTGTCGGGGACAAGGGACAGCCCGCAGAGCAATTGAAGGATTTCGCGGCCTTCCGGAACGGGCTGGACATCGGCGATAAAATTTTTAAATTTCGGGCATTTGGCGTCTGGGTCATAATCATAGTTAACGCGAAAAGTGGAGAACAAATCCGGCGTGTGCTCCCGGATGACATCTGATTGGCTAATGTTCGCTCCTGATATCTTTTCCGCCGCCATTTCCACATTCAATATGCAGTTGCGCATGAACGTCCATCCGGACGCGGACGCGCCGTCCGGCAGCCAGCAGGGATATGGATAATATGAAGGGATGGTCGCTATGTTTTTTGATTCAAGGTTGGCAATCACATTATTTCTTACAGAGCTTAGGGAATCGTTTGGAAAACGCTCGCGAAGGAAGGCCATAACAGCCGCCTTGAGGTCGCCATGCATGATCTGTTGATACGCGTTGTTGCGATAGAAATGCCACATGCCCCGGTAGGACCGGTAAACGCTCCTTCCTGAAATATTATTCTCGCTTAGAAACGAGTCGGCGATCTCCTTCGGCCCCAGCCTTTCCCTTTTTTTATTCGTTTTTTTGCTGCTCGCGTTTTCCCGGTTAATTTCCTTGTTATGCTTTTCCATTTCTTTTCTAATTTCCGCGATGTCGACTTCCGTTAAGGACGATGTTGCGCTGACAAACTTCATCAGTTCCGCGCGGATTTCTTCATCAGAAAGCCCGTTTTTCGTTGTATTTCAATCCAATCCGAAACATCGCCTTTATGTTTAAGATGAGGAAGTTTCAATATTCTTATACTTGGGACTTTGCCCCATGTTTCCGTGACAACTTTTTCCACGTGGCGTTTTCCAACATCATCATTATCGGGAATAATCACAAGTGGGCGGCCGCTGACAAGCTCTTTGTAATTATCCAGGTTCCATGCCTTTCCTCCTCCAGCATTGGTGGTGGCTTTTATACCAAGCTTGAAAAGATTATCCACATCCTTTTCACCTTCTACAATAAAAAGGCGTTCGTCTTTTGGAGCATTAATCCAGTCCAGAAGACGATAAAGAGGTTTTGTGTTTATCCCTTTCAGGCTGTCTATCCAGCCGCCTTTTCCATTCGGGCGGCGGAAAAAAAAGCTTTTATCTCGGCCATTGAAGCCTGGCTCTTTGCGCACAGACTGAAATACGAGCTTTCCGGCTTCGTCGTAGTAATCATAAATTGCGGTTATTTCCTGTTTTATCGGAGAGCTTTGAGTTCGAGCCTTCGATTGTTTTTTTGCTTCCGGAACATCAAGCCCCGCGTAATCGGCAAGCTCCATAACCGCTGTCACAAAATCACAGTCGCGCAGATTTCGAACAAATTTTATGCTGTCTCCAAAATCTCCAGTGACATGATCATACCAGTGATCGCTAAATACATGAAGCCCATTGGAGTCCGCGCCGGGTCGCCAAGGACATGGAAATCTGTCCTTGTAGCCGGACAATGGCTTCAACCCTTTTGCGAGGGCGAAATCCAGCAAATTCACGCTCGTTTTGACCTCTTCGACAAATTTATCAGGCAGGTATTTTTTA
>CAZYVR010000625.1:0-2038 GCA_964651145.1 uncultured Victivallales bacterium | reverse complement strand
TTATTTTTTTGCCGCTCTTCTCAATCAGATACTCCAATAGCTCTTTTATTGAATAAGACACTCCAGCACATACATTGTAAATTTCGCCGCCTTCAGGAATAGTCAAAATTTTCCAGTATGCGTCCACAACATCTGAAATATCAAGAAAATCTCTTCTCGTGTTAAGGTTGCCGACGTAGATATTGTCTCCATCTTTTGCCTGCCTGCATTGGTTTACAAAAGAGGCAATCGAAAGGTTGGGCGAAAGCCCGCAGCCGATGACATTAAATGTGCGGGCCAAATCAATTTTCAGCCCATAGTTTCTAATGTAATATTTCATATAATCATATTGGACGACCTTTGAGAGTCCATAAAAATTTACAGGATTAAGCTTGCTTGCCTCGGTTATAGGCAATTCATTCGCTATTCCGTATTCAGCCGCCGTGCCTATCAGCAAAGTCTTTTTTACCTCCAGCCGCTTTCTTGCAATGACTTCGAAAATGTTCATGCTGATGTTGACCTCGATCAGCCTTTCCAGGTTTTCAGAGTGAAATATCCCTATCAGATTTATGATGTAGTCGGGCTTGTGCTCCGCAAGGATGTCTTCAACATTGCTGTACGTTGAAAAATCAGCGTTTATCATTTTTATATCTGCTCTCAGCGCTGGGCGATTGATGTCCACTCCGATAAAAGAATATTTTTCAGCAAGCCTGTTCTTTGCTATATATTCCTGAAAATGCCTTCCTGAAAAGCCGTTTATGCCAAGAATCAAAACCTTATCCATTGTAGAGGAACTCCGCTTCTTTTTCTTTGATAATCTCAATGGCCGTCTCATAATCCGAGACCCTGCCAATATCAAGCCAGTAATAGTCTCCGCAATAAGTTCCCACAAACTTCTTCTCGCTTATAAGCTTTTTTATCAAATCAGGAATGTCAAACTTCTTCCCCTGTGGAATATATTCAAGAACTTCCTTTTTGAACATGTTTAGACCGGCGCTGACATGAAAATGATATTCAGGCTTCTCTATATAGTCGGTCACCCTCCCGTCGTCCCCTGTATGAAGAACGCCATAATCAATATTGACCGTTCTTTTGTAAGTTGAAATTGTGGCTATATTGCCTTTAGAGCAATGGCCTTTATAGAAATCTTTATAGTCAATAGTAGTCAGGAGGTCACCATTCATAACAAGAAAATCGTCCTCCAAATCTTTTATCATAGACAACGGCCCCGCTGTTCCAAGCGGTTGGTCTTCCAGAGAATATTTAATGTTCAATCCCCATTTTCTGCCATCTCCAACAAATGACATGATAAGTTCCGCGAGATGGTTCACGGCCAAAACAACATCTTTAAATCCGAAATGCTTCAGCTGAACCAGGACATATTCAAGTATGGGCTTGTCTCCCACCGGCACAAGAGGTTTGGGTATATTGCTTGTGAATGGTCTGAGCCTTGTCCCCATTCCGCCTGCCAAAATTACCACTTGCATTAAGCTTCCTCCTCCTGATTCTTTCTTTTTAGAGAGTCCAATACTAAAATATTTCGCGCAAGATTGCAAGCCATAGTATTTTGAATGCCTCTATTTTTCGATTGTTTTTTAAAAGTTGCCAAGCATAATGACATTGCCGAATGGCGCGCCCTTTGCTTGCGCTCTTCAAAATATGCCTCAAGTCTGCGTGGCCCTCTTCTATAATTTCTTTTCTAAAGTCGGACAATGTTGTCATTGCGCTTTCAAACATCAAATCGACGTTTTGCGAAAGGCTGTCAGGAAAAACCCTGTATTTTGTCAACGGCTCATTAACATAGTCAAAGTTGGATATTTTTGCAAGCCTCAGCCATAAATCCCAGTCCTCTGTTCCTTTTCTGCCGGCTCTGAAGCGAAGATTGTTTTCTTCTATGAGCCTTCTGCGCAAAATGACCGTTGAAGTGGTTATTACATTTCCCTTTAATAGGCGGGAAAGCACATCTCCCGAATAAAATTCTTTTTCCTTGTCCTTCAGGGGCGCGCCTTTTCCATCAATGTAAGCGGTGGCGCAGTAAACGAGCCCGACTGATGAATCG
>CAZYVR010000624.1:0-2042 GCA_964651145.1 uncultured Victivallales bacterium | reverse complement strand
TTGATATTCCAATTTATGCCGTCTTCGCTGAAGCCGGCATGGATCTGCATTTGGCGCGATTTTGTGTCACAGCGGAACACGCCCGCAAATTTTCCTTCAAAAGGAACAGGCGAACTGTTGAATATGCTGTTTGATGACGGGATGGCGTCACGCGGGATTATAGGGTTGGCTCCACACCTCCATATAACCTCACTTGAAGTGTCCCGACGCTCTTCCCACGGTATGTTTTTCAATTCCTGACCAATTGCCTTTGCCATAATTCTCGCTCCTATATTGATTGTTCCTATAATAAAGGTTATTTTAGCAAAAATATACTACAAACAGGCGCAAACGGTACTATATTGATATTTTAAAGGATTTGACTTATGAAAACAATCACATGCGAGGAAATTTTTTTGAGCCGGGATAATCCCTTCGAATTTCATGACAATACCTTTTATGGTCATGAGAGATTCTTTGAGCACAACCATGAATATTACGAGTTTATCCTTATGCTCTCCGGGACTCTTAAGCACAAGTTAAATGGAAAACAGATGCTGCTTCCTGAAAGAAGTTTGTGCCTTATCAATCCTGAAGATGCCCACTCCTTGAGCAATCCATCTGGAAGCATCCCTGTGCATCTTGTAAATTTTGCTTTTACCAAAGAATTGTTTGAAATGACAGCTCCACAGGTCTTGAGTGGGCTTGATTACAATCCTCGTGAGGGCAGAAATATAATCTGCTCAATGCTGGAAAAGGAGTGGATGATTTTGCATTCCAAAGCTGAAACTCTCCTTAACTTGAAGTTCGGACAGTCGAAAACCATGCGTTCCGCGTTTTTCAAAAATTTATTGTCCGATGTTCTATTAGCCTTTGCAAGGCGTGACTCAGGCAATCCAGGAATGCCGCCTCAATGGCTGGAGTCCGCCTGTGAACAAATGAGAATCAAGGAAAATTATTGCGCCGGAATGAAAAAATTCGTCACGCTGTCAGGCAAAAGCAAAGAACATCTCTCGCGTTCAATGAGAATGCATTACAACACAACGCCCCAGAAATATATCACCAGATTAAGGCTGAATGAGGCGGCGCGACTTTTGCGCAACTCTCAAAGCAGCTTGCTGGAAATCATGCTGGATTCCGGATTCAACAATGATTCCTATTTCAGGCGCTGCTTCAAGAGGCAGCACGGATGCACTCCGGGCCGCTACGCGTCAACCTGCCGCAAAATCTTTAATTAAGCTTCTTCCAGTTTGTAAAGGCGGAAACCGAATTCTTCTGCAATGTTGAATGACGGAGCGTCGCCGTTCACGCTAAGCGCTTCGCTTTCATCATATACATTGACAAGCTTTAGGCTTTTGCCTTTGATAAGGCTTATGTCAAAAGTTTTTGTGGACTCGGCGGAGCCGTTTTTATAGACAATGATGTACCCGCAAGTTTTGCCGGGATAGGCTTTGTCAAGCGACAAAAAACCGGACCAGTTGCCTTTTTCAGGCATGTCGCCGAACACTGTCACGAGCCCTTCGGCTATGGCAAGCTTATGCTTGCTGAAAACGCCCATAAAGTCTTTGAGCTTCGCGGCTTTTTCATCGCTCAGGTCGGCCAGGGCGCCCCAATAAAGCTGGCTTGCGAAGAGAGCAGTAGACATGACGTATTCCATTGGATAATCGTCTATTTGCGGCATGACTTCAAGCTCAATTTTCTGTGACGGGAAGTATTTTGCGGCGCTCCATAGATTTCTGAGGCTTATATAAGGATGGTAGAACCTGTGGTCTTTGTTGGTTCTGCCGCGGTTTTCGATAAAAAGCCGTCCGAAGTCCTGCCCGAAGTCAAAGCAGGGCCTGTTCATTCGCGTCACATCCATGGAGATAATGAGGTTTGGAATCTCTTTTTTCAATTCGTTTAGCAATTCGCGATATTTTTCGTAGTGGACATTTTGATCGCCAAGCAATGTGTCGAAAACATTCAGCTGGTACAGGTCAAATTTATAGCGTTTTATACCATAGTCTTTATAACTTGAGAGTACCGAGTTCTTGAGTCAGAACATCAGGGCGCAAGGACGCGCG
>CAZYVR010000623.1:0-2134 GCA_964651145.1 uncultured Victivallales bacterium | reverse complement strand
AGCGCGCATGGCGCATTGAAAGCCTGCAGCTTGTTGGGATGCGAAGCGACAACAAGCTTTATTTCGTTACAGCGCCAGCTCCCGGGACTTTTGGCGGTTTCATCATATCAAGGGAACATTTTTCGCCTTGCTCAAAAAAATAAAAACGCGTCCTGCAAAACACACAATATGCTGTATATTACAAGGCTATTAAAATTCAGGAGACTTAGAAATGAAAGACTGCATTTTCTGCAAAATTGTAACGGGAGAAATCCCCTCATGCAAAATTTACGAAGACGATCTGGCATATGCGTTTCTAGACATCGCGCCAATCAATCCCGGACATCTGCTGATAATCCCAAAAGAACATCACACTAGCTCTTCATCAATACCCGAGGAAACCGCTGGCAGGATGTTCCATATCGCCGCGCGCCTGGGAGTGGCATGCAAACGGGCGCTGGACATGGACGGATTCAATTTGCACCTGGCGGACGGCTCCTGCGCCGGGCAGGTTGTGATGCACGCGCATATTCATATGGTGCCGCGCGGAGCCGAAGACGGGTTCCGATGGAATTGGCGCCATCTGGAATATGCCAATGACAACGAGCGACAGAATACAGCCGACAAAATATTGGAGAAATTCAAGCCATGAGCGACCTCATAAAAAAAACATTTGACAAATGCCGCAATGAAAAACGCGCGGCATTTGTTGCCTACATAGCGGCTGGCGACCCCGATTACGCCACCTGCCTGAAAGTCGTGGACGCCCTCATGGAAGCAAATGTGGACATCCTTGAGCTTGGCGTTCCATTTTCCGACCCCCTCGCGGACGGCGAAGCAAACCAAATGGCCGCGACGCGCGCGCTCAATTCCGGCATGACCGCGCACAAAGTTATTAACCTAACCGCGGAAATCCGCAAAAAATATCCGGAATTGCCCATTGTCCTTTTTACTTATCTGAACCCTGTGGCATATTCCGGCGACTTTGGCAAATATTGCAAAAAAGCGCGCGAAGCTGGCGTTGATGCTTTGTTGCCGCTGGACATGCCCCCCGAAGAATCCGGCGACTATAGGGAATCCATTGACAACTCCGGCATAAAAGTAGTGAATCTTGTGGCGCCAACCACCCGCAAAGACAGAATAAAACTGCTGGCGGAAAACGCAAACGCATTCATCTATTATGTAAGCCGCGAAGGCGTAACCGGCGAGCAAACCGAATTTGCCTCCGGCGTGTCGGAAAAAATAGACATGATAAAACAACACACCGATCTGCCCATCGTTGTGGGATTTGGAATATCAACCCCGGAACATGTAAAAGCGGCGGCGGCAACAGGTGTAGACGGAGTAGTGGTGGGAAGCGCAATTGTCAGAAAAGTCGAGGCTATGTCAAAGGGAAAAGGCTCCATTGAAGACATCCGCGATTTTGTCGCATCCCTCAGCAAAGCTTTGAGATAAGCATCTGAATTAAAAAATGATTTATGCAAAAAAGCCCGACGCAGTCGAATAAAAATCGGACTGTGTCCGGGCGTGGTTCAGCGGCGAAACGCTGATCGGCAAAGCCGAAAGACAAGGGATAAAAAAGTTAGGCGACAGCGCAAATGAAATGTTGCAACTCTACAGCTTAATTTTGCGTAGGTGATAAAAAAATCATATTATTGCAAAAAATTTGGGAGGGATAATTTTCTTTGAGCAACAAAATAATAATAGCATTGTTTTTTAGCGCAATCATACTATTCATGGCCGGATACCTTGTCATTGACCACTATATGAACCTTGCGCCACCGATGAAAGATTTGTCAGAAGGCGTGTTTCCACACGTTTTCGCGACACGCGATCCCGAACTCCAAAAGGAATTAAAACACCTTTACGATGAGAAATGCCTCCCGAAGCAACTGACAAGAAAATTTAAAATCCCCGATGAAGACAACATGGCCATCGGCCTGCAAGAGCTCTGGGAATCAGAAGAACACAAAAAACTTTCGGACGCGTCTTACGACATTTATGAAAAGTTGCCCTATAACACTTCTTTAACAGAAGATTTCAAAAATATTGACAATATTAAAAAGTTAAAACTTAAAAAGTTAAAGCTTAAAAAGAAACTAGATAGGGTCTGTCCAGAAAAAAGTAAGTTTTTTAAATAGAGAGAGATACATTT
>CAZYVR010000622.1:0-2138 GCA_964651145.1 uncultured Victivallales bacterium | reverse complement strand
ATAAGCACAATTGGTCAAAGTTTTCGGTGAACCTCGCGCTGTCAGATGAAGTAAACTTCGCTAAAACCTTCCAACTTCCAAGACCAGAGGTTGAGTCAAGAAGTTCTCCGGCTTTAATCGTGATGCAGTCACACACGACTGGGCATATAAACAACATAAGCATGCAATATATGGAAATGAAGGTTGCCTTATACTTCTTTTTCCATACGGCAGCCAATATCAATAACAGTATTATAATTACAATCAGCCTTAGAGCCAGCGTTGCTTGAATAAAATTCATATTTTTAAAAAGAGAAAGAAAGCCAAACCAGTCTGAATGTATTTCAAGCCTTGATCCAGATAGCATGAAAAGAAAGAAAAGAATTCCAGCGCACAGCCCCATGCGCATTTTTTTTGATGAAACAAAGATGCTTCCGTAAAAAATAAAAAAAACAGCAAGAAATTCTATATAAAAGAAAACAACCCGGGAGCCTCTCATAAATATTTGAGCAAAACCAAAGCGGTAAAGATATTTTATATGGTATCCTAAACCTCCCAATGCAATGTGGATTAGAAGAGCAACCAAGAATGAACTCCTAAAAAAGACAAAAAGGTTTTGCAGGTCTGCATCCTTTATTTTATCTTTTTTAACGAAAGGCAGCAAAACTACAAGAAAAACATATGGCAGATAGGTTGCCTCAAGAAGCCATGTGTAGCTTGAGGCAAAAATCCTTGATTTCAGAAAAACGATTTCAGAGTCTAATGAAAAATTGCTTAAAGATGCTCTGAAATAAGCCCATAAACTCATATTGTAGCTTACATTAATTATTGCGTCAAAAAATAAGAAAAGAAGTATTCCCACAAGCAAAACAGAAAACAAAACTGTTCGCGTTTTAATCTTGGAATTCCGGAATCTAAAAATAGAAAAATGAACAAACATGACAGAAAACAGCATAATGCCTGTCTGAGGATGCAGATTGGATAATACGCCCGTCAATAAACTGACCCATACTATATTGGGCAGCTTTAATCTGCCCAGTTTTATATCTTTGTTCTTATAGTAAAACAAAACAAGCAAGGGAATAAAAATGCCAAAGGAAGAACGCGCGGTTGCGGAGCGCAATGAATAGAAGCCTATATTTTCGATCTGTGGAATCTTAATATAAACAAGAGACACAAACGAAGCCAATGCCGCAACCTTCCAAAAAGAAACTTCAGGAAAGAACCTCCTGACAGCATAAGTTGTAGAACAAAGAGTAAGAAAAATTTGCAAACAAAGCAAACTTTTTAACGCGCCGATAAAGGAGCCTGTCAAAAACATAAGCGCTTTTAGAATAAAAAGGTGAGATGCAAGATAATATGTTTTGTCATAAGGAATGTAAGGATCATTAGCAAAAAGATTTTTGTATACATCTTTATAAAGCCATGAGCCTATTGAACACAAGTCGCCATCGAGACCGTAGAAAGAAGAGCCCACCATAAAAAAGGAATATAAAACTGAATAAAGGATGTATATGATAACAAGAAAAAAAATATTCTTTTTGGCGGAGAGCTGTGTTTTAAATGAAATATTCATCTTTGTTTGTAAGAATCCTTAATTATTTCGGCAATCTTTTGCGGGTTATGCCATTGCTCAACATATCTGCGGGATTTCATGCCAAGCGCCCTTATTTCTTTTTTTCCATCAGTAAGCCAATATTTCAATTTATCATACATTGTATTGGCAGTCACATTTATAATTGGAAGGTCTTGACGCATCTCTTCTGGAATAAACTTTAAATCACTTTCTCTAATGTAGCACAACACTGGCTTTCCAAATGCCATCAGCTCAACCGCCAACCCTCCATACCAGCCAACTAAAAGCTGGTCAATTAAAATATCAGCTTTCTTATAAAGCTTCATGGCGTCTTCATAAGGAAGGTCTTCGACAAGCAGAAGCTCAAATTTAATTCCTTCCGATTTTAATTTTTCCATTGCCGCAAAAATCAAATCCGTGCCCTTTACCGCTCTGTCTGAGGGGGCATGAAGCACAATGGGAATGTGATTGTCCGAAAAATCAGGAAATGAAGGAGTCCATTCGGAAAAATCAATATGCGCATATGGAATAAACTGCGCGCGCTCAGGAATAATAAATGAAGCCGCTCTCAGAAAAGTCAAAG
>CAZYVR010000621.1:0-2158 GCA_964651145.1 uncultured Victivallales bacterium | reverse complement strand
CGGAGTGAAAGCTATAATTATCTGACGCCGGTTCTGTGGATTTCGCTCTCTTGATAAAACCCCTTTATCCACAATGCGCTCAAGCAAGTTTGACGCAGATGGAAGAGTTATGCCAAGAGTGTTCGCCACATCGGAAAGTGAACAAGGGGCTATTTTTCTGATGGAAAAGACCAGATGACACTGCCTGATAGTCAAATTTTCCAGAGGATCGTTCTGACGAAGCCGCTTTTGAGTTTCTTTTATGGCCTTTGGCCAAAGAAAATGCAACTCCTCTAGAACTGTGCCAATATAACGCAACTTTTCGTTCATAAAACCCCCTGATAATTCTTACAACTAACTATTAGTATAGCTAACAATGCAAAAATATCAACACTTGATCTTAAAATCATAAAAATAGACAAAGCAAAATATTATTCGCTATAATCTCTCAAAAGTTCTTGCAGTTTACCTCTATTGTATTTAAATTTGTTGCTTTAGTCAGCCTAATTTATGCAAAAAACATGAAAGTCATATAATGAACACGACAGAAAACATAGTGAAGAAAACTTGGAATGACATTGAAATTGAAGTGGATCTTCTGGACAATTTATACTCAATTGCCATGCCCGGATTTAGCCTGCAGAACTCTTATGTGGAAGCGCAAATGGAAAATGGAAGTTTTTCAGATTTCAAATGGAATTGCGCAAATGACTCGGATGACGCCCTTGAGCTTGAAACAGAAAACGCCCTGGGCAAATGGAATTTAAAATTTTCAAGCATAACCAACAACAGCGGAAATTCAGGCCTAAAAATAGATTTGTCGCTCGACCCGGTGGCTGAGTTTAAAAAACTGACACTGGCCCCCCTTAACGTTCCGGAACTGGAAGTCGACCATCTTCTTATTCACGGCCAAAGAATGGGCGGCTGCAAATCATTGGAAATGCCTGTTGAAGAAGCGGAAGAGTTCAACAGCTTCTTCCAGACCATGTTTACTAAAAACGGACGCACGCTGCAAATTTCCAGACCGCAACTCCAAAACTATAACTCAAGCGTCACCGGACTAGCAGAAGACGATTTGATTAGCGGGCTGTCCGCAAAAAGCGTGATTTCGCCATGCCTGAAGCAAAAGATCAACGCAGTGCCAATAATGTTGTTCCATTCAGAAGACGCTCATCAATTGATGATTGACTGGGCCGAAGACAACGTTGAAGAGAAAAAAGAATTCGACACCCCAAAACGCGGCTGGAACACTTGGGATTATTATCGCTGGACAGTAACCGAAGAAGAAACCCTGAAAAACGCCGAATTCATTGCATCCGACCCCGTCCTGTCAAAACACGTCCAACGCATTATCATTGATGATGGCTGGCAATACTGCTACGGCGAATGGGACGCAAATCCGCTGTTCCCATCCGGCATGAAAAGCCTTGCCGACAAAATAAAAGAAATGGGCTTCGAGCCCGGCCTATGGTTTGCGCCAACAGTCATTGAGCCTCACTGTCGCATCGCGCAGGTGGAATCCGACATGCTGGCAATGGGAGAATCCGGCCTGCCCTGCCTGGCATATGAATGCATGAAACGATTCGGCTTCGTTCTTGACCCAACTCGCGAAAAGGTTCAGAAATGGCTTTTTGACCTATTTAGCCGCTATACCGAAATGGGATACCAATATTTCAAGCTGGATTTCCTGTGGCAAACTCTCAGGGCTCCTCACTTTTACGACAAATCTGTCCCAAGAGGCCAGATTATGCGCAAAACAGTGGAGCCAATCTACAAAGCGGCAAACGGCAAAGCCACAATCCTGGGATGCAACTACCAATTTGAAGGCGGCACAGCTTTCGTTGACGATGTCCGGGTATCCGGAGATATTCACTCCACATGGCACGCAGTGGAAGCAAACGTGTCTTCCGTGGCCTCACGCTTCTGGACCAATGACAGACTGTGGCGCAACGATCCAGATTTTGCGCTCTGCCGCGGCCCGGAAACATCCAACGACCCAATGATGGAAAAGCTTAAGCCCAGCCTGGTTTACGTGACTCCCGATGCGCCCAAAACGCCCGAAATCGAAAAATGCGGAAAAAGCGTGGTAGACATAACATTGGAAGAAACAAAAATTCTCCTCAGCATAGCTCTCTTAAGCGGCGGAACGCTCAATCTTTCCGACGACCTGACCAAGCTT
>CAZYVR010000620.1:0-2176 GCA_964651145.1 uncultured Victivallales bacterium | reverse complement strand
GGTTCGTGGACGGTAAACTGGCAGCCACAACCCCCACCCGAAACTATCTGTGGCCCCTTTCGCGGGGGGGGCACCAGGTCATGGCGAGGGTATGGATGTCCGGCGTTGCATTCCCTGAAGAGACAACTGGTGTGAGCTTTCAGGTGAAATAAGATTTCAGTGTAGCTGTTATGGCTTCCGGCCATGAGACACTTGTATGTTTCAGTGTCTAAAGAAATTCCGCGATTCCCTTATCCCTGCTTTTTCAACCGCTCTTCAATCCGTTTAACAACGTCTTTCGCAACTTCTCGGATTTCAGTGGCGGTCTTCACATCTTCTCCCATGTACAGCTTCAACCCCACCACAAGAGGTTCGAGATGTTTTTGGGATGGTGAATTCACGAGTAGGTCGAGCGCTTCCTTCCCATGCCCTGATGCCGCCAGATCCACAAACAGCTCTATTGCGTCTTCGATTGCGCTTTCAACGAAATCGGCATTCTGAATGTACCGCCCGGCCGACTCCAGCGCTTCGCTTCCATTTCCGAGAGCGCTTGATATGGAGGCCAATATGTGATGTGCCGATGCGTTTTCAGGTTCAAGGGAAACCGCCTGTTGCGACCATTTTTCAGCCTTTGGCAGCAGGGACAATGCTCCATGTTTATAAAACTGCCACGCAACATTGTTCAGCAAATGAGCGTCTTGCGGATTTCGGCCGATAATTTCTTCGGCTGTTTGCAAGGCATCATTAAGCCTCTCAGGTATCTCTAGCAACAATTCAATCAAAGCGATGCTAGCTTCATTGTCGTCAGGCTTTAATTCAATTGCTTGACGAAAAGCTTCTCCAGCCTCTTCATATTTTTTGAACAATTGGAGGGTGAAAGCTTTCGTCTTGAGAATCATTGACTTCATCTTACGCATTATAAACTCCTCCGAATCTGTCAAATGCGCAATCACTTCGTCGTAGATAGCAATTGCTTCCTCGAAGCGTTTGAGCTGGCGAAGTGCTAGGCCCTTCCTGATCATGGCCCATAACACCACCATATGGAGCGCTAATTCTTCCGTTTCTCCAAAACGCCTAATTACTTCATCGTAGATATCAATTGCTTCCTCGAAACATTTGAGTTCCCCAAGCGCTTCCCCCTTGCTGACCATGGCCATAAGTACAAACCTACGGAGCGCTAATTCTTCCGTTTCTCCAAAACGCCTAATCACTTCGTCATAGATAGCAATTGCTTCCTCGAAATGATTGGGTCGGCCAAGAGCTTTGCCCTTACTGATCATGGCCTTAAGCACAACCGCACAGAGTTCCGTTTTTTCCGCATCCTTGAACCGCGCAATCACCTCGTCGTAGACGGCTATTGCCTCCTCGGAGCATTTGAGTTCCCCAAGCGCTTCCCCCTTGCTGACCATAGTCTCAGCCACTATAGCACAGAGCTCCGTTTCTTCCGCATCTTGGAAACGCACAATCATTTCATCGCAGATCACAATTGCCTCTTCCCATCTGGCAAGGATATTGAACGCAAGAATTTTGAGTTTAAAAGCCATTACTATTAATTTTTGATAGGCTAAGTTGTCTAAATCACCAAATTTTCTGATAACTTCATCAAATTTATCAATCGCCTGTTCGTTGTTTCCATTCTTAAAAAACTTTACCCCTTGCTCAATTGTTTTAACAGCTTCCTTAAGTCCAATCATTTCTGTGTCGCTGTCTTTTTCTTTCAGAGCTGGTTCCTGATCAACCGCCATAATGTTTTTCAAGGTTTCGCTAATAGAGGGCGATTCCAGGAAATGCTTCGGCGTGGAAGCAACTATTTTTTCAAGTAGCTGACGGCTCGGGACTTCTTTTATGGTCTCTTCATAGGCAAGGTAATGGTCGAGGCAGACCTCCGGCGAAAGCCCGCTTGCCTCCTCGGCGATCAGCCGTGCGGCGGATTCCGGATCATACATGCTGACCATGAATTTTACCGTCGCCTTGACCCGGTCGGCAGGCTTGCCGCGCCGCCGCATGAGGTAATAGATATTGTACATGCGCTCCGCAACCACATAACATTTAGTCTTTTTCCCTCGATCTTCCGTAACCACGGCGCCCCGGCCCATAAGTCGGCGCAAAAGGGAACTCGTTTTGTTAACGTCCAGCCTGGCAGCCTTCGCCACTTCACGGGCCGTTGAGGCATCCCATAACCCCGCCAAAGCCAGAT
>CAZYVR010000619.1:0-2204 GCA_964651145.1 uncultured Victivallales bacterium | reverse complement strand
CAAAGAGGACGGCCCACATTGGGGACACGTTGGCGATCTTGGACACATCAAGGAGCTGATGATTGAGCTTTTAACTTTTGCCCGCAACGCCGAAGATGAAAATAAAATGCTTGAACAGATAGAGCAGGAATTAAAGAGCGCAAATAAGGAGCTCGAAAATGAATAAGAACAAAAGAATTGAAAAGATAGCCAAGGATAAACTGGGACTTGAGACCCTTGAAGAACAAAAAATGGATGAATTAGATTTTCATGATTTGAGTGTTTGGCAAATCAAGGATGCCTTGAAAAGCGCTTTTCAGGCTGGGCAAAAAGCGAAATGCGAAAAGCTCTATTATTGGAATGAGATCAACGAAGCCATGATGAAGACAGGCTATTCAGCGAAGCAGATCGCAAGGTTTTTGAGCGTTTTAACAAAAATAAATAGAGGGGGGTAATTATGGATGACAAAGAATTGTTGGAGGAGAACAGGATAATCCATTACCTAATCTCTGAGCTCAACGATGCGGCGGATGAAGTTGCGCAAGAGTGGGAAAACTGGTCAATCCTTGTTGATCAGCAAAGAGTGAGTCGCATTCTGCGCGAGATGTTTACGGGTATGCTTGTCGCAGAGGGCAAATGCACGGAATTACATTCGACAAGGTATATAAACAACAAAATTAAGGAGCACAAGAAAATGAAAACCAGCAAAATCAAAGCCGGAAGCAAGCAGAGAATCAAAATTGGTAAAAACGAGGTAGAGGTAACCGTTGTTAAGCAAACAGCGAAAGGTTGGATTGTAGAGGCGAAATCGGGCAAAAGATTTCCGGTAAATGATGAATCGCGCTTCATGAAAAAGGAGAAAGAAATAAAAACTAAAAGCGTCGAAGAACCCAAAGTAGTAGTGCCCCCCAAGAGCAAAATGTCCATGCTGGATGCGGCGGTAGAAGTGTTAAAGGATGCTTCGCGCCCCATGTCGGCAAAGGAAATGATAGCCGCGATGGAAAAAGCAAACTTATGGAAAAGCCCCAACGGCTCCACACCTTGGAATTCTCTCGTGAGTGCAATTGCAAGAGAAATCTCAAAAAAAGAAAATCCTCGCTTCCGCAAAGCTGCTCCGGGTAAATTCGAACTAGCCGAAAGGAGCCAGTAATGGCAAATGACAAAAACAGAAATTCCGTCCTTCGCCAGCTCGCGGCCTTGCAGAAGATGTCACTCCGCGACTTGCAGGAAAAATGGAAAGATTTGTACGGAACAGAGCCTCCAAATTATGGGAGCAAGTTTCTGACAAAAAGACTTTCGCACCGCATTCAGGAATTGTTCTATGGTGGACTCTCAGAGAAGATAAAAGAAAAGATCAAATTGGCGGGCAAGGCCGAAGAGCAAAAAAAGAAAAGCAATAAAAGAGGATTTGTTCTCCCCGGAACGAGATTTGTCAGGGATTGGAATGACAAACGTTATGAAGTTGTGGCGCATGAAGACGGTTTTGAATTGGATGGGAGAAAGTTTCGTTCTTTAAGCGCGGTGGCAACTGAAATAACCGGAACCCGTTGGAATGGCCGCAAGTTCTTCGGCCTCCACAATGCGGAGGGGCTCCCGTAAGTACGGGGAGGCAAGTCGAAACTTCAAGCTCCGCTTCGCAACATAAGCAGTAAAGAAAGGGATAAAAATGGATAATGAAAAAATTGTAAGATGCGCATCCTATTGTCGAAAATCGCACGAAGAAGGTTTGGAACTCGAATTTAACTCGTTGGACGCGCAAAGGGAATCTGCCGAAAATTACATCGCCAGCCAACGGATGCTTGGTTGGCAATTGTTGCCCGATAAATATGATGACGGCGGCTTCACCGGAGGCAACATGGAGCGTCCGGCATTGAGGCGGTTGCTTGCGGATATTGAGAATGGGAAAGTGGACTGCGTGGTGGTTTATAAAATCGATAGGCTCTCCCGTTCTCTTGTCGATTTTATGAAACTCATCGAACTTTTCAACAAGCATAATGTGAGTTTCGTTTCGGTGACTCAGCATTTTTCAACGACAGATTCGGCGGGGCGCATGATGCTTAATATTTTGATGACATTTTCTCAATATGAAATGGAAATTATTGGGGAAAGAATTCGCGACAAAATCGCGGCATCTAAAAGGCGCGGAAAATATTGTGGAGGTCCGCCTGTTATTGGATACGACGCCGATTTTGAGGCTAAAAAGTTAATTATAAATAAGAAGGAAG
>CAZYVR010000618.1:0-2205 GCA_964651145.1 uncultured Victivallales bacterium | reverse complement strand
TATGTCGAACCTTTCCTTTCCGCAGCGCCTGGAAACGGGTAATGGCCTTTCAAGACGAATAAAGTCTCCCTTGATTTTTTCCGGGAACAGAACCATGTTTCGATTGTCTGGAGCAGTAAGGCTGAGCACTTCAAACTTCTCAAAATCATCAGTCACGGCTATGCCGCCCCTGATCCCATGCAATGTGTTAACAGCAAAGCACATGTAGCATCTTCCTTCGACAACAGTCAACCTCGGATCATAAACATGAGTAATCTCATCGCTTAACATCCAATTTAGAAAATTTTTCTCAGGATCAATGTCCCATGTTATGCCATCTTTGCTAGTTGCAAATCCCAATCGAACCTTGAAATCTCCCCCATTCCTGAAGGTCTTCTCAGTGACACCGTAGTCACTCCGAAAAACCATCACGTACTCACCGTTAAATTTTGTCACTCCCGCATTAAAGACTAGGCATGATTCATAAGGCATCTTCTCCGGTGACAATATTGGATTCCCTTCATGACGCCGAATAATTCTTTTAGATTGTTTTGATTTGCACATAGCATTGGTCCTTTTTGTTATCCTAGTAATATTATTTATTCCCCGTATATCATAACGGGCGAGAAATCATTATTAAGAGTCAATGCGGCATGTCCATCAATAAAAAGAACATTTGATCCTTTGCCATGCCTGTTTGCCGGAATTCTTGGAGCAGCTCCCAAAGGAAAATGGTCTGAAATGTAAAAAGAATAAAATCCGCTAACACTGTCCGCATAAAATGCTGTCTCAGATGGAGCCCTAAAAGAGACCAGTTTTTTCGCGCCAATTGCTGGCGCGTCCCAACGTCCAATATAATCATTGGTGACATAGGTCAGCCAGTCTGGATTTAAAGGACACCTGAATGTGATTTCTTTAAGCTGGCAGCCATCATATCTTTCCCGCAAATAACGCGAAAGATAACCCATAGTTCCAGCCAATCCGGTTCTGGATGGCGGAAACCATCCATCAAAATCATGTACATACATATATGCAGTGATGCCAATCTGTTTCATATTATTGCGGCACAAAACGCCTTTTGCTCTATCTCTAGCCTTGCTTAATGCAGGCAAAAGCATGCTTGCCAAAACAGCTATGATAGCGATCACGATGAGGAGCTCAATGAGTGTAAAGCCATAGCCTTGCATAGTTGAAATAAAGCCGCGTTTTTTAATCTTTTTTGACATAATGCGTTGCCCTTGCATTTACATATTTTATTTGCAAATAATCTGTCCGTATTTAGCAGGGTTGCGTCCTGCGCCAATGCCTGATGACCATTCGATATATCCTTTTCGTCCTGAACCGTCATTGTCGTTTGCCAATATAGAAAATCCTATTTTTTTGCCCTTTTCTATTGAAAGAGGATATATCTCCAATAATGGAATAGCCAATTCATAAAAAGTTTTGTTCCCTTCTCTTCTTATTGCTGTTTTGGCATTTTTCAATATTCCAAGATCTGCAACGCCTACAGGCATTTCAGGAGTGAGAATCGTATGCTCCCTATACAAAGCTGGACCGTCTGGCGTTTGCGACAACGTGAACTGAATGAAGTTTCCCTCCTTGCCTGAATTGTCTGGATCAATTGAAAACTGCAGACTGTCAAACATATATCCGCGCGTTTCGCGCTCCAGGATATTCGGCAAATTGTTAAGCACATGGGAATCGTCTTCTATTTCAGCGGCAATATACAAAAAATCATTGTCCCATCTTAAAAATATTTTCCCGCTTAAATCCTTGGAGCCTTGCCATTCTTTCACTTCCTCTACCCGATGTCCCGGCAAAGTTTTTACCATCCGTCCATCAAGCAAAAGAGGCTTGGATGACATTGAAAACTCTTCTATGTTTCCATCGACAACAATCTTCCCGTCATGCATTTGAGCTTCGCCTGAATGCTTTAGCTTTGAGCCAAAAACTTTGCTGCCGGGCAAGCCGGACAGGCAGCAGGAAATATCATCGACAAAAACCCGGGATGCTTCGCTTGAATTTTTGGGCGGAGCAAAAACCAGCATGGGCTTGACGCTAGTCACATTTTCCGGAGCTTTATAAATGCCTACATACTCGCTCCAGTTTTCAGAAGGAGATATGCGCATAGCCTCTGCTTTGTCGCTGATTTTCTTCTTGCCGTTATACTCAATAACTTGAGAGTACCGAGTTCTTTGGTGTTAAGAACCGATTTCCTTATCTGTT
>CAZYVR010000617.1:0-2223 GCA_964651145.1 uncultured Victivallales bacterium | reverse complement strand
AGACCGTCAAACTGCGGACGCTCTGTCAAAGGACTCCAAAAATCGCGCCGAAAATATAATGATTGTGGACATGGCGCGCAACGATATTGGCAAAATATGCAAGTGCGGCTCTGTCAAAGCCGACAAACTTTTCCACGTGGACACCTACCCGACTGTCCACCAAATGACAAGCGTTGTAACAGGAAAACTCAAAGACAATTTCTCTCTGTCAGAAATACTCTCCGCCACATTCCCGGCCGCCTCGATCACTGGAGCGCCCAAAATACGCGCAATGGAAATAATAAACGAACTGGAACAAAGCCCGCGCAAGGCATACACTGGCTCAATTGGATGCATTATGCCCAATCTTGACATGTGCCTCAACGTGGCAATCAGAACTATTATTTGCGACAAGGAAGAACTGGAATTGGGCATTGGCAGCGGCATCGTGGCAGATTCAACCCCTTCTTCAGAATGGGAAGAATCCCTTCTAAAAAGCCGCTTTGCCTCATCCCCTCCACCACATTTTAGAATGCTTGAAACAATGCTCTGGACCAAAAACAATGGCATTGAAGACCTAGACCTCCATTTAGCGCGCGCCGAACAGTCACAGCTTTATTTTTGCAGAAAATGGGACAATAAAAAAACAAACAAGGCCATAAAAGGATTTGCACCGCCCCTTGATGTTGACGCGGCGCGCCTCCGCCTGCTAATATCGGCTGACGGCAAAGCTAACATCGAAAGCTATCCCCTGGAAAAAGCTGGATGGGAACGCGAGAAGTTGAAAATTGTCATCTCCGAAAAGAGGACAAATTCAAGAAATGTTTTTCTGCATCACAAAACGACAAACCGCGACTTCTACAACGCTGAATTTAAAAATGCCCTGGCGAACGGCTATGACGAAGTCATATTTCAAAACCAAAACGGCGAGATAACTGAAGGCGCAATAAGCAACATTTTTATAAAAAAATCCGGCAAATGGCTGACGCCAATGCGTCAAAGCGGCCTGCTTCCCGGAATATGGCGCGCCAAAATGCTAAAAGAACTGAACGCAAAAGAAACCTCAATATTTCCCAAAAACCTGCGCCACGCGGAAGAAATTATCATCGGAAACTCCGTGAGAAACACGGGCCATTGCGCTTTATAGAAAAAATGGCAATGCGACGGCAGAAGTATTAAGAAATAAAAAGCCAGGCGCAACCGGAACAGGAACCGGGCAAAATCCGGTTTTTATGCAGGCTATGCCGTTTTTTTATTCTTTAAGACTTTTGCCTCCTGAGATACCTTATTCTTTCCACGGCAGGTGGATGCGAATAGTGAAATTTAGCGTAAAGAGGGTGCGGATGCAGGTTCGACAGATTTTCCTTGGACAGCTTTACCATCGCAGACGCAAGAGCCTCGCCATCTCCCATCAAACCGCATGCGAAATCATCCGCCTCCCTTTCGAATATTCGGGATATGACGCTGAGCGCGGGCGAGAAGGGCCATGTGACTATGGAAGCGACAAAGCTTAACAGCACAAGCTTTGTAAAAAATGACGCGTCATTGATAAAAAACAATCGTCCAAGAATATCACTTTTGAGCAAAACAAAGGCCAAATAAGAGCCGACAAAGGCGGATATTTCAAAGATGGCGAGTTGCTTGATGATGTGCTTTTTCTTCCAGTGTCCAGCTTCATGCGCAAGCACGGCAAGTATTTCATCTTTGGACAGTTTTTCCAGAAGCGTGTCGTAAAGAACTATCCTTTTAACTTTGCCTATTCCCGAAAAATATGCGTTGGAGTGCTTTGTCCTCTTGGATGCGTCCATCTTGAAAACGCGACTCACTTTTATTCCGGCTTTGCCCATCATTTCCTTAATGCCCTCTTCCAGCTCTTCATCGTCCAACGGAGTAAACTTGTTGAAAAGAGGCTCAAGCACATAGGGCGATATATACATCATAAAGAGGCTGAACAAAAAGAAGAAACCCCAAACCGGAAGCCACCAAAAATCAGGGATTGCATGTATCAGCCAAAATGCCGCTCCCATAAGAAGCCCCAACAGAACAGTCGACAGAACAATTCCTTTTATAAAATCTGAAGCCCAAAGCTTGAGCGTCATCGTGTTAAAGCCGTATTTCTTTTCAATTTTAAAAGAGCTGTACAGGCTGAACGGCGAATCCAAAATTGTTTTTAAATAGGTCAATGCCAGTATATAGGGTCTGTCCAGAAAAAAGTAAGTTTTTTAAATAGAGAGAGATACATTT
>CAZYVR010000616.1:0-2232 GCA_964651145.1 uncultured Victivallales bacterium | reverse complement strand
CATAAAAAAGTATTCCTGGCTTTATTGAAAATTGACAAGAAAAAGGCGGATCCTTTTATTGCCTCATATATTTGCAGCAATGCTGATAACGACTTTAGAGCTGAAGATGACGATGACGTTGTTACAAAGTTTCTTGTCGAAGAATACAATGATAACTATTTTAAAACATTACTCAAGCTTCTTGAGAACCCCAAAGCAAACCATAAGCTTATTGGCAATGTGTTTGCCTCAAAAAAAGAAACAAGGGCACAGAAAGCTCTTTCCAGATTTTTCAGAAGTGGAAATTCGTCTATGTTTTTAGAAATAATTGTCAACATTGGCGGATCCGACACAGAAAGCTATGCCATTGAAGCGTTGAATTACAGCAATTTATGGCCTGACGCTATGGAATGCATTGCCAAGCATGGGACTGCTAAATCAATAAAGCCCCTGGAAGAACTTTTGAAAAATCTGCATGAAAACGACAAATCGAGAGTCAACAAAGTCATAAGAAAACTCAAAGCTGCAAAAGAATGTGGCGGAACAAGCTCAAAATAACACTATAAGCTTAGAATTGCAGCTTATTCTGGACTGACTCTACGGCTCTGCCGGACTTTTTTAGTTGTAAGGCTTTTGCCTGGTCAAAGCCATCGCCTTAACTTGCGCAAAATTTATTTTTTGCGCCGGGATTGCAATTGCATTGTAAAAATGTTAACTTAACTGCGCTCGAAAAAACGTTGAGGAGGGGCGCTTATGTCTGAGTCAGCCAAGGAAAACGCCGAGGATATCTGTTTTTCTAAAAAAAAAGTATGTACTGAAACAGTATCTCTCTTGTCGGATGCAAAAGATGGAGCAGAGGACTTGCTGGCCATAAACCGCGAGTTGCAAGCTGAAATATCTGAACGCAAAAAAGCGCAAGAACAATTGGAAAACACCCGGAATTTTCTTGAAAATGTGTTTCAGGCAGTGCCCACAATGTTGATATCCGTGGATTCTCTCGGCATAATAACACAGTGGAACAAAGCTACAGAAAAGTTTACAGGCATCCCGGCATCCGAAGCTGAGTCTGGCATATTATGGGAAAAAGCCCCTTTTCTTGCTCCATACAGAATGAATTTTGAGAGAGTCGCATCATCCAGCGCTCCTGAAGAATTGCGAATGGTGGAGGCGCCTGGAGCCCAAAGCAAATTTCTTAATATATTCATATATCCTCTTGCTTATAATGGATCCGGCGGGGCTGTTATCCAGATAGAGGACATGACCGAGGTCCAGAAGAAAGACGAATTTGTAAGGCAAGCCCAGAAAATGGACACGATGGGCAATCTAGCCTCCGGTTTGGCGCACGATTTCAACAATGTTATAGGCGGCATTAAGGCGACTGTGTCATCCATCAGATTTTCAATGCAGACAAACAGCATCAATATAGCAAAGCTGAAAGCTGATTTGGACAAGGATTTGGCAATAATAGAAGATTCGGTTCAGCATGGCTCCGACATGGTCGAACAATTGCGGTCCTTGTCTAAAAAGAAGGAAAAAGACTTTTCCTCTGTCGATATAGCAAAGGCTGTAAAAAGTGTGCTCAGAATATGCAAGAACACTTTCCCGCGGTCAATAGACATTTCAAGCTCGCTTGGCGATGAGCCTGCAATGGTCAAGGCTTATCCAACTCAACTGGAACAGGCATTGCTGAATCTATGCGTCAACGCTTCGCATGCCATGACTATTATGAGAGGCGAAAAATATGCGTCGGAAGGCGGGTCGCTGAGCATTTCCCTTGAAAAAGTTTCTCCGGGCAAGCATTTTTCTTCGATTCTTCCCGGAGCTCACGAAGGGAAATACTGGCTTCTAAGAATATGGGACACAGGCGTAGGCATGAGCCAGGAAATTCTTTCCAAGATATTTGATCCGTTTTTCACAACCAAGGACAAATCAAACGGCACAGGGCTTGGCTTGTCTATGGTGTACAATATAATTCAACAGCACAAGGGTTTTATAGAGGTGTATTCAGAACCCGGCAACGGCTCTATTTTTAACATTTTTTTGCCAGTGGACAATGATGAACAAGAGAGATTGGAAGCCGAAAAAAAAGAAAAAGAACTGCGCAAAACGCTTGTGAGTTCAGACAACATTGAAGAAGTTTTAATGGATTCACCAGAAGATAAGCCTTCCCTTACTGTTAGAAAGAAGAAAAGGATTGTCTTCAGGTAGCACATTTAAGTTGAAAAAAAGCCTCTTCTGCGCTTTGTTCCGAGG
>CAZYVR010000615.1:0-2239 GCA_964651145.1 uncultured Victivallales bacterium | reverse complement strand
CAGCGCCTTGACGCCATTGAGCTTGCCGCCGAGGAAAATAAAAAAGCTGAGCTGATCCAGCAGGGACTGAATGAGGGCAAGCTTACAAACGACATGGTCGGACAATGGGCAAGCGAGCAGTCTTCCATTGCGCTCGGAGCCTTCCTTAAAGCCGCCCCGAAGGATGAAAATGTTCCGCTTGGGCAGCTCAAAAGAGACGGCCTGAAAAAAGACGGCGAAGTGGAGCTAACCGAAGCGGACAAGGCAATCTGCGATCAGATGGGGCTCTCTTCCGAGGATTTTCTCAAAACAAAAAAAGCTCAAAATAACAATTAAAAGAGAAGGAGAAAACAGCAATGTACCCGAAAACAAAAACAGGATTTAACCCCGTGGCTTGTTATGTGTTGATCACAAGCGCGCTCGCAACCGAAGGATTTATCGCGGCAATGAACGCCGCTGGAGAAGTCAAGAACGGAGCCGATGAAGCTGACTTCACAGTTGTCGGGCTGATCAAGGAAGTCAAGACTGACGGCAGCATAGAAGTTGAATGTGGCGTCTTCTGTTTGCTTAACTCTTCAACTGCCACAATAGCGCGCGCTGATCGCGGACTGCCATGCTATCTGGAAGACGGACAGACTGTCCGCAAAACAGCTGGAGCGCACAGCGTAATATCCGGCCTTGTTGTTGACGTTGACGCAGATGGCGTTTGGGTTGACATGACCGCCCAGGGACTTGCCGCCGCAAAGGCCGCTGTTGCTACAGGCCTTACTCAAATGCCTGTGCAGGCTGATCCAACCCTCGACGCTTCAGACATAACAGACTCAAGCGGCGGGACTGCAAGCGGCGCTCATGCGTTGGTTGCGGTAACAGACACCTCAGCCACAGACCAGTCAGGAGCGATCAACAACAATAACGCAACACTCGCGGCTGAATACAACTCGCTGAAAGATGACTTCGAAGCGCTTGAAACTACGGTTGAAGCTCTCCTGGACAAGCTCCAGGCCGGAAACTTCATGGCCTCGGCATAACCAAAATAATAAATTAGAAAGGCATTAAAAAATGGATTTGACAAGAGAAAATATGGATTCGGTTTTCACCGGATATAATACAGTTCTTAACCAGGGCTTGTCCCAGGCAAACAAAGAGTGGGAAAAATTCGCCACTCCCGTCCCAAGCTCAGCCGCTATTGAGCAATACCCATTCAAAAATCTTCCGAGCGGGATGAAAAAATGGATTGGAGACCGTGAGATAGCGCGCGCCGAAGGCAAGATGCTTCAGGTCGTAAATGCCGATTACGCCAACGCCATCGCAGTCTCACGCAATGACATTATGTGGGATCGCATGGGAATACACAATTCTCTGTTTCTTGATATGGGCCTTGATGCCGGAAACCTCTGGGCAAGACTTGCCATCATGGCTTTGGCAACCAATCCCAAATGGGCAGACGGCAAAAAGTTTTTCCTCACAGATCGCAAATTTGGAAAAAACACAGTCATCAACAACATATTGACCGATGCCCTTTCCGCAGAGGCTTTCAGCACTGCTTTTGCTCGGATGATGGGCTTTCAAGATTCCGTGGGCGATGGCCTGGGGCTTGTCCCGGACACTCTTATGGTCGGCCCCACTCTGAGAAAAACCGGCAAGAAGATCGTTGAAGCTGAAATCATCTCTGAAGTTGTGGGAGAAAACGCTGTCGCAGTTTCAAATACAAACAAAGGCGACTGTGACCTCGTTGTCAATCCCTACCTCGTTGGCGATTACGCGGGTCTCTGGTTCGTAATGAACACAAAGCGCGGAGTCAAGCCCGTTGTTGTCCAGAAGGCCAAAGAGGGAACTCTTACAAGAATGGATCGCGAAGACAGCGAATGCGTATTCAAGAATAATGAAAATGAATATGGCATTCACTCCATCGGAGCGTCTGCGCCAACTTATCCCCAACTCGTAATCGGAGGCGGATTCTCAGAATGACCTACGCGACTGTGACAGAACTGGAAGAGCGCCTTGAAGGCTTTTATTCCGAGCTTTACAATGACGAGAAAACCGGTCTGGTTGACACAACACAGGCCGAAAAAGACCTTGCCGACGCAAGCTCGGAAGTTAACGCGTCTGTCGCGGTCCGCTATGCAATACCTGTTGTCGCCCCGCGCGCCCTGGCGCTTCTTCGGAGTTTGTCGCTCACTCTCGCCGAAGAATTAGCCTGGAGCCGCGGCGGCGGCGACACTATCCCGCAAAAGGTCTGCGACCGCGTTGCAAACGCCAG
>CAZYVR010000614.1:0-2244 GCA_964651145.1 uncultured Victivallales bacterium | reverse complement strand
GCGATGTGTTGTTTGTCGCAATAAAAACCGCGTCTATTTCTGGGTCGTTGAGTATTTTATCCATCGAATCGTGCCATTTTAAGCCCAGAGCTTCCGCTGCGCTTTTCCTGCTTGCGTTAAGGTCCGTGGCTCCGACAAGTTCCGCATTCGGGAGCGGCTCGAATCTTTCTTTGTCGCAGGCAAAGCCTTCTTTTGCCAGTCGGTTTTCGGCTATTCCGCCGAACCCGATTAATGCGTATTTTACTTTTGGCATTGCAGACATCTCCGTTTTTTCTGTTATTTAGCGTAACTCTTCGCTACTTTTTTAAATGCGTCAATGCAGGCCTGGATGTGGTTTTCATCATAAACCGGGTGCGTAAAGAAAGAGATTGTTCTGTTTGTCATCCATTTTGCTTTTTTGCAATCGAAGCTGGAGTAGTCTATCTTCCTGGCGTTCGGGTCGTTAAAAGGATAGTTCAGAGTCCCGAATCCATTGTTCTCCACGTAAGCGCGTTCTTTATACATTTCCGGCCATAAAACGCTGTATACCGGAACACCTTCCGCCGCGACAGCTTTGATGAATTGCTTAATGTCGCATGTCAATTTGTCAATGTCAAGCACAAACGGAGCCCACCAGAAAGCGTTCTGGCGTTCTTCTGTGTCGACCGGGCTGGCAAGAACCAACGGATGGTCTTTCAGCGCTTCTATAAACATTTTGCCATTTCGCTTGCGGTTGGACAAGTTCCAGGAATCAAAGCGCTCCAATTCGCAAATGCCTATTTGAGACTGCATTTCGGTCAGGCGAAAATTGAAGCCCACGCGTTTGTGTATGTATAAGAGCTTGCCTTCCATCTCCAGAAGATTTAGGCGTTCTTTTACATCATATCCGTGGTCGCGGAATGAGCGGCATTCCCATGCCAGGTCGTCGTCGTTTACGACAATCATGCCGCCTTCGCCGCCTGTTGTGAAATGCTTGCTTTGACAGAAGCTGAAGCATCCGGCATCGCCGATTGTTCCCGCTTTTTTGCCTTTGTAAACTCCGCCAAAACATTGCGCGCAGTCTTCGATAACCTTCAGATTGTGTTTTCTTGCCATTGCCAAAATGGGGTCGAGGTCTGCTAGAACTCCATAGAGGTGGACAACTATGATCGCTTTTGTCTTTTCATTGATGAGCTCTTCGATTGCCGCCGGATTGATTGTGTGGTCTTCGGTCACATCTGCAAACACGGGCAGAGCTCCTGCCTGCAGGATGCAAAAGGAAGAAGCGATAAAGGAGTAGCTCGGACAGATGACTTCATCGCCGGGGCCAATGTTCATTGCCGCAAGGGCTGTATGCAGGGCAGCTGTCCCGTTTGACACGCTTATTGCATTTGCCGCGCCTATCCATTCCGCCCATTTTCTCTCAAATTCCTGCCCTATGGAGCCTGTCCAATAGTTTACTTTTCCGCTTCTAAGCGGCTCCATTGCCTTTTGAATGGTTGATTCTTCAAATGAAGGCCACATCGGAAATGTTTCAGTGGTCACCGGAGTTCCGCCATTGATTGCGAGTTCTGACATTTTGTTCTCCTTGCTAAATAAATTATGTGCTTTTAAATATCCGCCTCTTGCTTATTACTATATGTTAATGGACATTTTCCATTAAGTCAATATTGTTTTGCGCAAAAAGCCTTTTTTTATTTAAAAATAGCAATGCGACGGCATATGTACTTGGGCTTGCTTTTTGAGATGCAGAAAAACTGGCTTGCGAAAATCATCGACGGGAAGTATACGGGAGTAAAGCTGTCGCAATCGGAGGCGAAAAATGGTTGCCACAAGTGGCGATTGATTTAGGTTTAAAGCGTTGCAATATTAAAAAAATTCTCAAGATCTGGTCGATAGCGCAGGGTAGAGCTAATGGTTAATTTTCAGGATAAAGCTAATTTTATATGGCAGGCTTACAATTCCCAACGCAGTTATCAGGCTAAAAGGGAATATTCCTGATGATTGGCTGGAGCAGAGGGAGATGTTCGGTTTTTCATGATTTGAATTTTGCCAAGATTCTCGGCTAACTCAAATGCACAGTAATACAGCTAACGTCATCCCAAAGTACTTCTGGAAGTGCAATCATGGATGATATCCTTAAACTAAGTATCATAAATAAAAAGAATGTTATTATTATGATTTTTAATTTGAGAAGGCTACAAATAAGTAAGACGTAAAAAATTTTTCTGATTTTTGTTGCTGGTATTTAATTTAATGTATTGACAAATAAAATACATTAATGTA
>CAZYVR010000613.1:0-2248 GCA_964651145.1 uncultured Victivallales bacterium | reverse complement strand
TCGACACTGATTTTCATCTTCGAATCGTAAAATATCTAAATCCAGATCTATTTCCAATCCTCAGAAAGGATTTTCCCAGCTCAAATTCTCTGCCATCAATACGCCAAACTTCTAATTCCTATATTTGGACAGGCGGGGAAGCTTTCATGATCAATCCGGGCACTATATCATCGTGGATGAGGCGCATTGAAGATGATGGCTTTTTCAAGGAACAAACGCCAGTCAACAAATATCCTGACGCTCTTAAATTCCTTGTTCAAAAGTTTAAAGTTCTCGTGCCAGCTTTCGGGAAGAAGAAAATTGCATCTTTTTTCTTTAGGGCAGGGCTGGATCTTTCTGCTACAAGTGTTGGCCGATTTCTTAAAGACTTGCCATCTGATTTGCCGGAGCCTCTTGATGATGAAGTTCTTGAAAAAGAAGAAAAAATCAAGAGAGTGATTTCGCGCCATCCAAATCACACTTGGATGATTGATTTGACCGCTGTCCCGATTGGCGGTTTTAGCTGCACATGGATGCCGCAAAGCATAAAGCAATCGTGGCCTTTCTGCTGGTGGGTTGCTATTGTTATTGACCACTTTTCCAGAAAGGTTATCGGTTTTGCTATATTTTACAAACAACCCGAATCTGAGGATGTGATTTCTCTTTTGAACAGGCTGATTCGAAAAGTAAAGCGCAAGCCAAAGTATATTATTTCCGACAAAGGCTCGCAATTTCATCCTCCGGCAAGCGCTAAAGAAAAAGATAATCATCCCTATAAAGCCTGGTGCAAGCTAAAAAAGATTACGCCGCGTTATGGAGCAGTTGGCAAACACGGAAGCATCGCAATAATCGAGCGCTTTATGAAATCGCTAAAAAATGAATGCACGCGAAGGTTAATTTTGATTCCATATGACCTTGATGAAATGCGTCAGGAATTAATGCTGTATTGTACATGGTACAATCAGTTCCGACCGCATGAATATTTGAAATCAAAAACTCCGCAGGAGGTTTACGCAAACTCACCGCCATTGAAAGTGTTGGATTTTAAACACAATTCAGAAATGCCGGATCTCAAGCTTCACATCTCGTATCTGGAAGGCAGAAAGCATCTGCCTATTGTCGAGATAAAAGAAGCCGCGTAATTTCCATTTTCTTCTTTTGAAGGAACAGGATCATTCTGCTTACGCTCTCAAAAAAATGCAATTTTGCCCTTTTAAAAGATGGATTTCTCTGCTATCTTATTTTTTTAGTTGTCAAATACGCGCCAAGTTGGCTCTTTTTGATTGCTATTTCGCTATTTTAACCCTATCGGGAAATAGCTGGCCCCCTACAGCATCGGGTGAAATGATTTTTATAATAATTTCATTTAGCCGCTAACTGAAGTAGGTGCGTTACGATCTCAGTTGGGAGGTTTGCAGTTGGAATGCATTGAATTTCTTTCAGGCATCAAGCCTTATCAATTGGAAGATAAAAGGATGCAGGTATAAAAGAGAATAAATTCGACACTTTTTAATTTACAAGACATCTGCAATTTAAGGCTTCAAAAGCCTTTATAAAAGAGTGTTGCCCTTGTCGGTTAGCCTGTATTTTTGATTCCGGCTGTTTGGTTTTTCCGGAATAGTCATTTCTATGAGACCGGCATTTAATGCCTTATGCAAGTAGTTTTTTCTAAATGTTGGACGGTGTGAGAGTTTTAATTTCAACATTAGCTCTTTTATGCTTAGAGGGCGTGATTTTAAATATTTCAACAGCTTGGCGACTGAGTCGCTTACTGGGTCGTTAACTAGGTCGTTTTGAGTGTCGATGGAATACAGGTCATCCTTAATGACATCCAGCATAAATTCAACAAACGGCTCCGAGTTGCCAGCGTTGTTTGCCTTGTTAAGGGCCGCATAGTATTCCTGTTGACGTTCGCGTATGGTCGTTTCTATCGGGAAAAGGACAAAGATCCGCTGCCAATCCATTAAAAGCAAATTTTGCCACAAGCGTCCCAATCTGCCATTGCCGTCCGCAAATGGATGAATAAATTCAAATTCATAATGGAATATGCAGCTTTTTATTAATGGATGAACACTTGATTTTTTCAGATATTTAAACAAATCTTTGAGTAAAGCATTAACATTGTCAGCGGGAGGAGCAACAAAAATAACTTTCTCTCCGCTTTGAATTCCAATGCCGCCCCTGCGAAATTTCCCAGGTTCATCAACAAGTCCGCGCATCATTATTTTATGCGCCTTGCATAAGTCTTTAAGAGAATACGGGGGGAAGC
>CAZYVR010000612.1:0-2252 GCA_964651145.1 uncultured Victivallales bacterium | reverse complement strand
ATTCTTCGGATATAATATCAACGGTTGCTTCAAGCATTCCGCGGACTTCATTGTCGTGAACCACTATTACAGCCTTGGCGAGCGGCTGACGCACTTTTATGGAGTGCTGCGTGCGCAGGTATCGCCCAAGAGAAACAGCAATCATAGTGTGCTCCATCTGCTGTTCCAAATAAGTGTCTCTTCTCGATGTCTCAGAAACCGGAAAGTCGCAAAGGTGCACTGATTCGGGCATGGATTCAGTCCTTAGGTTCTTGTAGATGGCTTCTGTCACAAAAGGAATAAAGGGAGCTGCCGTTTTTGCAAAAGTAAGCAGAACGTAATGCAAAGTCTGATATGCTTCATTTTTATCAGTGTCGTTCTGGCTTTTCCAAAAGCGTCTTCTGCTGCGCCTGATATACCAGTTCGTCAGGTCTCCCACCAACTTCTCAAATCTATTGGCGGCTTTCTGAAGATGATAATTATCCATTTCAAACTGGATTTCCTCAACCATCTGCGCGAGCGAGGAAAGTATCCATCTATCGAGGGGATGTGATGGATTTTCAGGGCCTTTGGCATCGCCGGGAGCGGGCTGCCAGTTGTCAACATTTGCGTATGTCACAAAGAAACTGTATGAATTCCAGATCGGCAACATCACTTTGCGAAGAATTTCCTTTACGCCATCTTCGGTAAATTTGAGGTCTTCGCCTCTTACCACCTGAGAGCCCAGCATAAAGAGGCGCAACGCATCGGCCCCGTAGTTGTTTATCACGTGCATTGGGTCAGGATAATTCTTTTTCCTTTTCGACATTTTCTGCCCGTCATCAGCCAGCACCAATCCGTTGACCACCACGTTTTTGAATGTCGGCTTGTCGAAGAGGGCCGCGCCCAGCACTACCAGGGTATAAAACCATCCCCGGGTCTGGTCAAGGCCTTCCGCTATGAAGTCTGCGGGGAAATTTGCTTCAAAATGCTCTTTATTCTCAAAAGGATAATGCTGCTGTGCGTAAGGCATTGAGCCGCTTTCAAACCAGCAGTCAAGCACTTCCGGAACCCTTGCGAGCATGCCTTCGCCGGACGGCGAAGGAATTTCAAGCTTGTCCATATAATGCTTGTGAATATCGTCGATTTTTTGACCGGTCAAATCTTCAAGCTCTTTCACTGAGCCCACGCATACGGCTTCGCCTGTGTCCTTGTCGCGCCATATCGGCAACGGACATCCCCAATAGCGATTTCGGCTGACAGCCCAGTCGCGGGCGTTTTCCAGCCATTTGCCGAAGCGTCCTTCTTTTATATGGTCAGGCACCCAGTTTATCTGACTGTTTGCCTTTAGCATTTTTTCTTTTATAAGGTCTATTCTCACAAACCATGTTGAGATCGCGCGATAAATAAGCGGAGAATCGTCGCGCCAGCAATGCGGATAACTATGTGCGATTGTTCCGCGATGGATCAGCTTGCCTTCTTCCTTAAGTCTTCTTATTATCTCTTTGTCGCAGTCTTTTACATAGCGTCCGGCGTAGTCGGGTATTTGATCTGTGAATTTGCATTCTTCGTCTATCGGACAGACTTCCGGCACTCCATTGACCTTGGCCACCGCCGCGTCGTCTTCCCCGAAGCCCGGCGCCATGTGAACAATTCCAGTTCCGTCTTCTGTGCTGACAAAGTCCGCGTTCACTATTTTAAATGCGCCCTCCTGGGCTAATTCGGCAAAATACGGAAACAGCGGCTCATATGTTTTGCCGTCAAGCGCGGAGCCCTTGAACCTTTCCACTATTTCAGGCTTTTCGTCTTTATAATAAAAGCCCAGCCTGGATTCGGCCAATATGTAATATTTGCCTCCGTCGTTAACTTTCACATAGTCGATTTCAGAACCAGTGGCCAGCGCCAGGTTTGACGGCAAAGTCCATGGAGTGGTTGTCCACGCCAGAAAATACAAATTGTCCTCATCGAGGCTTTTAAAACTTATTGTTATAGCGGGGTCCGTCACTTCGGCATAACCCTGATTGGCTTCGAAGTTCGAAAGCGGCGTGGCGCATCTTGGGCAGTAAGGCAGAATCTTGTGCCCTTCGTAAATAAGCCCCTTATCCCACAATTGCTTAAAGACCCACCATATGGACTCCATATAATCAAGGTCCATTGTGCGGTAGCCGTTTTCAAAATCCACCCAGCGCCCCATGCGCTTGACCACGGTTTCCCATTCGGAAGTGTAGCGCAAAACTATTCCGCGGCAGGCTTCGTTAAACTTGTCAATGCCGTAATCTTCTATTTCTTTTTTG
>CAZYVR010000611.1:0-2305 GCA_964651145.1 uncultured Victivallales bacterium | reverse complement strand
CCCCGAGTTCAATCGCTTTTTCCGGCGTCATATTTTCGTTGCAATAGGCAAACTGCGTATGGATATGCAGGTCGTACAACGGAGTTTTATCAGTCCAGGCAAGGTTTTCTCTTCGAGTTTCAACTCGCCCGGAATCATCAATCTCAATAACATAATAAGAGAAAGGGAACTCGCAAAAAGCTGTGGCCGTGACTATTTCAGTCCCCTGTTTCGAAATAGCGGTAAATCCGGCATGATAATGCCCGGCCAGAGAAAGAGCCACTCCCGCCTCTCCCATTGCACGCATGGCGTCCATGGCATTGTCCAGATTATACGGGCATTCAGTCGTGCCTGGTGCCGTGACGGGAACATGCTGCAGAGTAATCAGAGAGCCGGAAAAATTTTGACGCGCGTCACGCAGTCTTTCCAGGTCAGCATCAGATCTGACCGCGTTATAGCCCGGAGTTTCACGATCCAGAAACGGGACAATCCGAGCCCCGTTAATGTCAGCGTAATCATCCGGAGCGTCAAATATTTGATAAAACCTTTCTGGTTTTGGGTCATGATTTCCAGGGATGATTACGGATTTGCATTGCAACATATCGGTTATTTGTTTGAGTTCGCCAAGCAATTCCAAAGCGTCGTCAGCGTCTGGATCGTTTATCACGTCCCCGCCGATAATAACCGCGTCCGGTTTGATATAACGATTGATACGATGCACAGCCCGAAGCAATAGCACGTCGGCGTAAGCTCCGCAACGTTCCGGACAAGCGACATTTCCCCGCCGATCAAAGTGCAGGTCTGAAATAAGAACCAGTTTTATTCCCATAGAATTTAACCTTGAAAGTTTAAAATAACTAGGTAATTTCAAAAGTCCAATATGAACATGATTTCTATTTTTTTAGACGTGCACATTTTGACTTTTGAAACGGCATCTAATCTCTAAATATAACTCAATAGTCAATCAACCGCAAGCGGATATAATATAAAACTTGAACTTTCCAGACAACAAAAAAGCGCGCCCCCGGAAGGACGCGCTTGGAAATCTCGGAATTTTTATTCCTGTTATTTTTTTATTGCAGGAGCCTGGCTTCCGCAACAAGATTTGGCCGCTGGTTTGACAACCGTTTTGGCAGCTGGTTTGGCTACTGTTTTGGCTGCAGGTTTAGCTACTGTTTTGGCTTTAGATGTCGGGGGCCTCAGTCCGCCCATCATCGGCATTGCGACAGGTTTAACCATGATTTTGACTTTACGGCTGGCTTTTCCCAGCTTAATAATGCCTTCAAGCATCGCTTTTTCTTTTTGCCCTTTAAGTCCGGCAACAAGTTTTTTCTCGATTTTTGCAAAAGGCATAACATCAGACTTGGCTACCGCTTTATCGCGACGAATAATATGCCATCCAAAAGAAGATTTAACTTTGCTGGTTTGACCTGATTTCAGGGCAAGAGCCGCTTTTTCAAAAGCCGGATCAAATTGACCCTTACGAGCTACTCCCAAAACTCCCTTGGCACTTTTGCCGCTCGGACATGCGCTATATTTGAGAGCCAGACCACCAAAATCTTCACCATTCAAAAGACGTTTATTGATATCATCAATCTTTTTTTCAGCAGCAGCCCATTCCGCCTGTTTTGCGCCCTTAGGCACCGAGATCAGGATATGGGATGAACGAAATGAACCAGCAGGATCAACCGGAGAGGTAAACTGCTTGATATTCTTCTGGTAGTAATCTTTTGCTTCGGCAAGAGTAACTTTGCACTTCGGAACAATTGTCGTTTTAATCCACTGCTCAATAGCGACAGAATCCTGAACCTGCTTTAACCTGGCCTGTTTTTTGATTTCACTGTCAAGCGATGAACCGCGCATGGCAATACTCTGCTTGATCTGTTGAAGTTGAGCCGGAGGCATTTTGGACAAATTAGCTTTCATGGCTTTTTCAGCCATTACCGCGCTCGGCTTGAAACCAGCTTTTTCCACCAATCCCATCAACACCATACGGTCAATATAACCGGAAACTATTTTGGGTGCCATCATTTTCAAGTACTGCGGTGGAATTTTCATCCCCCCAGGGGCCGCCGCCAACTGCTTCTCAATTTCTTTCACAAAAGCTGCGCGAGTGATCTTTTTCCCATCTATCTCCGCTACTACCGCAGGCAAAAACGACCAGTCAGTCTTGGCCGAGGCCTTAGGAACTGAGAGGGCGGCCGGAGCTTTTGCGGCCGGAGGAGCGGCACTTACGATACCACAGAAAGTTCCTGCGGCCAAAATTCCAATTACAATCTTTTTCATTCTATTACCTTTCTTTAAGGGTTGTTAATGTACGGTTTAT
>CAZYVR010000610.1:0-2305 GCA_964651145.1 uncultured Victivallales bacterium | reverse complement strand
AACTGCAAAATTTGACACTTTTTGCTATTTTTACCCACCACACAAGTCGCTGGAGCCCTACAGCCCCTACGTTTCTAAAAATAGACAGATTTGTTTGTGAAAAACTTGACAAAGCATGAAATATCACTACATTTGATTAAATACTTATTGCCACATAGGGAAATAAATGCAGAAATGAAAAATAAAATAGAAGAAATTCTGGCAATACAGAAATTTGCAAATGAACTCAGAGGGGTTATTACTCTTTCTGATATAAAAACTTTGTTGTATAATAAATCCGCATCCCAGATTTCAAAACGTTTAACCGAATTGGAAAATTCCGGCGGCCTCAAACGTTTTATACGCGGTTTTTATTATTTGCCCAACAATGATACAAATCTGGCTTTATTAAGTCAACGCATTACTCCAAGGTCATATGCTAGTTTTGAAACAGTTTTAGCCCGCGAATTGATAATCGGAACGACGCCAAAATTCGCGCTTTCTGCAATTAAAGTTGGTGTTACCAGAACTTATAAGAACAAGGACTATAGGATTACCCAATATGGGATCAATTCAAGTTTGTTTTTTGGATATGAGCAAAAAGAGAGCATAGCGTACGCAACTAAGGAGAAAGCAGTTCTTGATATTTTGTATTGTTACTGCCTAGGCGCTTATAAGCCATTGGTTGATATTTATAGCGATATTGATTACAGCCGTTTTGACCAGAAAAAATTGATGTCTTATTTAGATAAATATAAAAATTTTAAATTTAAAACATTTGTTAATTCATTGTTGGAAAAATAATTATGGACAATATTAGAACGCAGGAAGATTTACAAATATGGCTGATACATTTTCTCGGCGAAAAATTTCCGCAGAACGCAATTTTAAAGGGCGGAATGGCAATGAAACTGCTCTTGAATTGCCCCCGCTATACAAATGACCTTGATTATGTTTTTGTGCCATTTAAGTCACGAAAGGACATTATGAAACGGCTGTGCGAGGCTTTAGCCAAGGTGGATTTCTTAGTGGTGTCCTCAACACATCAACATAGCAATGCCTTTGTCATTGTGGTGCAGACAAAAACCGAACCGATTATTTCCACTGCAATTGAATTTAATGTGGAGCTCGAATGCAATCGCATGCCTGTCAGCACAAGCCGCCTGGCAGCCACGATTAGACAGCCTTCTCAACTGGTAAATGTCACAAATCCTCAAGAAGCAATGGCTCACAAAATGGCTGCTTGGCTGGAGCGTGATCTGGTGCGCGATTTATATGATATTTATTTTTTCATTCAGAGTGGCTTTGTTCCTGACCGAAAGACTCTTGAGTCTAGATTGGCAAATGTAAAAAGCCAAAATAAACGTCGCAAACTTCCCCCCAAAATGACTATTGATGATTTTGCAAAGCATCTAGAAGCCCGTCTGGAACGTTTGTCTGATGCTGAATTGGATACTCTCCGTGCACTCCTGCCTCAGAATGAAATTATTCTCTTGAAAACCCAACTTAATCCAACGTTGCATCGCTTGGCAAAAAATTTAGTTATACAATAAAGAAAGCAAGAATGAAATTGAAAAACACATCTTCACCGGACAGTTGGACTCCGCTAACGCGCAGAAAAATGAGAGAACTCTTTGAGCTTGTTTACAGGACTCTGATATACACATGGAGCAAAGCGGAAAATTCATGTAATCCAAGACTCGAGCCTCTTGCTTTGAAAGACAGGCTTGAGTTCGAAAACAATTTTCTGAAGCGTTGCGATAGAATTAAAGACGCGCGCCTCAGCAGAATCCCCGCTCGAAAACTGCCTCAGTACACGCCACAGGAGAAAGTGGAAATTCTCGACCTCAAAGCTTTAATGGGTTTGAATATCAAGCAGTGTGCTAAAATTTTCAATGTGGCTCCCGGTACAATTTCAGCATGGATGACAAAGGAGGATGAAGGGGTGTTGGGAGAAGAAAATGTTCCATGGAATAAAAATCCGGATTTCTTCAAGCAGGCCGTTCAGAAAATAAAAAAATATGTCCCTAATTTTGGCGCTGGAAAAATTGCCGAATCCATTGTAAAGGACGGAATTTCGTTGTCTCCGTCAAGCGTCAGAAGATATTTAAAAACAAAACTTCCCCCAAAAACGGACAATGATCCGAAACCTGAAATAAAAGACTATGACGGCAAGGTTGTCCGCTCTCATCATCCCGGACACACTTGGCTCGTCGATCTGACTGTTGTTCCCACTTGCAAAGGATTATCGAGCATGCTCTCCGGCAGAGACTTTGCGCAATCTTTTCCTTACTGCTGGTGGGTGGCTGTAATCATAGACCATTTT
>CAZYVR010000609.1:0-2310 GCA_964651145.1 uncultured Victivallales bacterium | reverse complement strand
GTCAAACGGCATCGGAAGGCCGTCCACATATGCGTCGATCATCAACACCATTCTTCGCCGAATATATGTGACTCGCGAGAAGGGGCGCCTCATCCCATCCGAACTCGGCTTCAAGGTGAATGATTTTCTTGTGGCCTCATTGCCAGACCTTTTCCAGATAGGCTTTACAGCTCAAATGGAAACTAAGCTTGACAGCATAGAAGAAGGCAATATTGAATGGACCGCCATGCTCAAAGAATTTTACGATTCATTTGCGGTCTGGGTTGATAAAGCAAAACATCAGGGTTCGCCCGAACATAAGAAGCCGCAAGCGCTGCTTGCTATTATCGAAGGAATCCAAAATTGGGAGCCTCCAGAAAAACGGGGAACGCGCACGTACAACGACAATAAATTCTTCAATTCTGTCAAAGATAAATTTGATGGCGGCTCCAAAATCACAGCCAACCAATGGAATGCTCTTCTTTCAATGTCGGTTAAATATTCAGACCAGATCCCCGCGCTTGAGGAAACCGCCGCCAAATTTGAATTTGCCGACGAGCTTGCCGCAACACGGAGCAAAGTCAAGGAAGCCGCGCAAAAAAGGCTGTCTTCCGCAGCAAGTCCGGAAGACACGGAAAAATACGGAAAAATTTTCGGCTTTTTCAGCGAAGTAAAATGGAACGAGGCTGAAACAAGAAGGGGCCGCTCCTACGACGACGCAAAGTTCTTCAACTCGCTGAAGTCGCAGGCGGAGTCCGGCAAAATGCTCTCGGAAAAGCAGATTCAGGTTATTGCGCGTTTCGCAAGCAAATATAAAGAGCAACTCAAAGATTTCGAGCAGCTCGCGCCACTTCTGGACATAGATCCCAACGCGCCAGAAGGCCCTGCGGGCGACTACAAAAATGAGGAAGTCGAAAAAATACTGGAAGTCATGTCAAAGGTCGAAAAGTGGAGCGAGCCAGTCAAAAAAGGACGAAGAGTTTACGATGACAAAGTATTCTATGAGTCCATTGACACTCAATACAAATCTGGGAAAAAACTCAGCGACAGGCAAATCGGAGCCCTCAAAAAACTGGCCGGGAAATACTCCGGATAGGCTGAACGCCCGATTTGGCGCGATCAACACATCAGTTATGAAGGATGTTTTTTATGGCTTTGACGAAAACTTTGGAGGAACACAGAGAATACTTGTCCGAGATAGTTAAGTTGAAACTTTTTTTTCTGTGGAATTGGATAAAAATCCATCCAGAAGAGTCTTTCAGGGACGCGCTCAGGAATCGTGTTGACATATTTCAAAAGACCTCCGCCAATCCAGGATCGACCAGAGAGAATAAACGGGACTTTGACTCTTCTTTCGCATGGCTTGAAATGGAAAAGCGTTTGGAATGCGTTTTTGGCGAGCATAAAGGCAACTTGAGCGAGTTTGAAAGCAAAGGCTTCGAAATCCTTGCCAAGAGCATTCAGGAAAGGCCCGAAAGCGACCTTTGTGATCGGTCAGGCTTAAAAGGATATCAATGCGGCAGTTTAAGATATAATGAATATAAAAAAGAAACCGACGTTGTCGGCTTCCACATTGCCAACGCGCTTTCTCCTGAATCTATTTTTGCCGACCCTCAGTATCTGGCGGAATGCTTTATGGACTTGATGCGCCAGGCAGAAGGAAAATACAACGCTTCGATTCTCCAGACAGGAACATGGCTAAATTCGCACCCTGTGTGGCTTAAATATTTTCCTCGGGAATGGCAAGACAACATGAGCGACGAAAACAAAGACGTCCAATGGCATTTTGGCTTCTGGGGGCAATTCATCACAGCGCGCGACACCTTCAATTACAAGGCAGGCAAGAGCTTAAGGAAAACCGGGGAATTGCTGTATTATCCGCGAACTTCAAGCTGTTCTTTTGCCGCAATGAAAAAGCATCTCCGCAAAAACTTCCTTGGCTAAGGAGTCGATCAACATTGTTCAGGCGCTTCAGGGCCAGGACAAACGCAATGTTTGATATTCTTGAAAACAGGATTAACTTTATATAGTTGACTGTATCAATATTATAAAAGAGTTTTTTAATATATAATGAGCATAAAAACAATATTTGCGGCAATGCTGGCGCTTTTGACGGCAGTTTCGGTTTGCGCTGCGCGCGGAGCCTCAAAGTCTCAGGATCTTGACAAAATCGTTGTTATTGAGGGGAAATCCGCTATTGGCTCCGGGTTTGTAACTATTTACAAAGACAAGATGACAATTGTCAGCAGTCAGAAAGTTTTGGACACAAAAGAAATCCTGAAGATCAAAGACATAAACGGTATTTACATTGTCTACGTTTCCATTTGGGTT
>CAZYVR010000608.1:0-2346 GCA_964651145.1 uncultured Victivallales bacterium | reverse complement strand
TCACGGTCTTTTTACAGAACTCTTGTTACAGGGTCTTTATGGAAAGGCTGACGAAAAAGAGTTTGGCGGAAATGGTGATAACACGATTACTCTTCTGGAAATGAAGCAATGGCTGGATGACGAAATGACATATTCAGCCCGCCGCTATTACAATCGGAAACAGGTTGCAACAATCAAGGGAGATAACAATTTTACCTTGGTCAAACATACTGGCAGATCGATTATCCGTCCGGAAATCGCTCTAAATATAGAACCTCCAAAACAAATTATAGAGAAGTCGCAGGAAGAAAACCCGCCCGTGGGAAAAAATGACCGCATGGTTTTCAGGATCAATAAAGTTAAATACCAGGGGAATGAGATGCCCGAACTCGCCAGCATCGTTGGTATGGTCATGGGGAATCTGCCGAATGCTATTGTGCAAACTGGACCACCGCAAAAAGGAGATATCACGGTTACAGCCCTGATCGTAAAAAATTCAATGGAACGTGAAGATAATCCAGATTTCTTGGGAGCCCAGATGGCCAAAGCATTTTTGGGTAAGAGCTTCGGATCTTTGACAAAAAATATCCCTAAATATATATACCATTATGAAGTAGATGTTGTTGTTACAGCAAAGAACATCCGAACCAGAGAAATTAAAACAGCAAACGGGTCTGTCTACCTACGTTCACACAAGGGCGATGCATCTAACCAGGTATTGACAGAAGCATTAACAAAAGGCGCACGCAATCTGAGCATTCTGCTCATAGGAGGTGTTTTACAGCCACACCTCAGCGCTGGAACAAAAAGAAATCAAGTACTGATGACATTGAAAAAAAGCGAGGCATTAAACAATTCCAACCCACATAATGACTACTGATAAGAGGCGTTCCCCTAAAATATGTTCGAGCAGTGTTTTTTCTCCTGGATTATGTACTGTTCCTAAAACGGGTATTAAAATCGTCAAGGGTGGCCTGCGATGATGTATGAGTTGGGAACCCTTTTCAAGAGAGGCGCTGCTGCCCCAAACATGACGCCTCTCTTGAAAACTTTGGGCTGGGATGTATGTTTAGGTGAGACTAGGTGTCCGGTGAATGCCTGGACGTTCGGCTTCAGCCACGGCCTCAGGGGCTGGTCCCCGCACGTCCTGTCCATCTCCAACCGGGTCTTTGCAGTGCGTTCCCGGGGCGATAGATAATTTGATTATTTGATTCATTGTCCGTTGGATATCCAGAGAACAACTGATAATGGTCAATAGAGCATGTCAAAATATCGAAATTAGCAGAATTCATGAAAAGGAGCGGGTAAAATGAAAAACCAGCAGTTCATTTTCCGGCCATCTGATTCAACGTGGGCCAGGCTATTCACCTCTGCTCTTATCCTTATCCTTTATCTTTGCTTTGCACCATTGCTTTCATGCTCGCTTACCCTTCTCCCCTTTCCTGGGCTGAGGACCTGGGAGAAGTCATCGACGATTCCGGTTTTATTTGACCATCACAATTATAAAAAATTAATTGTGTGATATCGGCAAGTTGGCAGCAAATCCACTTTTTGAAACTACATATAACTTTAAGCCCAGTTAACTTATTGAAATAACAAAGGGCTATACCCTAAAGCAGGCAGTTTGGACCTCAAAACCGCAAAAAGTCATGAACTTGGGTTAAGGTTATTTTGACTTCAGTTTCCGCGTTATGTCCTCCAGGCGATCAGCATGAGGAAATCTATCAGTATCATTCTCTCGATTCTGTTTGTGTCTCTATTCTTTGCTGTCGGTCTTCACGCCGATAGACAATGATCACGTCCAATCTTTTTGGATGAAATCTCAAGCCAATAAAATAGCGCAAAAGCAAGGGTGTTATATTTTTGCACTAAAAGCCTCACAAGGATTTAAGCGATGGTATATAGGCAAAGCTACAAAGACTTTCAAGCAAGAGTGTTTTACCCCTTCCAAAGCAAATCGATATAATGGATTGCTTTGGGAAGGAAAAAAAGGAACACCTGTAATGTTCTTTGTTGCGTTGGCAGGAAACAAGAAGAAAATTGCGACGCCTGTTATCAATGACCTTGAAAAATTTCTAATTCAGTCAGCCGTTCCAAAAAACCCCAATATTCTAAACGTGCAAAACACAAAAAACCTTCCTGCATGGGGAATAAAAGGTGTCATTCGAGGGGGAAAAGGAAAGGCCCCAGGAAAGAGTAAAACATTCAAAATTATGATGGGCTTATAAATTTGGCGTGATGACCTTTCTTATGGTAAGTCCCATGTAAGCAAAGGTAGCGTCCCCATTTGAAGTGCATATCCGATGCCAAAAACGTGAAGAGAATATATAAAAAATTCAGGAGCCCAATCCGCCTAAATCAAGAAAG
>CAZYVR010000607.1:0-2370 GCA_964651145.1 uncultured Victivallales bacterium | reverse complement strand
TCGTCAAGGTTGCTCGAAAAAGGCATAGCCAACAAAAGGTCCTCGGCAATAGTGAGGGAAATGAGCAATCTCAGAACAGCAGTCGACGCTCTGGAAAGCAGAATTGACGACGAACTATGGCCCATTCCCAAATATTCAGAAATGCTCTTCATATATTAAGCCGATTCAGCTCCAAGTCCGTTGGGCTTGGAGCTGACTTTGCGCTTCATTGCCTGTCGGAACTCGAGAGGAGAAACGCCTGAATAATTTTTAAATGCGTGGCTAAAAGAGTAAAGCGAATCATAGCCGCAGGCCTCAGCTATTTCCCCCACGCTCATATCAGTATTCCCCAAATAACTTTGCCCTTTATGCAATTTCATTTCCTTAATATACTTGCCAAGACTTATGCCCATTTCTTTCCGGTAACGAGCACAAAGGTGACTTGACGAACAAGCGAACTCCGTTGCAAGCTCTGAAATAAAAAGTGGGCGGTTCAAATTAGCGTAAATATACCGATTAATCTTGTCCACAAAGTTAAACCTACAATTTTCCCTTATCTTTTTACTTTTCTGAAGTTCGTTAAGCAATAAATTAGTCAAAAGAGCTACTTTTGTTGCTTCATTAAAATCAAGTGGCCTTGTTCCATCATAAGAACTTATAAGCATTTCGAGAAAACATCCAATTTCATCTGAAAATTCAAGTGTGGAATCTCTAAGATTCTCCAAAAAATCATTTCTTTTAAGTTCAAAGGTTATAAATATCCATTTCATATTGTGGGTTTCATAGAAAAAATGATGATGCTGATGCGGAAATATTAAAAAACACTGCTTCGGAAAAAAAGAATGCCTTGCGCCGTCAACTATCACGTAGCCAGGACCTTCCTGATTAAAAGCAAGAAGGAAACGATGATGCACCCTGTCTTTTGCCGAAGGAAGTCTCTTAGAATGTCGCCCTAAAATAAGAATATTTTCCGCCATAATCAAGTCTGCGCCAGAGATCCCAACGAAATAACTTTTGGGATTGGGCAAACTTTTCGCTATATTCTCCATATCCATATTTTGCACCTAAGCATTATAGTTACAATTGACAAACGCGTCATCATTTTGAACATTTACTTATCATTGCATCCATGATAATTTATATTTTAGACAATTTCAAGTAAATAAGTAAATCAATTTAGTTAGTTAACAACTGAGCAACTTAACTCAGGCAAACATAAAAAGAGGAAGAATAAATGGCAAAAAGGTTCAAAAATAGCTTCAAAAATTACATCTCTGCAATCTTTTTTATTGGAATGATTGCTCCATCTCAACTCTATTCAGAGCCTTCAGATCCAAAATTACAAAAAGAGACCTCCAAGACTCTAGTGTATTTTTCGCTTGATAGAGCAATGGACAGAATCAACAACAATGGATTTCCCGAAATTAGCATAGGGGCTTTCACGCCTGACGACATTTGCGCATTTGACATTGACAACAACGGCAAGCTGAGCTCTTCTGATATAGTTGCTATAAAAATTCCAGAAAAGCTTAAAAATGAAAGGTTGAAATTTTCTTTCTCAGGCAAATGCGCCGCTCCCAAATTAATCAAGGCGGAGGAGATAAAAAAAGAACTTGTATGCGATGCATTTCGAGAATATTCCATTAAAATTTCCGATTCTGGCGGAGCGCTTAACTCCTTAAAAAATAAAAACGGCAATGAAATACTAAAAGAGCCATTATACTACTACTTTGACTCTGGCGCATTTAAAACAAAAGCTCTAAAAAAATCAAATGGCGAAATAATTCCATGCAATAAGAAAAGGGCTTTTTTGCCTCAGACAACAGCAAAGTCAGTTATTTATAAATTTTCCATTCCAGAGCTCACCGTTTATTCGTGTGAATATGACTTCCGCAATACCGACTGCATATCTCATTTGGGCCCATTAAACCCAGAACTCAAAGCAAGAACTTTATATTTTGCCTTTCCAAGCTCTCTGGTTATTGAACACAGATTATACGAAGACCCTACTAAGAAAAGTAATTTTGCATATTCAATAGCTCAGAATATAAAACTAAACAGAATATATAAAACCGCCGAATTTAATATCGAAGGAAAGCGCGAAAATCGCAATTTGAATGACAGCAATTGGCTAGAGAACATTGATGAAATAAGTAATTGGGTCGCATTAAAAAATGACACGCAATCTCTAGCCATAAACTTTGCTGATGGTTGGCAAGGCATGAATATTGCAGATGGACGCCTATTTAAATGGGGCAACTTCTTAAATATAAGAGGTCTTTTTGACGGGCTTTATTCAAAGATGTCATTTAATTTCGGCAACTCTCTGACGCAAGCCAGCAAATCGACAAGCTCCAGAAAAACAAATATTTTCAGAAACAAAACCGACAA
>CAZYVR010000606.1:0-2375 GCA_964651145.1 uncultured Victivallales bacterium | reverse complement strand
GCTTGGAGCCTTGACGGGGACGCTTTTCTTTGCCCGCTTGAAAGAATAACCGGCATCATGCAAGGCGCGTTCAACACTGTCAGAACTGGTCGTATTTCCAGTCTCCTTATGGTACTGAGCTGTCATTACTTTGATGCTCCATACATCTTCTCCCCAACCGTAATCGCGAGGTGAGTTCTGAAGATACTCTTCAAGCCGCGGAAGCAATTTTGTCTGGCGAATATTAGGCCGTCCGGGAGAAAAATTGCGGGATAATCCATTGATGCCATTCTCCTCATACGCATGCAGCCAAGTGCATATCGTTTGGATAGTCCGCCGCAAGATTTCGCTAATTCGAGTCGCTGTCAAACCGTCAGAACAATGCAGAACCGCCAAAGCTCGCTCGCTTCTGTAATCATTATATTTTCGCCGCAGACCTTCCAACTCCATTCGCTTTTTTTTAGACAACTTTATTTTTATAATCTTCATCTGTCACCTGCTAATAGTTTTGACAGACAATATACTTTTAAAAGAGCTTAACTACAAACTTTATTTTATAAATATTTATGCGGTTATGCTTATATGTGCAAAAGGGCGGTTCGATCGACTACACCCCAACAGCGGATGTGGCGGCTGGCGATGTGGTAATTGTCGGAGAGAAAACACTAGGGATAGCAAAGCTGGACATTAAGGCTGGCGAGCTTGGAGCGTTGAGTCTTGTGGGTGTTTTTGACATGCCCAAAGAGACAGGTTCCGGGACGGCGTTGGCCGCAGGGATCAATGTTTTCTGGGATGAAGCCAATCAAGTTGTTGTCTCTGATGGCGGAGGCGGAGCAAATGTCCAGATAGGCAGAACTATCGCCGCTGTAGGCGATGATGACGCAATCGTTCGTGTTCGTCTGAGGCAGTAGACAAGGAGGTTTTGTCGATGGTTGACATGTTGAAAAATGGAATGTCTTGGCTGGAATCCCAGCGCGAGGAACACCTCGCTTCTCCTGTTGCGTATCGCCGTGGAGACGAGACCGTTGAGGTTCCGGCCACCATCGGCAAAACCATTTTTAAGATTGAGGACGAATACCGAAGAGTTGTCCGTTACGAGAGCCGCGATTTTCTGATAACGGCTTCGGATTTACTTCTGGATGAGGCAATCATCCTACCAGAGCGAGGCGATGAGATTATCGATGAGGGTTTTATTTATGAAGTTATGGCGCCAGCAAATGAACCCGAGTGGAGATACTCGGATAGCTTTAGAAACACTTTAAGAATTCACAGCAAATTGACAGGGAAAGAATAATTATGACAGCAAAAAATGAAATAACAAAAGTGCCGTTTTACGGAAATGAACTGCTAACAATTGAAAGGGACGGCAAGGTCTATGCCGGCATGAAATCCATAGTGGAAGGAATTGGGTTGGCATGGCAAGTCCAAGCCAGAAAAATCACCTCATCCGAAAGGTATAACCATATGGTGATACCTTTTGAAACCACTGGCGGGAAACAAGATATGATATTTCTGCCCTTGAGAAAACTTAACGGCTGGCTCTTCAGCATCAATGCGGAAAAGTGCCGTCCAGAGATTCGTGAAAAGGTCAAAACATATCAGGAAGAATGCTTCCAAGTTCTCTACGACTACTTTCATGAAGGAGCGGCGATTGATCCTCGTTTAAACCCGGAACAAATTGTCGAAGTAATTAACAAAGCCATGGCGAAGATTGACCAGAAGGATGAAGTAATCCAAAGCATGGAGAAGGTTCTTAAGGCAGTGGTTTCTGATAGTTCTGTTTATGGGGAAGTCAGTCCAGTAACAGGAACTCCAAAACTTGTGCTTGTTCGCCAGCATTTCAGAAGCTATGCCCCGCCAAAGGAGAAAAAATCAAAAATGCAGATGGTGTTCGATTTTTTCAAGGGAGGAAAGCAGCATGCCTAACGGAAATGAAAATCCTGATCACCGCGACTTATGGGTGGTTGTCAATGAAGCGCGACGGGAGTTAGCAGAGCAGAAAGGAATGCTTAAAATGCATATTTCTGACCCCAATATCCACCATCATCCGCCCTGCAAGCCAGCGGCTGATATGCAGAAGACTATCCTCTCTGCGGCTGGGGCGGCTATCCTCGCTTTGCTTGCCGCGATCGGGTCAATAATAGCGAACATAGTGAGGTGAGTTATGGGTAAACTGACAGAAATTGCAAACGCTGTTGTTGCGGTTTTGAATGGGGCAAGTCTGACTCCTGAATTTACCGCAAAGCGAACGTTGCTTCCGATTTATGACCTTAAGGCGTTGAAGCAATTGAAGGTTTCGGTTGTGCCAAAGTCTAGAAAAATAACGAAAGGAACGCGCATTCATAACATAGATGAAATCCAGATCGATATTGGAGTGCAGAAGAAATTTTCTAATG
>CAZYVR010000605.1:0-2375 GCA_964651145.1 uncultured Victivallales bacterium | reverse complement strand
TGTCCTTTTTGCTCCATAAATAATATGAGTCCAGAATCAATTTGATCCCACTTTTTTCCGCTTCTTCCACAAAATGATCAATGTAGGTGAAGTTGTATTTATTCTTGCTTTGCTCAACTAAGCCCCACATAAAGATGAAATGCATTGTCTCAATGGAATTGCGTTTATATTCCTTGAAAATCTTTTCTGGTTCCAGGCCAAATGCCGCTGGCGTTTCTATTATCCCGAAAGAGCTTTGTTTAAAAAATGAACGGGCGGTTAGTGGATGACGCTTGGCGCTTAAAACAGCAAAGGATGCGAAATGCTTTATGGGATCTTTTTGTTTAAAATAAATTTTATACGATCCTGCCTGCAAATGTGGCAAATTTATGTCAAAAGAGCTGTTCTCGCGGGAAGCCGTCGCGCTTTCAGGTATGCGCAGAAATTCTTTGTTTCCAGTATATTCATTCTCCAGGCAAAGTTCAACCTCGCATTTTATGGGCTTGAATCCGAAGTTGACATTTTTCACATGAACAGTTATTTTCTCGTCTTTTCCATAGGCGAGTTTGCTTGTGTATGCATAGGACAAAGCATCCCTTCTTGTCAGCAGCTTTACGCAGTCATGAAGAAAAGACTTGTCAAGCAGGCTGCAGGAGCTTGTAAGGTCTTCGCTGTTCATCACTCCGCAAACCAACATGCGCGAGCCTGAATATTCGTGGTCTTGTTTTTGAATAAAAGCAAGGATGCTTCCGTCTTTCACGTTGAACGGAAAAGAGTTTCCATTCATTTGCGCCGCTGCAAGAGGGATGAATTTTTCAGTGGCATAATTTAATGACGGCTTCCGGACAATATAGAATTTTAGCCCTTGCGGAACTTTGCCGGCAGTCTTGCTTTGAAGAGATGGCAACAACTCAAGCGCTTTTTTGGATATTTTAATGTCCTCTAATACGTTGAAGGGATTTTTCTTTGATGCCAGCGGATGCCAGCGCGGAGACGATTTGGTTATTTCCCATGTGTCTGCCCTTAAAACATTGAGAGTCAATGCGCATTTTTCCAGAGTGTTTCGCGCGCCGGAAATATTCATTTTTTTTGCGCCATTAAATGGATAGTTCCGTTCAGCCAATTCCCACTTTCCGTTTTTTAATTTTACAGGCAGAGTCAACGGAGGCCCTCCTATAAAAAAAGCAGAGCCTCCGCTTTTTAAATAGCTAAGCACATTTGCAATTTCCTTTTCAGGGTAAGTTTGTCCGCAAAGAATCAGAATGTCAAAGTTTTTTAAATTAAGAATTTGGGCGTTGCCCAACTGTTTTGCGTTTAGAAGCTTTGTCTGGCATTTTATTTCTTTAAGGCTTGCCAGCAGTTTGTGCGGAGAGATTCCAGAACCAGCAACAGGAAAATTATCTTCATAGAAAATAGCAATTCTGGAATCAGACACCGAGTCGGCATTTATTTGAACTTCTTTTTGAAGCTGTGAATATGGCTTTTGGTTCGCCATCGCTGAATTAGCCGTGACAACAACTAGAAAATATATTGTAAAATGCAAAATGAATGAATGGAAAATACTCATCTAAACTCCCGGTATGAAATTAATTTTTGTAAAGGCCTATAAAAGCGGCTCGCCAGCTTCCGGCTATTCCGTAAGGCGTGCGCGCAGACAAACGCTGAGACGCCACGTGTCCGTCAATAAAAACGAAGTTTGCGCTTGACGCAGGATGAAGCCACACCACTTGAACGGTTTGAGCGGCAGAGCCGAAGGCGGAGAGATTGCTGTAGTAGTTGTCGTAGTCTCCCGAGTTATAGTATCCGTCTGAAGCCAGTATTTTGTCTGTGGCATTAGGGATTTTTGATATTTTGAAAGGATGTCTGATATAATCGTTTGTTGGGCTGTTTGTTAAGCCGTAAGCAAGTTTCTGATTCATGCCCAGCGACACCTTGCGCGCGGCATCGCTGGAGGCGGGGCAGAAAAGAAATTTTGAGTTGAATTTTGCATTGTCGCTGTTGTAATCAGAGTCGCTGATTCCTATGTATGGCGCAATGCAGTATCTCCAATAATCCCAAAAAGAGCCTTGAGCATTAGCCGCAATTGGCGGTATATATTCAGAATAGTCGTTTGAGTATTGATGGAACCCAAGTCCAATTTGCTTTAGATTGCTCGCGCATGCTATTCGGCTGGCAGACGCTTTGGCTTTATTCAGGGCAGGAAGCAACATGCTTGCCAAAATTGCGATTATTGCGATCACTATGAGCAATTCAATGAGTGTGAAATTGCCACACTTGTTTTTTGTTGGCATGTTGCTTTCTTTCTCCTGTTATTGTTTTGTTTACTATTGCTCTTTATCGAGTTTTTTCCAGTATTGCTCCAAGTCGAATATGCGGTTTTCAAGCATGGCTTCATC
>CAZYVR010000604.1:0-2398 GCA_964651145.1 uncultured Victivallales bacterium | reverse complement strand
CAACTGGCAAGCTTAGCTTATTTCCCACTTCGCTTTGAAATAAGCTTCAGGCTGTTAATGCGCCATACGCGCTGACGCTGCGACATCAAAGAGTTATGGCTTTCGCCCTTGGCGAGCGCTCATTGCCGCGCGGCTAGCCGGTGTTCCGCCCCGGCAAACGTCCGGGGAAGCCCCCGGAGGCATGTTTTTACTTTAAAAATGCGCAAAAAAAAGCCGGGCTGATAGCCCGGCAAAATAAAGCAGTGAATGACTATTCCATTGTAATAGCTTCAATAGGGCATTCGCCAACGCAAGCGCCACAGTCTACGCAGTCGCCTTCGCTCACAAGAGCTTTTCCGTCATTCATGGAAATCGCTTCAACAGGACAAGAGTCCACACATGCTTCACAACCGGTGCATTTGTCAGAATCAACTTTAGCAGCCATTTTTTTGCCTCCCTTTTTGATTTAATTAAGTTTATTGTTTGTATTTTTGCCTATACGGCTCGTTGAATTTATCACTTGCCAATCAAAAATCAAGCATGCAAAGAGAAGCTTTAAATCAATTTTTTCGGAGAGTCCAAGACGATGCAACCGCCAAAAATCCCGGGAGTTGTCGCTGCAACGAAATAAAGCTTGCTGTCGCCCCCACGAAGTGGGTTTAAAAGTGGCTTCGCCACCGGTTTTTATTCCGACTCCGTCAGCTTTTTTATTTTTCAGGACTTTTGGCGGAGCCGTTCAAGGCGTTAGTTTTTTTAGAATCAGGAAAAAGTATTTCCTAGGGGACACTCTGGAAGGCATTCTTTTTTTTTGCAAGCCAGTTTGGCTGTCTGGACAAAAAGCGCGTGAAATTCATTGAAAAAAGCAGTTTCCCGGGGAAGATTTCTCATGAAAATATCCTGGAGCTTATGGTAATCGATTTCAGGAGCTGTTCCTGCGTGTCTCGCCATGATCCTTTTTGTGTAGGCGTCAATGACAAAAGTCGGCATGTCAAAGGAATAAAGCAAAATGCTGTCGGCTGTCTCCGGGCCAACGCCTTTGACCTCCAATAAAGAGTCCCGCCAGAAATCCAGAGGCTTGTCTTTTGCAAGTCTTGAATCGCGAGTATTTTTCAGCCACCATTCAGTGACGGCAAGGAGCCTGTCGGCTTTTAGACGAAAAAAACCGGACGGCCTTATGGCATTTTCAAGTTCTTCGCGAGGAATAGAAGCTATTTTAGACGGGCACAGGAAATCGGCGCGCTTCAGATTGGCAATCGCTTTTTCCACATTGTTCCAGTTTGTGTTCTGGGTGAGAACGGCCCCAACGCATATTTCCCATGGAGTGTCGCCCGGCCACCAGCGCTGTGGCCCGTATGACTCGAACATCTTGTCATAAATATTCAGGAGCAGGTTTTTCATGTGAAAATTATTGTTTCAAGCTCAATAAAAGAAGACACTGTGTAATCGGCTGAATCCGAATACGCGGGATCTCCAGTCGGGTTGAGATAGAAGCATGTATGGACTCCGGCGTCGTTTCCGCATTCGATGTCATGAATATAATCGCCAACCATGACCACTTTTTCAGGCGGCAGGTTCCATTCGTTCAAAATATATCTGACAGTTTCAGGGTCTGGCTTGACATGAGTATGCTCTCTGGTGAGAATCGTGTCGAAATCAAAGCCAAGCATTCCAAGAGTTTTCTCTGCGGATTTAGAGGTGTTTCTGGTAAGCACCCCCAGCTGCAAGCCTGAACGTTTGAATCTTTCAAGAGTCTCTTTGGCGCTAGTCTGGAATATGACCGGAGCTTCCGCTTCGTTTTTTTCTATGAGTCGCCATGCGGCAAGTCTTTTGTCCTCTGTCATGGCTTCGATTCCGTCAATAAGGTCAATCCCGCGCGGGATGCCAAGCTCCTGTCGGATCTTTACAAAATCAATAGTCGGAACAGTAAGAGTCCCGTCCATGTCAAATATTATGCCTTTAATGTCCATAGCAGATACAAAAAAAGCGTCTTAACGACGCCTTAAGCAATAGTCTAAATTTAATATAACAGCGACTATTCAACAGGTTTGGTCTTAGGCAAACCCAGAACTTTATCGCCTTCTTCCCAACGATTTTCAGCCTTTAGAGCATCTATGCGCTCGTAACGCTTCATAACATTGCGTTTTACTCTGATTTTCCCGCCAACTCTTAAACTCGGATGCTGTGACATATTATGCCTCCATTACATATTTATATTTTCAATTAGTATACAAAATCAAGCTTTCTAATATTGCGTAAAAAAAAGAACAGTCAAGCAAATAGATAAATAAAATCGACATTTTCTCCATGCAGATTGGCGTTTGCGCAAGTTTTCGAGTATTTTAACAAATTAAATTCAGGAATAAATATGCCTCTTCTGCGCTTTGTTCCGAGGAATCATAGCTTTCTCTGCGTCTTTATA
>CAZYVR010000603.1:0-2410 GCA_964651145.1 uncultured Victivallales bacterium | reverse complement strand
ATTTGTTTTCGATAATTACATTATACATGCCTTTTGCTGGCTCGGATAAAATTGGTATGTCTTTGCCTGTAAGCTCTTTTATTCTTGAGCTTATTTCATTGGCGGCGATCTCGCCTTCCTCTGTTTTTTTAGAAAGGACAACTGTAATTTTATCGGCAGGAATCTCCTGTCCTGTAAACTCCAGCGCCTTTGGAGTTGGCAACAAACGCAAATGCCGTTTTTTTAATTCATCCCAGTTTGAGTTAAGCATTTTTGTACCAGGTTGTTTATAGGACGAAGTTTTCTTTGCGCTTTCTTTTTTTTCCAAACCAGAATTACAACCAATAATGACAAGGCTTGTCAATACTCCTAAGATTTTCTTCATGTTTTCTCCTTAATAAAACAGCTAATTTAAAACTATCAGAATTTATACCCAAACCATGGCGGAGCGTATCCTACTCCAGAAGGCAATGAATATTTTATCCAATTCACATGACCATCGGCAAATACCATGTTAAGTCCGTTCCTGTGGCGATATACAGGGGCAACACCGTCGTTCCATAAGGCAAGTTTCGGGTGTTTCCCATCTCCTGCCATATAGACTTCACTGGGACGTGTGAACCTGGTCAACATTGGGGTGTTTTCGGCCGCGACAGCATTCATTCCATATGAAGAGGCAACCCCCTGAAATTCACGTGGGGTTTTGTCAGTGGGACAAAGAAATGCCCCTTTGCTATAAGAAGAATCATGCTCAGTGGCTCCCAAATAATTATAGCTGAAATAATTAATCCAGTAAACATTGGTCCATGCAGGGTCAAATGGATTGGCAAAAGAGGAAGAATCAGGCGGCATTACTCCGTTAAAATCGCCGGCATACATTTGGAAAGCATTTCCAATTTGTTTAAGATTTGATGAGCACTTAATGCTGTTTGCCTGGCCTTTCGCTCTCTGAAGCGCTGGCAGAAGCATTGATGCTAGAATGGCTATAATAGCAATCACAACGAGCAGTTCGATAAGTGTGAACCTAGTTTTCATTACGTGCTTCCTTTATTCTTGTTTTCTGTGCAGGATTTCCTTGCCACTAGCTCGCTTCTCAATATCTTTGTTCTGACATCGGCTCCTGTTTTGAGCCTGTCCATAAGCATTTTGATGGCAGTCTTGCCAATGTCATAGTATGGTATTCTGACCGTGGTCAGTGGAGGAGAAAAGGAGTCCGCGCCAGGCATATCATCAAAACCGGCGACAGAAATATCATCTGGAACTTTTAGGCCGGCGGCATTTATTGCTTCAATTGCGCCTAGCGCTTTCAGATCAGTGTCGACAAAGACTGCGGTGGGGATTTTCGCTAACGCCAGCAATTTTTCCATCGCTTTGCGTCCGTCTTCAATGCTTCCATGCAACCCTCTTACAGTCAACTCCTCGCTATATGGGATGCCATGGACTTCAAGACCCAGGCGATACCCCGCAAATCTGTCAGCATGATATTCTTCCCTGTCTCCGCCGAGAAAGGCAATTTGACAATGTCCCAGTTCCCTGATAAGATACCCCATAGTTTCATATACGCCCGAAATCATTTCCCATGAAATACTGTTATATTTCATCCTAAAGTTGCGCTTGTGATTGATTACAATACATCCAGGCAAAGATTCTGCTTTTTCTTTGATAAATTCTTTTGGTGGCGAATGAAGTATTGTAAGGATGTCTTCGCCAGCGTCAAGCATATTGCGTATACTCTCAAACTTTTCAATTCTTACTGGACCCGGATAATTATTATTCCCCTTCTTATTTCTTCAATAACAAACATTGATAGCGCTTCTTTTTTTCGATGGTCTTTAGAAGGGATGCCATTAATAAAGAGGGGTTTTGTCATAATGTCGCCTGTCATTCCAGGTATCTCGGTAGATTCTTTAACAAATGTGCCAATCCCGCGATGACGTATGAAATATCCTGCTTCAACCATTTCTTTAAGAGCATGGGATACTGTGGCGTAACTGCACTTATACTTTTTCATAAGTTCTTTGTCAGTATAAAAGCGGTCTCCAGCCTTGAATTGACCTTGTTTAAGCTCATCTTTTAACATTTCCTGAAGATGAATATATTTGCGGGAATCTTTCATTAAAACCTCAATCGCTTTATTAAACATCTATTATAATAGTGTTTTTATAGAGTTTGTCAAGCGTGGAGGATTATATCTAGCCGAATATTGTCAAATTAAGCTTAAATTTGAGGCTGAGAGATCTGTTATTCTTCATGACAAATGATATGCATGTGATCTATTTTTATAACTTTTCGGGAGCGCATTTCATAAGTTATTCAATTTGCGGCTACTTATAAAAGACCCTTAAGGTGCACCGACAGTACACTTGCCACAGAGAATATAATGCGCCCAAAAATCTGGACAGTTGAATAAGGTGTGAAATTTCCTAAAATA
>CAZYVR010000602.1:0-2418 GCA_964651145.1 uncultured Victivallales bacterium | reverse complement strand
GTAAGCGTCATTGCTGATGCATGTCAATTGTAGTATGAATCGGCTTTTTTCCAGTTGCCTGGGAGCAGTTCGTGAAGTTTTGAGTGCGGATGGCCATTGATTCGGCGCAGGACGTCCTCAAGATATGTGAATGCGTTTATGTTCATGACCCGGCAGGTTTGCACAAGGCTCATGAGTACGCCCATGGCTTCACCGCCTTTTTCGCTGCCCAAGAACATCCAATTTTTGCGTCCAATTGTTATGGGGCGCAGGGCGCGTTCGCTCTCGCCGTTGTCGGGTTTTAGATATGGATTGTCAAGGAAGTTTTTCATGGCTTGCCCAAGATTGTGCATATAGGTTATGGCTCCGGCAAAAGATGACTTTGGCATGACCAAACCTTGGGTGAGCGCCGATGCGGTCATTGTGAACAGATCATCTATCAGCGGACGAATTTTTTCATTGCGGACTTTCAGGATAAATTCGCCCTTCGTTTCGCGGTCGAGCTTTTTAATTGCGCGCTCATAGCGGTAGATGTTGCGGATCTTGCGCAAGACCAGCGCGCGAACTTCCGGCGGGGCGTCTTCCGCCTCAAAAAACTTGCGCCTTACATGCATCCAGCATCCGCATTCAAGGATTTCACCGTCTTTGAACAGCGAATTATAGCCCGAAAAAGCATCGGCGTGCACATAGCCCTCAAAGCCCTTTAGAAATTTTTCTGGGTATTTATGGTTGCGCTCCTGAGTGAATTCGAACAGTCGAAGTGGCGGGCCTTTTCCGCCTCCAACGTATGTCCAGATGTAAGTTTTTTTCGTTTTGCCGTTGCCAGGATCAAGCTGTTTTACCGGAGTTTCATCGGTGAAAACAATGCCTCGCTTGACAATTTCATTTTTCATCAGTTCGTATAAAGGGCGCAACGCGCCGGCGGCTTTGATAAAGCATGAGCAAAGCGTCTGTCGGCTAATTTTAATGCCTGCGGACTTCATCAGCTCCTCAAGCCGATAATGCGGCAGATGCAAAGAGCATTTGTCGTGGATCAGCCATGCGTAAAAGCTCTCGTCAAAAACGCCGCCAGGAATGGCGAAATCTGGAGCTGAAGCGCGCTTTACGCCTTCAATGGCATTTTTGTCATTTGCATATTTAGGGTAAATAAAAACCTTCAGAAACCAGTGTCCAGGTTTGTAGGCAAGCTTCTCTGTTCGGTCTTCGCTGATTCGCTTCAGGGGGGAGCCGTCAGAGGATTTTTTCTGCTCTTCCAAAAGGTCTATTATCACTTCCTCACGGGGCAAATCTTCAGGAATCAAGTCTTGCAGCGAACGGCGTTTCCGGCGCTGCGTCGCCGGGGTTTTAGCGTCCTTTTCTTGCGGAACTTCGGCCGGGGCATCCTCAATATTGAGCTCATCCACTTCGTTCAGAATGCCTTCAAAGACGCCCTGCCGCTCATCAATATCAATGATTTTTTCAGACTTCTGTCCGAACAGAGCCTTTTGCAAAAGCTTGATGGTGTGCTCCTGGCGCGCGATGGTTTCGGATTGTTTTGCAATGATGTTTTTCAGCTCTTCAATGCATAAAAACAAAGCTGCATCGCTTCCGCTGTTGCTTTCAGTTTTAGCCCGATTTTTCGCAATTTTAACCATATAAAAATATAGTGCAAAATCTAAATAATTCGCCCTGAAAAACAATTATTTTCTAAAAAATCTTTTCCCACTTTTCAAAGGCACAACTCCCTCCAGAAGCAATGTCAACTGGCGACGGTCAAGGCATACTTTTTCTCCCTGCAAAGGCGGCGGAATGAAGGAGCCTTTTTCTAGCCGCTTGTAAAACATAGCCAAGCCGTCCCCGTCCCAAAACATAATTTTCACATGCGTTCTTGGACGGTTCAGGAACACATAATATCCGCCGTCGTCCGGCCTGCCGTTGTGCTGATATATAAGCGAGCACAAGCCTTGAAAGCTCTTGCGCATGTCAGTCGGCGCCATGTACAAATATATCGGACGGTCGCCCGGTAGGCTTATCATAATTCCCTCGCAATCCGAAGCACACGCCTCAATATTTCAGCGTCAAAATTGGCCGCAAGCTCTATGCTGGCTCCGCAGGCCAGGCGCAAAATCAAGGGCTTTTTGGGCGGAGCTGGCTTCCGTCTTGACACCTTGCAGACCACTTCGGCAAAGGATTTTTCCTCTTTTTTTTTGGCTTCTTTTTCAGCCTCCCGTGACTGGCTGAACGCGCCATACTTTAAGGAATAATAGCTGAATTTTCTATTTGAAATATTATTCTGGCAGCAAAAATCCGTCTTGCTCAAGCCGCTTGCCCGCCATAATTCGATGGTGCGTTTCCAGTTGCGTTTCATTGCTCTACTCATGATGCCTCCTGATTTTTTTTAATCAGGAAAAATATCATCATTCAAACAAAAAAAACAGATGTGTCAGTAATGACGCTTAC
>CAZYVR010000601.1:0-2425 GCA_964651145.1 uncultured Victivallales bacterium | reverse complement strand
TGGCAGTGCAAGATTGCCCTGAAAAGGTTTGGATTTTATTTAAGTTTGGATAACTGAAAACTCAAGGCCTGTTTACGACTGCGACACCTCGGGATACTGGTGTCCAGAAAAAGATTACAATAATCGCGAAAAAAGCTTTGGCGAATTTATCGAGAACGGAAAAGCTTACCGTATATTTGACCAGGCAACGCCAAGGCCATGGCTCAATTATCTGGCAAATCACAAATTCGGCGCGGTTGTGTCAAACACCGGCATGGGATTCAACTGGTACCGGACAACGCTCCTGAGAGTGACAAAATTCGAGCACCCGATAGACTATCTGCCGCGTGAGTTTATGGATGGAAGAACAATTTTAGCAACAGATGAAAGCAGTTCAAAAACGGCCGACCTTTTTAAAGACGCGACAGACCTCGAATGCGTGCATCGGCCGGGACGCAGCATTATAACAGCATCCGTTCTGAACTTAAAATTTGAGTTCACAATTTTTATGCCACTGGAAGATTCCTGCGAAATATGGCTAGTCAAAGTCGCGGACGCATCTGGAAATGCGCGAAAAATATCCTTGTCATTTGAGCAGGTTTGGAGCTTCGCTAAATTCGGAATCCACACAGCCGAAGATGGCATTCCATATATATCAACGCCCGGCAAAGACCTGAAAGTCAATTCGGACAACATCAGTGTCTGCGCGCACTCTACAAACGCTGAACTGCCGTATGAAATGTTCGGCCTTTTTCAATCCCCTCAAGCAGACGAAGCTGTTTTCACGCCCGTTAAGGAAACGCGCGCGGACGGCAAAGAGTTTACTTTTTATAAGTGCGCCCTTAAAGCCTCATACGAGCTGCCCGCAAACGGGGAAAGAAAAATCGAAATCATTTCCGGGGCGGAAGTTGCTCAAAAAGATTTTGAGGCTCTAAAAAATAAATACAATTCATCAGGCGCCGCAAGCGAAGAGTTAAAAGTCACAACGTCTCAATGGGGCACGTGGCTTGATATGATATCCTGCGAGACTCCCGACAAAAATTTTCAGCATTTTCTCAATGTCTGGTTTAAAAACCAACTAAACCTCATATTCCATTTTGTGCGCTCCGGTCAGAATGGATACCGGGACAGCCTTCAAGACGCCTGGGGATACACGCTTACAGATGAAAAAGCCAGCGAGAAACGCTTATATGAAATACTGTCCCATCAGTTTAAAGACGGGACTGCTCCGCGGTCCTTCTCCAGCTACGACGACGACATTCACGACCTGCGCCGCTTCATGGACTCGCCCGTATGGATTTCCAGAACATTAATCGACCTCATTAAAGAAACCGGAGATTTTTCCATCCTCGACAAAGATGTTCCATATCTTGACGGCGGCTCGGGAAGCGTGGCTGAACACGCATGGCGCGGCTTGGATTATCTATATCAGAACCGCGGAGCGCATGAAGGATGCCTGACAGGAGACGGCGACTGGAATGACGCCCTCGAAGGCATAAGCAAAGATGGCGACGCCGAATCAATATGGCTGACAATCGCTCTTTATGACGCAATGAAACTGCTGCAAGAGCTTTGCGAAGCGGCTGGAAAGACAGACAAAGCGGAAGAGCTGAAAAAACGCTCGAAACACATAAAGGAAATAGTAAACCAAAACGCATGGGACGGCGAATGGTATGTATATGGCTTTACCGGCTCCGGCAAGCCTATCGGCTCAAAACAAAACAAAGAGGGCAAAATACACTTAAACGCGCAGACTTGGGCCGCTTTTTCAGGCTTGGCAGACAAGGAGCGGGCCACCACAGCCATGGCCGCGGTGAACAAACATCTTGGCACGCCGCTGGGTCCAGTGCTGATGTCTCCGGCATATGTTGACGAAGCCAAAGAAGTGGGCAGAATAGCCAACTTGGAGCCAGGAACTTTTGAGAACGCGTCGATATATCAGCACGCGGTCAGTTTTCATATTTTTGCGGAGCTCGCCGTCGGCAACTACGATGAGGCATTTAAGTCCTTCGTTAATCTGCTTCCAACCAACCCGGATAATTTTGACTCCCGCAGAACCTCGGAGCCATATTGCACGGGCAATTACTATTGCGGCCCGACTCATCCGCGTTTCGGCCAAAATTTTTTCACCTGGTTCACTGGCAACGCTGCATGGCTTATCCGCGCAGGATTCGATGAGATTCTTGGAGTCAAAGCAGGGTTCAACGGTCTGGAAATATCACCGAAGGCGCCTTCTGACTGGAATAGCTACAGCGTAAAAAGAAAGTATAGAAACTGTGACTACAATATAAATTTCATCAAAAAAGGCGAAGGCTTGAAAATTATTCTGGACGGCAAAGAAATTGCCGGCAATATTCTGCCGCTTTCTGAATCAAAAAAAGTAAACGCAACAGTATACTAGGGTCTGTCCAGAAAAAAGTAAGTTTTTTAAATAGAGAGAGATACA
>CAZYVR010000600.1:0-2428 GCA_964651145.1 uncultured Victivallales bacterium | reverse complement strand
CCATGGATTCGCGCTCCTTTTTGGCCAGGAATTTCTCCTCCTAAACCCAATCGCGAAGCCGATTTTTCCGGTTGTGTAAGTCGTTCCATGGCTCTAAACCTTGTAGGGTATATCTACAAAAATCAAATCAGTCCTATGATCGCTCTGGCGCGATTTGAATAATTAATTGTGAGTCCAAATTCGGCCGCAAAAAAACGCCGCGCGCCTCATTTTGGCCACTTGACCTGGCCACCGATACAAAATAAATCGCGAGGATCTGCACCAAAATGCAGTTTGCATGCTTTTTCGATGGCAACCATGAAATCGAAAAGGATTTCCGGCGTCACATCGACCTTGTCTCGCAGGTGGTAGTACCAGTCGACAATATCTCTCGCGGACGATATTTGCCGCAGATCGATCTCGTACAAGCCGCCACTTGATCCACGACGAAATTCGATAGCCCTACCATCCTCTGACAATTTGATTCTTTTTGTATCCTCTTGCATGTTTCTGTCCCCCCCCTTCTTATTTGGCTTGTTTTTCTCCTCGATCGCGTACTATGTATTCCCACGCTCCTTCGTGTGACGAATCTCGCGGAGTTCCTGCCGCCGCTTTGCACATGCGTCGCTTCGCAAATATTCCAGAACCCGAGAACGGCGATAACGCGGCCTACCACCAAAATTGTCGGCCACAGACTTGACGCCAAGCTTCCACAGGCTCGTATAGTGTTTGTAGCCCAAGGCTGCCGCCACGTCCTTAAGCGACAGAAACCGTTCCGCCTGATCGGTGTCCTCACCGGTCAATGCAGCGTAAGCAGCGGCCCGACGCTCGGCCGGGGCACTTAACCAGACGTGCAGAAGCGCATCCGTTGAGATTTGATTGATTCCATTATCCACTTGCCGATCTCCAAGACTGTTCAAAGGCAGTTCTTTGTCTATGAAAGAAGTTTGGAGCCGCTCGGCGGGATAGGCAATACGGTCCAGCGGAGGAATAAAAGCAGCGGAATTCCGTAGTATTTCTTCCGCCAAAGAGGAAACTGTCAATTAGACTTGGCGGCTAAATGAGGCAGGATATTTCTAACGTCTTCAAGAATCCGTTTGTGGATCAAGTGACCAAGGTCGTGAAAGAAAGTATGCCGGTTAAAGTCTGGATGCCCATAATCATAGGCGTGCATGTTTTTGACGGGAGCTACCCTTGTTTTATACTCTTTCCGTCTCCATGAATTATGCCATTCTTCACCTTGGTAGAAATCGGGACATTCTGATTCAACCATGCTCACTATTGCCTTATACCATGCTTCGATAACAGTTTTACTCTTATCAAACTTTGGAAGATTGCCACAGCTTAAAGCCCATGCGGGGGGATCTTGCCATGAGATCTTCGGATACTCTTTCTTCAGAAATGCAATAAACTGTTTTTTTCGGTCCATAACCGTTTTCGCAAGATGTCGGTTCCAGTCCAGTATATGGATGCAATACAGCGCAAACTGCCGCGCGGGAGATATTCGAGAATCAAACGCCTTTAAATTGAGCCCCTTTTCACCGTGCCAAAATCCCCGAAAGTGTTGTGCGAAATTGATTGAACACAGAAGTTCATTGGTTCTATCTGCCCAATCCGTAGCAGAAGTTGCCATTACTGGAACTTTACCCTGATTTTCGATAAATCCGTGTAGTGCCTTTGGGTTTTCGAGCATTAAATCTTTCAGAAGTTCCGTTGTGAATTTTGCTATAAAAAACAACCTTCTTGCGGCTTCTTTATCTCCATGCCTGGCCTTACTATGCAGGAAAACTGCAATAGAATCCGCATCTCGTGACAAACGAAACAACGGTCCGAATCTCTTTTCAAGGGACACGTTGCGAGAACGTCTTTTTTTGGTGGCGTCATAGGTGAGAAAATCGTCCGCACAACCTTTCAGAAGTGTGAAATGTAGTTCACTGAGATCATGAGTGCCAGTATGCATGAAAGGGCGAATATATAATGGGAGGGTCTCGGCTGGCTCGTGCCCGGGTGTATAAAAACCAACACTGGTATCAGACCATGCTTTCCCCCAAAATGTAATAGAATTCTTTTGGGCAGATTCTTTTCCCTTTCGTTTAATTTTCATTTTCATGGTTCAGAAAGTCTTTTGCTACCCCATCTCCTCAAACACCGGCCGTTTTCTCATCAGTTCCGCGTGATCGTTTAAAGCCCCATTCATGGCCGCAGGTCTTACACTTGAACCCGGGTTCTTTGCCTGAAATGCAGCAACCGCCCAGTTTAATTTCACCCCGTTTTGCCGCCTCGGAGAGATCCGGGCCGGGATAGCCGTAAATAATCCGGATGCCGGCCTCTTGGCCGCACTTGGGACATTTGTATTTTCTCTCGTTCATATCTTTTATGATTCTAATTGAACGCAAACAAGCATTTTCATCAAATAAACACTAACGCCGGTCTGGACCGGTTATGCCTT
>CAZYVR010000599.1:0-2444 GCA_964651145.1 uncultured Victivallales bacterium | reverse complement strand
ATACATGTCCCCGGAACAGGCGCTCGGCCGTTTTCTGACTCCCGCCAGCGACATATACAGCTTTGGAGTTCTCTTTTATGAATTGCTGACAAGCAAAGCGCCCTACAAAACAGAGGCACAAAATATATCTGAAATGTTGACCGTAATTCAAAAAGGAGAAATAGTCCCCGCCTGCGAGATCAACAAGCAAATCGACGCAAAACTGGAAGCCGTAATAATGAAATTTCTGGCAATGCACATACCTGACAGGTACGCAAACATGAACGAGGCTGCTGCAGACATTAAAGCCTGCCTTGATGACAAAGAAATTTCCATACCTTACACCAAACCTTTGTTGAAACGGATTATGGAATTTTTCGGCAAATAGCGCTAGCCATTGCCTATTCCGCTTTGCAGTTGAGCAGACATCTGTTATATTAAGTCCATAGCAAGGGGATTATTTCAACAGTAAACAACCGCAAAACGGGGACCGACGGCTAGATGAAATTTATAAAAATCGCCATTATGCTTCTCATGGCAACTTTTTTCCTTTGCTTTTTTTCAGGTTGCGCCTCGGACAATGCCGCCATAAAGAAAGCCAACGCCAAAGCTCAAATTCTAGCAAGCAAACAACGGAAAAAAACAGACCAGGAAGCAATAGCCAAACTTAATAAAGAAGCAAGCAAGACGAATGAAGAAGACGCGAAAGTAAAAGGCCCTTATAAAATGAAGATAGGGGATATAATGGAAATATCCGTTATGGATGAGCTTGAGATGACAAAAGAAGTGCCTGTGATCCCCGATGGAAGCATCACCTATCTTCTTGTGGGCGAAGTTCCGGCTATGGGCAAAACAGTCGCTCAGTTGCGCAAGAAAATAGAGGACAAACTGGAAGAATATTTCAAAGATCCCCAAGTAAGCATAATTCTAAAGAAAGTTCACCTGCAAAGCGAAGAGCCGGAGTTCGTCTCCACGCTGGGAGCTCTGAAGCAGCCAGGAAGATACGAGCTTTACGAAGGCGAAACTCTGGCCGGGCTTATAGCCAGAGCCGGCGGCTTTCTTTATGTGACAGACACTCTGGGCGGCCGGACACTCGCCAATCTAAAGGCTTCATACATTTCAAGAAATGGCAAAAAATTGCCTGTTGATTTTTATGCATTGTTCGAATTCGGGAATCTTGCATACGACATAAAACTTCAAGCCGACGATTTTGTGTATATAGCAAACGCGCAGACAGAACAAATATACATATTGGGCGAAGTAAACACGCCGCGCCTGCTCTCCTACAACCGGGACATCAGCCTGATCGAAGCCATATCCAGTTGCGGCGGGTTCACAAAACTAGCCCAGCGCACCAGGGTGATAGTCATTCGCGGCAAGGGCCAAGGCAAAGAAAATCACATAAATGTTGATGTTGAAGCGCTCCTGCTCGGAGACTTGGAAGAACAAAACATAGCCCTGCACAGCGGCGACATCATATTCGTGCCTGAACAAGGACTCAGCGAATACTCGCGTTACGCAAAATACCTTATGGACTTTGCAGATCTCATACTCAGAGCGTATCAGGTCAGAGAAGCTGTTCTTTTCCCAAAACTCAGCAGATTTCCTCCACAATAACCTGATAATTGAAGAAAGAGGACGCCGATGGAAATCAAACAAATATGGATAGAATATTTCATAAAAACTTTTTTTATGTCATTTCTCATTTCAGTCTTGCTGATGCCTGTTGCCATATACCTGCTTAAAAAATTCAACATCATGGATGTTCCGAACCAACGGAAAGTTCATAAAGCCCCTGTTCCGCGAATGGGCGGAATCGTTATTTATATTGCCTTTGTCTTTCCCATGCTTACGCTTATGTACTTTGACGATCCTCAAAAAGGAATAATTATAGGCTCTGGCCTGGCTTTGCTGGTGGGCGCCATCGACGATATATGGGGAGTTCCGGCGTACATAAAACTCATGGCTCTGTTCGGACTGACTCTCCTTATCGGAAGATATGGCGTGATAACTTCATTGCCTTTCAATATGATAGGATTAAACAACTATATTATGAACTCCATTGTGACTATGCTCTGGATTGCCGGCGTATGCAGCGCAATCAATGCCCTTGACCACATGGACGCCCTCGCTGGCGGAGTGTCGCTCATTGCGGCAATCACTTACTTCTTCGTCTCAATCACCACTGGACAAGCGTTTTGGGGCCTGATGTCTATAACGCTGACAGGAAGCCTTCTTGGTTTTTTGATTTACAACAAGCACCCAGCCAAAATATTCATGGGCGACAGCGGAAGTTTTTTTCTGGGCTTCAGCCTTGCCTCAATAGGCATTATGGGCGGTTGGTCTCAACATCCCGTAAAAGCCGCGATCATCCCGGTAGCCGTCCTGAGCCTGCCTCTTTTTGACCTGCTTTTTGGCCTCTTCTGCGCTTTGTTCCGAGGAATCATAGCTTTCTCTGCGTCTTT
>CAZYVR010000598.1:0-2447 GCA_964651145.1 uncultured Victivallales bacterium | reverse complement strand
ATCAGGAAGACTTTGGCCAGGCATTCGCATCCTGGGGAATTGGCGCTGGATGCTACCTGTTCCTGCCAGTGCAAGGGCCCACATCAATTCGCGACGCTATCGGGCTTATTTTTGACTACGCACTGGATCCCAAATCATATTTTTATGGCGGACAATGGTTTGCTAAAATCAATCGAGCTTCAGTGTCTTTCAATGAATATGAAAGAATAAACGATTCGCAAAGCGACCCCTATGTGTTTATAAGAGATGTATGGTTCTCCGTTAGAAATATACAAATAAAAGTGAAGGAATAACGATTTGTCGACCTGGAAAAAAACATTTGCAGCATTAGCCATCACTTTGGCCTGGACCTTGCCCGCAAGAGCCGACATTGTAAAATTAAAGGGATATCCGTCCCAAAACACCTACATTGAAACCTTGAGAATAGAACTGTTTTATCCGCAAAATGAAAAAGACAGCTTCTGGACGCAACTTTCCGTTTGGGATGCCAGCTTCTTTTCCAAAGGCAGCGAGAAAAGCGTGCGCGTCCTTCAAGACAGAACAAAATTGACCTATAAAGTGTGGATGCAGGACGAAATAGCCCCGCTGGCAATAATCCTTCCGGGCTTTGGCGGACACTACAACAGCCAGACTGCGACAGCGCAAGCCTATAAGCTTTATTGCAATGGCTATTCGACACTGATTATCAGCAGCCCCACCAATTTCGAGTTCATGAATTCAGCCGGCAAAAACATTGTGCCCGGCTACACGCCATACGATGCTCAAGATATTTATAACGCCTTGCAAAAAGTCATTGCCGACCTTAAAAGCCGATATGGAGCGGAAAGGATATCTAAAAAAGTTCTCATTGGCTTGTCTCTGGGCGCCTTGCATTCTTTGTTTATATCTGACATAGACAACAAACAAAACAAAATCGGCTTTGAGCGCTTTATCGCCCTAAACCCTCCAATTGATGTTTTTTACGCACTTGAACAAATAGATCAGCTTATGGCAATATGGCAACCATGGAGCAGAGAAAAACTAGACGCAAAAACCAACAGAGCCGGGGTAACTTTTTGGGCAATGTTCGAAAGGCGACTGTCCATAAACGCCCCTCTGCCCATAGACAAAAGCGAAGCGGAATACATGATCGGCATTAGTTTCCGCATGACTCTGAGAGACATGATTTTCAATATCCATAAAAGGAAAAATTTCGGAATTTTAAAAGCCCCGTACAGCTGGTGTTCACGCGACGCCATGTACCGCGAAATAAACCAGTTCAATTTCAGCCGCTACATTGAAACATTCGGGAAAAAATACTACACAAAAGTTCTTGCCAGAAAGTTCTCTAAAGAACAAATGAACAAGGAATCCAGCCTTCCTTCAATTGGAGCCTCTCTGGCTGCCAATCCAAAAGTAAGAGTGATTTACAGCATCAACGATTTCATGGCAAAAAAGTCGGATCTGGAATGGCTCCGAAATCTGCTCGGAGAAAAAATGACTGTATTCAACCAAGGCAGCCATCTGGGATATCTTTACCGCCCACAAGCTCAAAAACAAATATTAAAATACCTGAATGACAAAGCTTTCGCCGATGAATTTGAACTTGTTGATGACAGGGCGTCGGCAGCTTTCAACGAAAAACTGCCGACTTATATATCTCCCCCATATGCGGAATATAACTGATGCAGCCCAAAAACAAATTTCAATATAAAAAACAAAAAACTTGAATAAAGCAATATTTTCGTTAAATTATTCATCAGTGCGCAGTTTATAACAAACTAGGGAAGGGGCGAAAATGAAAAAGATCATCTTGATTGCAGGAGCCGCAATGTTGATTGCAACACTGGCAGGTTGCAGAACCAACAGAAACGCTATGTACAACGACAACTATGTTTCGGGAGACGACCGCGGGTTCAAACTTCTAGGACTTATTCCCATCATCCCCGTGTCTTATTCCAACGCATTGGCAAATTTATACCAGAAAGCCAATATGCCGGAAGGGAAAGAATATACTCTATCGAAAGTGACAGCCAGCAAATATGAGATGTATTTTGTGCTCTTCTCACTCTCCAGAGCCATAGTCGAAGCTGAAGTGGTTAACCTGGCAGGAATAAAGTATGAAGTAGCGGCCGCAAGCGCATCAGGCTCCTCTACGGGATTCAGCCTCCTGGGAATCCTGAACATTATTCCTCCGTCCTACACCTCGGCAATCAATGACCTTTATAAGAATGCTAAAATAGAAGACAGAAATCAATGCATGCTGACCAACGTATTTCTGGAAGACTCGCGCTGGTTCTTTGTGGCATTCTCACTGCCAAGCATGACAGTAAAAGGACAGATAATAAGACTCTTGGAACCAGGGCAGAGATCATTGCTCATAAAGCAAAAAGTTTTGGGAAAAAAAGCAGAGGCAAAGCCTGAAGCAAAGCCTGAAGCAAAGCCTGAAGCAAAGCCTGAAGCAAAGC
>CAZYVR010000597.1:972-2452 GCA_964651145.1 uncultured Victivallales bacterium | reverse complement strand
TTGTCGCTTAGCGCCCCAACAAGCCGCAGGCTTTTAACGCGCCATGCGCGCTGTCATCCCCACGGAGTGGATTTAAAAGTGGCTTTGCCACCGGCCCCGTCCATTTAAGACTATGGTTTGGAATGCAACTGTTTTTTGATTGATATTTGCCAAGGCTTTGCTATATATAATAAAACAAAAAAAACGCGCCAGTTTTAAAGTATTAAAAAACAGATCGAAGCGCTGAAGGAAAATTTATGAACGATTACAGGACGGAAAAAGACCTGCTGGGGGAAAAAATGCTTCCTGCCGATGCTCTTTATGGCATCCATACTGCGCGCGCCATTGAAAACTTTCCTTTGGCTATGCGTCCGGTGAACATTTCACTGACACATGCTTACGGAGCTGTAAAGTTGGCGTGCGCCACAACTAATCATGAGTTGGGACACTGGGATGACGCAACATTCAAGGCTATTTCTGAAGCATGCTCCGAAATGATGTCCGGCGCTCTTGACCGCCATATAAAAGTCGACGCGCTTCAGGGCGGAGCGGGAACTTCCACCAATATGAACGTGAATGAAGCAGTAGCCAACCGAGCGCTCCAGCTTCTGGGAAAAAACCCCGGCGATTACGACATCATTCATCCGATTGAAGACATTAACCTGCATCAGTCAACCAACGACACTTATCCCACAGCTCTTAAGGTCGCCGCAATAAACAGCCTCAGGAAACTGGAAGGCGAGCTTGTCAGGCTTCTGGAGGCGTTTCAAAAAAAAGAAAAGGAAACGGCGCACATAGTAAAGGTCGGACGCACACAGATGCAAGACGCGACTCTCACAACCATGGGAAAAACCATGTCGGCATACGCAGAGGCTTTCGGCCGGGACAGATGGCGCGTTTTCAAGTGCGAAGAACGCCTGAGAGTTGTTAATCTCGGCGGCACCGCCATTGGCACAGGAATCTTGGCGCCGCGCAAATATATTTTCAAAGCGACCGAAAACTTAAAAAACATAACCGGATTCGGGCTGGCCAGAGCCGAAAACATGGTGGAGGCAACTCAGAATACAGACGAGTTTGTGGAAGTCAGCGGCATGCTTGCGGCATGCGCCTCAAATCTGCTAAAAGTCGCCAGCGACCTCAGATTTATGTCATCCGGACCTTTCGCCGGAATCGGCGAAATAAGCCTCCCGGAAAGGCAGGCAGGATCGTCCATTATGCCTGGAAAAGTAAACCCGGTCATCCCGGAAGCCGTTTCACAGGCCGCCCTTAGAACTATGTCAAACAACAACACAATTGCACAGGCCTGCGCAATGGGCAACTTGGAGCTGAACGCTTTTATGCCCATTATCGCAGACTCGCTTCTGGAAAGCCTTGACTTGCTCGCAAACGCCTGTTCAATTTTTTCACGGCTATGCGTCGAAGGCATTCGCGTAAACGAGGACAATTGCCGAACTCACGCGCATGGCGCAACCGCCGCCGCCACTGGGCTGGTTGACATAGT
>CAZYVR010000597.1:0-962 GCA_964651145.1 uncultured Victivallales bacterium | reverse complement strand
AGTCGGCTACGAAAAAGCCGAAGAAATTGCTCTGGAGGCGCGAGAGTCAGGAAAAACAATTCGCGAAATCGTCATAAACAACAATATACTTGCGCCTGAGGAATTCGACGAACTCATTTCGCCAGAAGCAGTCACGCGCCTAGGATCAAAATAAAAAACACAGGCTCAGAGGAATTATTATGCAAAAAACTCCAAAAGGTTTAAGACTTCAAATAGGCATATTCGGCAGAAGAAACGCAGGCAAATCATCCTTTCTGAATGCCCTTACGCTGCAGGATGTTTCGATTGTTTCCAGTGTGCCGGGAACAACAACCGACCCAGTGGAAAAAGCCATGGAGCTTCTCCCCATCGGGCCGGTCCTCTTTATAGACACAGCCGGGATCGACGATGCTGGAGCCCTTGGAGAGATGCGCGTTGAAAAGACCAGAAAAATTTTTGAGCGGGCGGATGTCGCTGTCCTTGTGGCGGACTCCGATAAATGGGATGATTTTGAAAACAGCCTGATTGACGAATTCAAGAAACAGAATACTCCCATAATAACAGTTTTTAATAAAGTTGACATTGCAGAGCCAGACCAAAAAGTCACAGACAGGCTCGATGATGAAAAAATACCCTATATAAAAACAGTCGCTGTCGAAAAAAAAGGAATTCAGGATTTTCGGGAAACGCTAATAAACGCCGTCCCGGAAGAGCTTATAGCGCCGCAAACGATAGTAGGCGACTTGCTTCCGGCCGGAGAACTGGCGATATTAGTTGTCCCAATAGACCTTGAGGCTCCAAAAGGAAGACTTATTCTTCCGCAGGTGCAGACCATCCGCGACATACTTGACAGTGACGCCTACTGCATGGTAGTGAAAGAGCGCGAATTGCGCGACGCAATCGAAAGACAAAAAAGGCCGCCACGCCTTGTCATCACCGATTCGCAGGCATTCCTGAAGGTGTCGGCAGACACTCCGTCTAAT
>CAZYVR010000596.1:0-2470 GCA_964651145.1 uncultured Victivallales bacterium | reverse complement strand
TTGCCGGAATCAAGCGTCGGCCCGGGGATCGACGCGGCCTTAATTGGTACATGCGAAAGGGCGAAAAACGAAGCATACGCCATGTGGCATATGACGCCAACTTCTGGAAATCATTTGTCCACTCACGCCTGAAAGTGCCCATCGGCGATAAGGGATGTTTGACGCTTTTCGGGAACCAGCCGGAGTTTCACAGAAGCTTTTCAGAACATCTGACAGCCGAGTTTTTTGTAAAGACGCAGGGGCGCGGGAGAACAGTAGACGAATGGAAAATGAGGCCAGAGGCTTCCGACAACCACTGGTTCGACTGCCTCACCGGATCTGCGGTCGGCGCAAGCATCCTTGGGGCAACATTGCCTGAAATAGGCCAAGTCGGCTCACGCCGCAAAAGAGAACAAATCTGCCTTTCAGAGCTTCAAAAGCAGCGATGGGCGGAAAAAGCCAAAGAAAAATTCAAACTGTAAATCAAAAAAAAGGAGAGACGATTATGCGAAAAGAAAAACCCGAAGACAAGAAAACGAAACCGCTCTATCTTAAAATGGCGGAAGAACTGGAACAAAAGATCAGAGCAAAATCCTATCAGCCTGGCGAAAAACTGCCCTCGGTGGAGGAACTCGCGCTAAAATACAATGCCCACAAAAACACAGTAAAGAGCACCTTTAAGACTCTCCGTGAAAAAGGCCTTGTCAGAAATTACTCAGGAGTCGGGATTGTTGTCCGGGAAGATTTGAAGTTTCCTTTGAAAGCAGCGTTGATCCTGCCCGTTGGATACGAAGGGCTGAAAGATGTCATTCTCGGCATATATGAATCCATGAAAGATCATGACGCCAGCGTAAACATTATGCTTTATGCGACTTCCGAAGAACAGGCGGAATATTTGAAATGCCTTAACGAAAAGGATTATTCAGGGGCGATTATCAGACCGGACTTTTCAGGCCACGGATATGGCGACGTATGCAAACTCCAGGACGAAAAATTCCCCATTGTCCTGGTAGAGAATTTCTATTCTGATTCAAAAGGATGGAATGTCGATGCCGGGACTTTTGAAGCAGGCGTAATGGCCGTAGAACATTTTCACAAAGAAAGGCGGGAGCCGGTTGCCCTTGTTTGCCCCAATGAGAAGTTCGGAGATGGGTTTATGGAAGGCTACAAAGAAGCGCACCTGAAGTTAAAAATAGATTGCCTCCGAAATAACATCAAGCGTTTTGAAAGCGGAAGCTCAGCCGGAGAAGCAAGCGTGGAGCTTATGAAGATAAAGAACCCGCCTCATTCAATTATTTACACAAGCTCCCAGGACGCCATAGATGGATATAAAATGCTCAAGGAACATGGCGCAGACTTAAGGCGCATAAAGCTTCTTTCTTTTGGAGAGAGCTTGGTCTTTGAGTTTTTGGAACATCCAATAATTTCCATAAAGAGGGATTTCAAAGAACTCGGACGCAAAGCAGGGATGCTCCTGGCTGAACAGGTTTCGGGAGCATCTAATCAGACAGCTCAACACAATGAAAAGGTGAAAGTTGAGTTCAAATCATAGTAGGACGTCCTACTGGCAGAAAATGAACACTGAAAAAACAGGTAGGACGTCCTACCCCTGAAAACAGTAAAGCAAACAAAAAAAATGGAGGAAAAATCATGCAGGAAGAAATCAAAGAAGCAGCTGAAAAATTAAAACCAGCCTATCTGGTTATTGCGGAGGAAATCGCAAAGGATATTGAAGACGGCATTTACAGTCCTGGAGATCGCATACCGTCAGCAAAGGAGCTATCCTTAAAGCACAGAGTTCACAAAAACAGCATCTCTCCAGTCTTTCAAATTCTCAAGGACGCGAAATTACTTGAAGTTCGCAATGGCGCCGGAATGGTAGTGGCCGAAAAACCAAAGCCCAAATTACTGCTTGCCATAATAATCCCAAAGGACTATTACAATTCCCCATCCTTGATTGAGGGAACCAGGGAAACCTGCGAAAAGAACAAAGCCGAAATCGAGGTACTCACATACAGTTCTCAAGCGGAACAGGATGAAATAGTAATGAGCCTTTCGGACGGCAAATACACAGGCGCAATAATGCATCCGAAATGCTCGGACGAAAGTTCGGTGGAGCTTTTGAGGCTGAAAAACACAGAAGAGTTCCCAATAGCCCTTGTTGGACGGGCGAATCAGCAAGAAATGGCATGCTGGCAAGTCGACAGAAATGAACTCCACGCCGCATATATTGCTACGGAACATCTGCTTGAGCAGCGTTTTTCACGGATAGGAATCGTCGTTTCAAAGTATTCATACGATGTGGCTTTTTTGAATGGATATTTGCAGGCGATGCGCGAATATGAAGCGCCAGTCAAGGATGCATACGTCCAGTATATTGAGGAAAAAGATATTCCGGGCGATGCCACAAGAAAGCTCATTACTATGGAAAAAAGGCCGGCAAAAGCCATCATTTACGCTCATCCCGAGGATGCCACAGCCGGACTTGAAA
>CAZYVR010000595.1:0-2471 GCA_964651145.1 uncultured Victivallales bacterium | reverse complement strand
AAATTCAGCATGTGAGCACAAGCGGCACATGAAAGTTGTCGGTTGTTGCAAGGTCAGAAAAGAGCTCATTCTCGCGCTTGAGGAAATGGACAGGCATTGCGGGCTGAAGTACAGGATCGCTCCGTTCCCGGACGGCTGGGCTGACGAAATTATTGGGGAAATTGATTCCAGATACTTTGCCGGTTTTTCCACTATTGCCGGCTTTAAGATCAAAGGAAAGTACTGGGGGCTTTTCGCTTTTGATCCTGATGTGAAAAAATAATTAAAAATATTGCCTGGAAGCCTTTATGAGAGCTGACAGTCAGATTCAATATCGATTGCATTGTGACATTTAACTATATATATGAAGATAAAATTAATTTCAAGGAGAAAACATGCCCCGCAGAGACGACATCAAGAAAGTAATGATCATTGGCTCCGGTCCCATCATAATCGGTCAAGCATGCGAATTTGACTACTCAGGAACACAAGCTTGCAAAGCTCTCCGGGAGGAAGGCTATGAAATAGTGCTGGTCAACTCTAATCCAGCAACTATCATGACTGATCCAGGGATGGCGGACAAAACATATATAGAGCCTCTTACATTTGACAGCGTTGAGAAGATCATAGCAAAAGAGCGTCCTGACGCGCTTCTTCCCAATCTTGGCGGACAGACTGCGCTGAATCTTGCCGCCAGCCTCCACAAGCAAGGAACGCTCGACAAGTACAACGTGAAGCTTATAGGAGTTCAAGCCGACGCTATTGAACGCGGAGAAGATCGCATAATCTTCAAGGAAACCATGGCAACGATCGATGTGCCTGTGGCTTTGTTGGAGCCTTCCCACTCAATGGAAGAGGCCGAGGCAATAGCGGAAAAGCTTGGGTATCCGGTTGTGCTGAGGCCAGCCTACACTATGGGCGGAACAGGAGGCGGAATCGTCTATAACATTGAAGAGCTTCGCTCCATCATGCCCCGCGGCTTGAGCGCAAGCTTAATCCACCAAGTGCTTATTGAAGAATGCGTGCTGGGCTGGGAGGAGCTTGAACTTGAAGTAGTGAGAGATGACAAAGGGCAGAAGATTACAGTATGCTTTATTGAAAATGTAGATCCCATGGGTGTCCATACAGGCGACAGTTTCTGTGTTGCGCCCATGCTTACTGTGCCGAAAACTTTGCAGAAAAGAATGCAGGACGTTTCGTATAAAATAGTTGACGCAATAGGCGTCATTGGCGGCACTAACGTGCAGTTTGCGCATAATCCTGTCGATGACAGGCTGGTTGTCATCGAAATTAACCCTCGCACATCCCGTTCATCGGCTCTCGCGTCTAAAGCCACCGGCTTCCCGATAGCTCTGATTTCCACAAAGCTTGCGACTGGAATCACAATGGACGAGATTCCATACTGGAAAGAGGGGACTCTGGAAAAATATGAGCCAAGCGGCGACTATGTTGTCGTTAAATTCGCGCGATGGGCGTTTGAAAAATTTCCTCAAGCAAAAGATGAGCTTGGCACTCAAATGAAAGCCGTAGGCGAAGTGATGAGCATCGGCAAAAACTTCAAGGAAGCCTTTCATAAAGCTATCCGGTCATTGGAAATCGGCAGAAGCGGCGTTGGCGGAGCGAAAGACTTCAAGACGCTTCCTCTTCAGAAACTTAAGGAAAAACTCGCGACGCCGTCAAGCGAAAGAATCTTTATGATCTATGAGGCTTTTCGCAAGGGAATTTCAGTGGAGGAGCTTTTCGACTTGACTTACATTCACCGCTGGTTCCTTTCTGAAATAAAAGAGCTTGTGGATTTCGAAGAAAACATGCTGAAGCATGAATGGAGCAGCTTGCCGGATGATATTCTGAAAGAAGCGAAAAATTTGAGCTTTTCAGACAAATACCTGGCCAAGCTCTTCAGCATTCCAGAGAAAACAGTCAGGGAAAAACGCCTGAGCCTCGGCAAAAAAGCCGTGTTCAAGGCCGTGCCCGTGAGCGGAGTGGAAAATGCGGCATATTATTATTCAACATATAGCGACACTGAAGACATAGTGCCTGTGTCCGCCAACAAAAAGATAATGATCCTTGGGGGCGGCCCAAACAGAATAGGCCAGGGCATTGAATTTGACTACACATGTGTGCACGCGGCATTTACATTGCGCGACGCTGGCTATGAGTCGATTATGATAAACTGCAATCCGGAGACTGTGTCCACCGACTATGACACTTCGGACAAACTTTACTTCGAGCCGCTGACTGTCGAAGACGTGCTTGCCATTTATGACAAAGAAAAGCCCGAAGGCGTGATTGTCCAATTCGGCGGCCAGACGCCGTTGAATATAGCGCAAGAGCTGAAAGATTGCGGAGTGAAAATTCTAGGGACAACTCCTGAAAGCATTCGTCTGGCGGAAGACCGCGAATACTTCCGCGAAAGAATGATAGCCCTTGACATCAGGCAGCCCGAAAGCGGAGCCGCAAAATCCATTGAGGAAGCGGTCAAATTGGCGAAT
>CAZYVR010000594.1:0-2476 GCA_964651145.1 uncultured Victivallales bacterium | reverse complement strand
CGCGCTCTTTTCCCCGGACGCAATGCTGTCATCCTGGCTGGATATGCCGATAAAATCCCTCTGGCTGTTTTTGAAATGGTAAACATTTCTGCCTTGCAGTTTTTCGGGAATTTCATCTGCGTCCACAAAAACAACAAGCGGCGCAAAAGTATTTTTCAATTGCTTAAGTCTTTTTTCAAATATTGGAGTGATCGCATTTTCGGGAAGCATATTCATCAGAAGGCTGGGGTGTATTGTGGATATGCATGCTTTGCATTCAACGGACTCGCCGTTGTCCAAAGAAAGCCCGGCAAGCGCGCGAGAAGCGTCAACATTTATTTTTTTGACCGCGACTCCGCAAAGCAAATCTGCGCCAGTTTCTTTGAGCCTTGCCTTAAAAGCGTTGATCAATCCATCGCCGGACTGCTTCAGAGTTGCCGCTCCCCTGTAAATGGAGCCTGTGGCGTACGCATGAATATGAAGCGGGATTTCGTGCGCCTGCGCGCCATAAAGGACATAGCCATAGGAGCCAAGAAGCTCCACCAGCTCATCCTCCGCTCCATTTTTTCTCAGAAAAGCCTCAAGGCTTTCGTCAGCATAAAGCTCGAAAGGCGGCGGGCTGTAGTCCAGGGCATAATTTAAAAAACATGTGGCGTTGTTTACATGCTCCACTTTGTCCAAATATTTGTTCACAGCTTCCGCGCTCGCCGGAAAACGGGAGCAAAGAGCCTCGCGAAGATTGTCCACGCCCTGCGGGAAAGAAAACTCGAGATTCTCGCCGACCGAGACAATATCATAGCCGTCTTCGGGCAAAGGCGCTATTTTCACTTTGTCGGCAAGCCCCATGTAGTTAAAAAGCGTCGTCATCGGCCCGTTCCCGGCGAAGCCGCCCATATAGTGAAAGCCTGGGTCGCACCATACATTTTCTTTTTTAAACCGGCTGACAAGCGGGGCAATAGTCTTGTTTTTTTCAATAATGAGAGTTTTTTTCCCATTCTGAGCAAGAATAATGGCTGCGGCAAGCCCGCTGACGCCTGAACCGATTACAACACAATCATATTTCATACTATTTATCACACCATATTTTTCAAAAGCAAACAAGAATTAGTGCCGCCAAATCCAGCTGAATTAAGCAACGCAAATTCCGATTTATGCTCTATTGTCTCTTGAGATATCTTCAATGACGGAGCGCCTTCCTCCTGAGCAACAAAATTAATATTTGGGGCTACAAATCCGCCCTGCCCCATTATCATCGTATAAACAACTTGAGAAGCTCCCGACATCCACATCTCATGCCCGGTCATTGACTTGACACATGAGACCCAGGGAGTTTTTTCTCCAAAAACACTGTTGATTGCGCGCGCTTCCGCAATATCTCCCAAAGGAGTGGAAGTGGCATGCGCGCAAATAAGATCCACTTGTTCAGGCCGAATATCAGCGCGCTTGACGCATTCTTTTATTGCGCGTCCAAGCCCTTCTCCGGATGGCGCGCTCAGGGCCGCGCCGTCAGAAGAAAAGGCATAAGAGTATAGTTCCCCAAGGATGTTTGCGCCTCTTTTTTTTGCCATGTCATAATTTTCGAGCAAAACAATTGCCGCGCCGCCGCCAGGCACAAGCCCGTCACGGTCTTTGTCAAAAGGACGCGAAGCTTCTTCCGGACTTTCATGCTTGGTGGAAAATGCGTTTGTGGCGTCAAAGCTGGACACGGATTCCCAGTTGATCTCCTGCGCTCCGCCGCATATGACTCTGTCCTGGCGTCCATAGGCAATAAGGTCGGCGGCCTGCCCTATGGCGTGCCCTCCGCTGCTGCACGCGCTACTGAGAGTCCACGATGCGCCCGTATTTTTAAAAATAGTGTTAAGATTCATTGTGACAGTCGAGTTCAGCACCTGAAAAATCAAACTGGCGCCGATGGGGAAAGTGCTTTTCTCTTTGCGAAGTATGTCTATCTGCTCAATGTTTGCCAGTCCAGATGAGTCATTGCCAATTATAAGCCCGGTCTTTTCGTGTTGAATTTCGTTTTCGCTCCAGCCGGACATTTTTATAGCCTCAAGGGCCGCCGCATATGCCTGAATGGAAAACTCGGTCATCGTCTTGCGTTGTTTTCTGCTCAATTTCGGCGGCTCAAAGTCGTCGATAACCGAACTCAAGCCGCTGCGGTAGCCGATGTCCAGCCTCTCCGGCAAAAAACGAATGCCCGACTTGCCGTTTTTCAATGATTCGGCAACTTTTTCTACTCCTGTCCCCAGACAAGAGACTATACCTATGCCTGTTATGGCTACTCTGCGCATTTTGCCACTCTCCATTTATCAACTTTTTTTGCAGTCAGAAAGGTTAAACCATCTTGGAGCAATTTTCAATCACATTCCGAAAAGCCTCAAGTTCATTTGAAATTTTTCTCCAATGCGATGCCACCGCCCAATGCGATGGCGCCGCCAAAAATCCCGGGAGCTGTCGCTGCAACGAAATAAAGCTTGTTGTCGCTTCGCGCCCCAAC
>CAZYVR010000593.1:0-2489 GCA_964651145.1 uncultured Victivallales bacterium | reverse complement strand
TGGAGCTTAACTGTAAAAAAAGCCACTATGAAAAAAAGGGATGGCGTATGGCTTGCCACTGGAACATTTGTTCAAATCCTGATTCTCACATTAGATGTTTTGCCTCCTAGAACTTTGCCCCCTGAATTACGCAAAAAGCTAAATGATCTGTTGAAGAGAGAACAAGCTCTGACAAAGCAGGATTGGGAAAACAAAACACCATGGTATGTGCGCGCCAGAAAAGCACATATCAATCAATGGGTTGTCCCCAACACCACCCTGACTCTTGCCGATGCGGCGCGCGGCGCAAAGCCTGGCGCGGCATACCGACTGGGCGCAGAAAACACAGCCGCCACCATGGCCGCGCTCGGAAGCGAAGGCGCATATTCAGAAGGGATTGAATACGGCATTGGCTGGACGCTGACAAGCCTTCAGGTGGAAGCGCATTACCGCGCTCTATTGGGGGATCGGGAGCTGTGGAATGATCCATTCATGGAGAAATTCCCGCGCTGGGTGGCGCTATCCTATCAACCCGGAAGAAACATTATTAATGCTTTTGACTTCTGGGGCGGCAGCCGCGACGTATTCGACATACTCAAGGGAGGAAACATCACCCAGATAGCCGCTTTGAGCAAAGATCCGGAACTGAACTGGATTGTTCGCAATAAGCATCGCTGGATACCCCCTACCCTTTTCGGATTGCTGTCACTCGGATTGACCGATGAGGATGTGCGGGAACCGCCTCTTTATGGAGCCTACAACAGGGCGCGCTGGATTGCCTGGAGAAGCGCATGGACGGAAGACGCTGACGGAGTATGGTTTCGCGGACAACATCCTCTGGACTTCCATTCTCATCACGATGGAGGACATATAAACTACATTAAAAATGGCAAAATTGTTTTGCTTGAAGCGGGCTCAATAACTTACACCGACCCGCTTTATAAAAGCGATTTCAAGTTTTTGAAAGGACACAACGTTTTGCAAATAGGCGATGGCCCTACAGCAAAACAAGGCGTTGACGCGCCATTCAAGGTTCATAGATTGGACGCGAAAGGCGGCGATGCCACTCTGGACGCCTCATCCATCTACAAAGACTTGGACTCATGGACTCGCCGCGCGCAGTGGGACAAAAACAGTTTGCGAGTGACAGACAAAGTCCGCCTGAAGCTAGGCAAAAAAGAGCCCTTATTGTTTCGCTGGCATCTCGGCACAGAAAAAAAAGCGACAATCCGCAAAGAAGCCGGAACGTTCATAGTTACTGTCCCGGCAGGAGAAATCAAGCTTCCAAAATGGAAAAGCGGCTCCCGCAGCTGGGTGGACTATACAAAATTGAACACCACGGTTGAAACGCCCGCAATCACCTTGCGAATAAAGTCCGACACTCCATTGACTGTAACACAGGAAGAAGGATTTGATCATACCTTTGATGTCCGCCAGCAACATCACAAACACACCACCATATTGGTCCAAACAGCCTCTCCCGTAAACGCGGCAAACATCGAGACGGAAATTGTAGCAAAATAAGTTAAAATGCTGAACAAAAAATCATTGAATATTTCTATAAACAAAGGACCGATGAAATGCTTAAAAGCTATGCAAAAGGACTAACTGCCCTAGCTGCCGCATTCACACTGAATGGCCTGCAGGCTGTCGAGCAGGAAGCTAAGGTCAAGCCGAATATTATCTTCTTGCTGACCGATGATCAACGGCGCTCTCATTTTTCATTCATGCCGGAAGGCATGGATAAAAATGGCAGACGCAAAGTTCTGGCTCCAAACATTGACAAATTGGCAGATCAAGGAGTTTGCTTCACAAACGCATTCTGTTCTTCAGCTCTTTGCACTCCATCAAGGTATTCTATTCTTACTGGAGAATATGCCAGCAGGGCTCAAAGCCGCTTTTTCCTCTCCAAAGCTAAAAATTATGGACAAACTTTTGTGCAATGGAATACAATGATTACCCCAAAGCAAGAAACACTGCCAAAGATTCTTCGCAATCAAGGCTATGCAACTGGCGTTGTCGGAAAACTGCACATTTTGAATTGGATTCCTCCAATCAAATTGCCAGCCGACGCAGATCCGCGCCAAAAGGCGGAACAAATAGCATTAAACTATAAAGAAATGCAAACCGTTGCTCGAAATTTAGGATTTGATTATGTCGAGAGCGTTTATTATGGCAATGTTTTTGACCGCAACATCAAAGCGCTGCAACACCATAATATGGATTGGATTACGCAAGGAGCGATTAATTTTATAGAGGAAAAAAGAAAAAAACCATTCTTCCTTTATCTTGCAACAAACCTCACACATGACCCAAGCGGATATCCAAACGCTGACACCCGGGCAACTTATGCAGGCATGAGGGATAAGCCTTTGCAATTATTGGGATCTCACGACCAAAGAGCCAGTCGCCTAAAAAAGGCAGGCTACAATCCTAAAAACAGCGAACAAGGAGATGTTCTTTGGCTTGACGACGCTGTTGGCTTAATAATTGAAAAGCTAAAAAAAATG
>CAZYVR010000592.1:0-2500 GCA_964651145.1 uncultured Victivallales bacterium | reverse complement strand
AAACAAAAGACAGCGGCACTGAAATCACAGGCCTCCTCGGCCGAATCCCCGATTTTCTAAAGACTTCAATGATCCTATTGAATTCATAAGGCTCAGCATCACAAACATTTAAGATATTCATCCCCGTAGCTTGTACTGAGCTGACTAATTCTTTTCGTTCTTTAAATTCTTGCGTATTTTGCGCCTTTTTGCGGCTAATAAATTCAATGAAATCAACCAGGTTAGGCCTAGCTAAAGCCGACATCCTCTGCATCCCCGACCCAAACCTGAGATAAGCCAGCTTCCCTGGTGAAAAAACCCTCCGATCTAAATTCAAACTCCATTCCCGATCATATACCGGCGCCAACCGCAGAATGGTCAGGTTATCAAGCTTCCCTGCTTCAAACAGAGCAATCAACCGCCTCTCAGCATCTAATTTACTCGCAGCATAATCACTAGAAGGCCGACACTCCCCCTCCTCATCAATCCCGCCGACATTATCATTTTTCTTCTGTGAAACCTTTGGATAGTCTTCCCCTCTTTGCGTCTTTGCGCCTTTGCGCGAGAATATCCTTCCTGCCCCCTGACCACTGCCCCCTGACCACTGTTTCCCTTCCCCATACACCGATATCGAAGAAAGAAAAATAAAACTCACATTAGGATTAGCTCTTAAGGCACTTCTTGCCAAATTTTCCGTTGCTTCACTGTTTACCCTCATGTATGAGGCTGAATCAATTGCTCCCATTTTCTGATGGGCAATACCGGCACAATGAATGACTACATCCGGAGTATGTTCCTTACATAGTTGTTCCACCTCGCTAAAGTCGGTCAAATCCGTTTGTTTGGTTAAAAAATCTTTAGGACTAGAAAAATCCCCGCCACAATCAATGCCTATCAGTGTATTGCCTACCGCTAATCGTCTACAGAGTGCACTTCCAATAAACCCGTAAGCCCCGGTTAACATCACTTTCATTTCAAATACCTAAATGCGGGTTTCCCGGGGAATCTGCAAACGGCTTAATTGGCATGCATATCCAACACGTGGCTTGTCATGGTTTAACATCATGTACTCCTGGCCACCGATCGCCTAATAACTCACGATAAACCTGCAATGTTTGTGTCACAACCATTTCCTCTGAGAACTCAGTTTCAGCAATCTCTCGACCCCTCCGTCCCATTTGACTACGGCGCTCTGTATCCACCAACAGTGAGGCAATCGCATCAGCTAAAGCGGAAACACTACCTGCAGGGATCAACAATCCATTTTCTCCATGACGAACAATCTCTCGGCACCCAGGCACATCGTTAGCAACGATTGCGCGACCTACTGATGCAGCTTCAATCAGAATCTTAGGAACACCTTCACCATATGTCGTCGGGAGAACGACCAGATTTGCCTCTGACAAAACATCCGGCATATTTTCCCGTCTCCCCCACCATTCAATTAAGCCTTTCGCCTCCCAATTCAGCAGCATTGCTTCCGGTACTGAACTTGGATTATCTTCATCAGGAACACCCACTATGATAAGGCGAAACCGAACCCCTCGCGCCTTCAAAAGCTCTGCGGCTTTCACTAGCTCTCCTACCCCCTTGTTCCAGAGAAGACGGCCCGCTAGAAGCACAACAGGAATCCCAGTGGGTTCGGGACAGAATGGGAACTCTTCCAAATTGACACCCGAACCGCGAATCAATACGGCATCCCTTGCTCTAATGATGCGGTTTCTCACAAAAGCTTCTCTGTCTTCCGGATTCTGAAATATTACCCGCGAATTCCCTATTCTTAGCGCTGAAAGATAGGCAAAAGCAATAATCCTTTTGAAAATAGAAGCTCTTAATCCTTGGGCAACAAACACATGCCCCAAGCCGGCAAGCGCGTTAACCACGGAAGGGCCACAGGATAGGGCAGCAGCCCAAGACCCATATAGCACGGGTTTAATTGTGACTTGATGAACAATTGCAGGTCTTTCACGCCTGTATATAGAAATTAGGTCTATAATCGAAAAAAGTTCCTTGAAAACATTTCGGCTTTTTCGCCTCAGCCGTATGGGAATCAGTCTGAAACCTGCTTTTTCTATTAAGTCTCTATGCTTCTGAATGCGTGTCGCAATAATAACATCAAAGCCGGCTTCCTTAGCTGCCGAAGCAATAGATTTCCTGTGGGTCCAGAAATACCAATCTTCAGTAATTAAGAATATTATCCGTGGTCGCTTCAGAATTTCCCCATCGCCTGGGGACATCAAAAAGGTCCCCAAAACTGAAACTCGTGGAGCGACCATCGCAAATAAAGCGAGCTCATGACCGCCTTTGCCAAGGGTTACCCCCCCATAATTCCAGGAGATTGAAGTGATTCCATAACCGGAAAAAAGCAAATTGTCTTCTTGTTTTTGAACATAAAAACGTCGATTCCAAGCGCAAAAAAATCGTCAACGTGTAAAATCTGCCTTTTCATATCATTGAATTCGCCTCTCTAGCCATCCCTGAAACATCAATACATCCCAAAGATGATACGCCCAGTTCCTTT
>CAZYVR010000591.1:0-2514 GCA_964651145.1 uncultured Victivallales bacterium | reverse complement strand
GACAGCGCGCATGGCGCGTTAAAAGCCTGCGGCTTGTTGGGGCGCTAAGCGACAACAAGCTTTATTTCGTTGCAGCGGCAACACTTTGGACTTTTGGCGGCTCCATCATATGCCGTCATTATGCCGAGATTATGCCGAGATTCGAGTGTTTTCTTTTTTTTCTGCTTGAAAGATGCGCTGTTTCAGTGTCAATTTATGACCTTTATGTTTAAGCCTGAATATTCACGCGTTGAGGTTGCCGGATATTATGCGGCATTTGCGCGGCCTGCATAGGGGGCAAATTAATTTTAGATCATTTGATAAGGGAAGCAGTATGTTAGCTATATTTATCGCGGTGTCCAGCGCTGTCGCTGTCGGAGTTTGTTGTTCAACCATTGCCGAGATCGGCCTTGCATGGTGCATTACATGGGGAGTTATCACATTTCTTCTCATTCAGATAACCATTGGACTGATTGTCAGAAAAAAAATCAATTCTATATCAGTTCTGGTGCAGAAAATTCTCACGGACGGGCAGGCAAAACTTAGCCGGAAAATGCAGCATTTTCAGCGCAAGCCTCAGGGCGGAATGAAAACGATGCAGAAGATTCTTGAAAAAGATCAGTCGGTTTTTGTGCGCGAAGCTCTTGACGCAACGGAAATGCTTAAGTCTTATTGCAAATGGAATTTCCTTATATCAAGGCAGATGAATTCCATGCGCATGCAGTTTTATTTTCAGCTTAAAGAATACAAAGAGGTCGATAGATTGCTGAACAAATGCCTCTACTCTGATCCTATGATGGCGGGAATGAAGATGACCAGGCAATATCTTAATGAAGACCCGGGCTTAGAGAAAAGCTTCAAAAAGTTTTCAAAAAAATTCAAAGGCGAACAGGCAACGCTTATTTATGCTTTGTATTCATGGGCGCTTGTAAAGAGAAATGACATAGACTCGGCTATACGCATCTTGAGCAAAGCCAAAGAAGGAACCGGCAGTGAAGTTCTGGCGCAAAACTGGATGAATCTGGCCAATGGGAAAATTAAGAAATTTTCCAATGCCGGAATAGGCGATCAGTGGTATGCGCTCGGCCTTGAAGAGCCAAAACAGGTAAAACAGCGTCAGTCAAGAAGGACTGCTTTTTAATTAAAGGCTGGCAGTCATCAACGCTGACATTTTTTTGCGAATGGCTAAACGCCTGCCGCTTGTTAACTTTCTAACCTTTGCCATGGAATGAATTATGGAAAAAAATATGGAACATTTTGTGCAGATAGTCAGTCTTGGATGCCCAAAAAATTTTGTTGACACTGAAATAATATCGGCGGGATTGATATCAGAAAACATCGGCTTGACGGGGAATCTGGATGAGGCAGACATATGCCTTATAAATACGTGCGCTTTTATCCCGCCGGCCAGAGAAGAGGCGCTGAATGCGATAGAGGACGCAGTCGCATGGAAAAACGGCGCAAAAGACAAAAAAATAGTCGTTTGCGGATGCCTCGTTCAATGGGACAAAGAGTCGGACTGGAAAAAAGAATTCAAAGAGGTTGATTTGTGGCTTGGCATCGACGAGGCTCCAAATGCCGGAAAGCTTATTGCCGGATTGTTTGCCGGAAAAAATTCCAAAGCCACTTTTAGAAAAGACGATCCCAAGTATCTTTATGATGACATGACGCCGCGCCTGCAGTTGACTTTGCCTCATTATGCATATCTTAAAATTTCAGACGGCTGCGACAATTGTTGCTCTTACTGCGCAATCCCCTTGATAAGAGGCCGCCTGCGAAGCAGAAGCGTGGAATCCGTGGTGAAAGAAGCGAAGAATCTTCTTGCAAACGGCGTTCGCGAATTAATCCTTATAGCTCAGGACACCACCGCTTTTGGCGAAGACCGGCCAGAGTCGCAGGAGAATCTTGCGACGCTTTTGAAAGAGCTTGACAAGCTTCCCGGAGATTTCATGATAAGGCTTCTTTATACCCACCCCAACAGCTTTACAGATGCCGCCATTGAAGCTATTAAGGAATCCAGGCATGTTTTGCCATACTTGGATATTCCGCTTCAGCATATCTCGGACAACATTCTTAAACGCATGGGACGGAAAGTCAACTCGGCGGAAATAAGAAAACTTCTTGACAAGCTTAGAAAATCAATAAAGGACATTGCTTTCAGGACTACTTTTATCGTTGGATTTCCAGGCGAAACACAGGAAGAGCACGAGGAACTTTGCGCATTTGTGAAAGAACAGGAGTTTGAGCGCCTTGGCGTTTTTCCGTATTATCCCGAACCGGGAACAACAGCCGCTGAATTCGATGCTCAGATTTCCGAGGAGGTTGCGGATAAGAGATGCGCCGAGATAATGAAAATCCAGTCAAAAATTTCATTAAAGAAGAATAAACGGCTTGTCGGAAAGAAAATTGATGTTATTGTGGATTCAACAGGGGATGGCGCAGCGCTGGGCCGGACTTATATGGACGCTCCGGAGATTGACAATGCTGTTGTTATAGAGGGATCTGATGGGTTGCCGATGCCGGGGGACATGGTTA
>CAZYVR010000590.1:0-2520 GCA_964651145.1 uncultured Victivallales bacterium | reverse complement strand
CGCTCCCCTGACTGCCAGGAAACAATAATAACAAACTTTGCCCTGAACAAGGCAATGCTAAATAAATCTCACGCCTACAGCCTCGAGTTGTGCTCCAACGGAAAAATGGAGCTGACTGTAGTGACTCCATGGATCATTGACGGCAAAATATCCGGCTATTTGGCATTAAGCAAGAGCATCAACAGCATAATGCAAGAATTGGAAAGGCTGTTTCATGTTGATTTGCTGGTGACCATAAAAAAAGAAGCATTGAAAGCGGCTATAGCCGAGAAGCAAACAGAATTGTCTCTTGCCAACTGCTCTCATTTAGAGGAAAATGTCATTTCATACTCTACGTTCAAAAATATCCCTCCCAAACTGAAAAAATGCTTAGACTACACGCCTCTTAAAAAGAAAATGTCACAGGCAAAAAAAATAAACGAAAAAGGCGAAATTTATTTGACTGGCTGCATTCCTCTAGCTTTCAGCAACGAAGAATTGCCTGGCTACATATATGTGTTTCACAATATAACAGACAACATATCCGCCGCCAACCGCATAATAATATACATTTCCGGAATAAGCGCAATTGTGTTAGGAATACTTCTAAGCTCATTTTACTTCTATGTAGGACGCATTCAAAAAACCATTGCGCAAGAAACCCAAAAACGCAGACAGGCTAAAAATGGAGCCGACAAAGCTGAAGAACGCCTAAAATTCGCCTTGGAGGCATCAGATGAAGGGTTCTGGGACTGGGATATAGTCAAGGATGAAATATTTTTCAGTCCGCGTTTTTCAACTATATTCGGCTATGCGTCCGGCGAACTATGCCCCTCTATTGAGGAATGGAGTAATCTTATTCATCCAGATGACTTTGATGAGGCAAATAAAAGCATCAAAAACTGCAAGGAAGGCGTTCAAGAAAAATTTTCAATCGAATACAGGGTAAAAAATAAATCAGAAAACTGGACGTGGTCCCTCTCTAAAGGGAAAATTTTCAAGAGAGACAAAAACGGAAAGCCGACAAGAATCGTCGGAACAATTGTAAATATTGACGAATGGAGAAACATAAAAAAAGAACTGGAGAACAGCTCCGAAAGACACAAATGCCTTTTTGAAGCGACTCCAGTGGCGATGTGGGAGCAGGATTGGACTGGACTTTTTGAATCCATGGAAGAACTGCAAAAAAACGGAGTGTCGGATATTACAAAGCATTTAAAACTGCATCCGAAAGAAATGAAGGAAATGCTTAAAAAAATAAAAAACATTGATATAAACAACGCCACTGTCAATCTGTTTGAAGCCAAAGATAAATCCGAATTATCATCGCTCTGGCTTAATATTTTTACAGAAGAAACCTCAAATGAATTCAGGCGCGACCTTATGAAAATCGCTTCTGGAATAATAATGGTCCAACGCGAAATCAACCTGCAAACCCTTAAGAGCTCTCCGCTTTGTGTAGACTTGAAACTAATACGCCTCGCCGCCTTTAACGACACGCCGCACCATTTTCTTATTACAATGGTGGACATAACAAAACGCAAGAGAGTTGAAAGGGAATTCTTCCAGGCGAAAATTGAAGCTGAGGCCGCATCCAAGGCTAAATCAATGTTCCTGGCAAACATCAGCCACGAAATAAGAACCCCGCTCAATGCGATACTGGGCTTTTCTGATATTGCTCTGGAAATAGACTTGCCTCTGGAGGCAAAAAATGACTTGGAAATAATCAGAAAACGCGGCGGGGACTTATTGGAGTTGATCAATCACCTTCTTGACTATTCAAAAATAGAGGCGGGCAAAATGGAGCTCAACATTCAGCCTTTCAGTTTTTCCGGAATGATGAATGATGTCAGAAAAACTTTTATTCCACAAATAGAAAGAAAGGGAATAGAAATATCATACAACATTTCAAATGAGATCCAGGACTCCCTGCTTGGAGACGCCTTGCGAATAAAGCAAATCCTTCTAAACCTTATTGGAAATGCCATAAAATTCACCAAAAATGGTTCAGTAAAAGTGGCGGCGCAAAGCAAAGCCGGCAAATCAGGATTGGACAAAGACTCATCAGGCAATCAAATATCTCTACTGTTTGAAGTAAGAGACTCAGGATCCGGGATACCCAAAGAGAAAATAGACAGCATCTTTGAAGATTTTTCCCAGGTTGACTCCTCCTCTACAAGGGCTTTCGGAGGAGCCGGGCTTGGTTTGGCAATAAGCAAGAGATTAGTCGAAATGATGAACGGCAAGATCCGGGTTGAAAGCGAACTGAACAAAGGAAGCGCCTTCTATTTTGAAATAAACCTTAAGCTTGACGACAAACTCGGCTTGACTAATCTGAAGGAAGAGCCCTTGCCGACCGAAAAACCAGCTCCGAGCTGCCGTCAGTTGAACATATTGGTGGCTGAAGACGATCTGACAAATCAACTGTTGATGAAAAAAATATTGACAAAAGAAAAACACAAGGTAACCATTGCGTCAAATGGCAAAGAAGCAGTGGAGCTTGTAAAAAAGAACAGTTTTGATCTGGTTTTTATGGATGTG
>CAZYVR010000589.1:0-2525 GCA_964651145.1 uncultured Victivallales bacterium | reverse complement strand
ACTGATTACGTATTTCCGGGAACCAATCCGCCGTATAAAGAAGATGACGAAACATGCCCTGTCAACTGGTACGGAAAGACAAAACTTGCAGGCGAAAAAGGAACTCTCGAATCTTCCGCCAACTTCTGTGTTCTTAGGATTCCGGCTCTTTACGGAGTGAGGGCGGGACTGGAAGCCAGCCCACTGCTCCTTACAACCCTCAAGGCGCTGGATTCCCAAACGCTATGGGAGATGGAAAATTCAATAATAAAATATCCGACCTATACAGGCGACGTCGCTGAGGCAATGCTTTTCCTTCTCGAAAAAAACGCCTCAGGCATATATCAATTCAGCGGCCAGGACAAGACCACGCGCTTCAGCATGACTGAATTAGTGGCAGAGGCAATCGGCAAAAGCATGGACAATATAATAAAAATGCCCATCCCCCCGCAAGCAGACGCGACAAGGCCGATAGACGCCCATTTGAGCATCGACAAAATATTGGCTCTCGGCTTTCACAAGCCTTTGCCGCTCAAGGAAAGAATAAAATTGTTGAACGAGCAGAATTTATTAAACAGCCAAAGCTCAGGAATTTGAGTCGTTGAGAATGCGATGATAGCCAAATTCATTTTTAAATTCAGTTCGTGGAAAATAAAAAACACCGGCAGAGCCGGAATAAAAACCGGTTCTTGACATATACCTTCTCATGGAAGGCGAAAGTTGTTGGCATAAAAAAATTAGGCGACAGCACGGCATTGCGCATTGAAAGTCTGCAGCTTGTTGGGATGCGAAGCGACAACAAGCTTCATTTCGTTACAGCGCCAGCTCCCGGGACTTTTGGCGGCTCTGTCCTAGAACTCTATAATTTTGAAACAGCTTCTTTTATCGCTTTTATATGCTCGGGTGTTGTTCCGCAGCATCCGCCTATGATATTTGCTCCGGCCGCGACTAGTTCGGCGGTCATTTCTGCCATGTCCTCGGGAGTATCTGGGAATACGTCGACTCCGTCCACATTCCGAGGCAGGCCGGCATTGGCATGGACAAGGATTGGAATATCGGGGGCCGCTTTTCTTATTTCACTGACTATCTCGACCATTCTTTCCATTCCATTTCCGCAATTTGTGCCAAGAATGTCGGCTCCGGCTTCGATTATTACTTTTGCCATGTCTGTTGGGGAAACTCCCATCATTGTGTGGTAATCATTGTTTGCTGTTTTCTCAAAGGTGAAAGTGCAGATGACTTCCAGGTCAGTGTTTTCCTTTACTGCCTTTACTGCGATTCCTGCTTCGTCAATGGCTGACATTGTCTCGATGCATGCCGCGTCTGCCCCGCCTTTTTCCAGCGCCAGAGCCTGCTCCTTAAAGCTGTTGTAAAGCTCCTCTTCGGTCACATCTTCCATAAGCAACATTTTCCCGGTCGGCCCCATTGAAGCTATAACGTATTTATGAGGCCCGGCGGCTTCGCGTGAGATAGCGGCGGCGGCTTCGTTAAGCTCCGCGGCCCTGCCTGCCAGTCCATAATGTTCCAGCTTAAAACAGGTTCCTCCGAAGCTGTTTGTTTCAATCATATCGGAACCGGCGTCTATGTATCCTTTGGCAATATCCAACACATCATCGCGAGACTCCACGCACCAAAGCTCAGGGCATTCTCCCGGTTTCATCCCTTTTTTCTGAAGAAATGTTCCCCAAGCCCCGTCGGATACTAATATTTTTCCGTCTTTTACCGTTTCGACTATTTTGATTCTGCTCATTTTATTTCCCCTTCCATTTTTAGCTTCTCGATTGAATGCATGCCCTTTTTTTCTATATACCAATTATAAACCTCGCAAAACTATTATGCACCCCATCAAAAGGCATTATTGCTCCCCTGTTTTATCTATCTTTTCCTCTATTTTATCATTACAGTGAAATGAAACTGTTGGCGGTGTCAATATTTGTGTGTGTGCCAGTGCGCTAGATTTTGAAGCTTAATAAATTCTTGTTGCGTTTTAATCAAGCAATCCGAAAGAAGCTTTATCTGATTGTTAAGCTCAAAATTGGAAAACTCGTTGCGCTCAACTTCGCAAGCCACTCGTTCGATTCTCTCTGAATAAGTCACTTTCTCCCGTTTTCCTTTGTTCTTTTTCATTTTCTTGCCCCCTCTTTTTTTGTTTGGGTTTGAGACAAGAGAGGCGCAATAAAAAAGGCGTGCCCCATTCGCACTCACTAGAGGTACTGACATACCTGGATAAGAATACGAAGAAGCACGCCAATAATTAGCGTGTTTCAACTTGCGTTTCTTATCCATGAAAGTGTCAGTTTTCTAGTGAAACGCTTGTCTATAATTTTAATTTTTGTTTGCTATATTAATGCCTTTTTTATTTGTAGTCTTGCTTAATGTAATAAATCCTTTTTATTCGCTTTTTCAAATTCTAATTTCATTCTTCCTTAATCAAACACAACAAATTCGTGGAAATAACAAAGCTCAGTTGAAGCATTTAAAAGTATCTTGAATTTTACGGCTCCGCCAAAAGTCTTAAAAAATAAAAAGACCCCGGCAAAGCCGGA
>CAZYVR010000588.1:0-2526 GCA_964651145.1 uncultured Victivallales bacterium | reverse complement strand
AAAGACGCAGAGAAAGCTATGATTCCTCGGAACAAAGCGCAGAAGAGGCGAAAATCTTCTTTTTTTCAGCATGTAAATGGCATGCGCTATTCCGCCATAACTGGGAGGAGCTGGTGGCATTGCGGCGTCCGGGGTTGTTTTGCTCTCGTCTTCTTTTCCAATGCGCGCTTTGAACTCGGCAAGGTGGTTCTTTACTTCCGCGGCGTCAAATCTCATAGTGCTTGTGGAAGTGGTCCCGCCAATTTTTCTTCTGAGCTCGCCCTCGTAAAGCTGCTTTCCCACCAGAAAAGGAAATTGAGCCTGTTCTGTGAATTCTTTCAAAGAAAGATTGGCAGTCAATTCACGCAAGCGCTCATAAGGCAAACGGCCTTTGCTGTCAATTATAGTCTGAAGGGACGGCACAAACAAATCCTCTGTTCTTGCTTAAACAATATCATATTTAAAAACAATTAAACTATTGCATATGAGGCGGATGTTTTCAAGCGGGATAATAAAATGGAGACTCTGAAATTATGGTTTTCATAAAAAGGCGGAGCCGGCAAAAGTCCTGAAAGATTATTTTGTCTAAAAACAGCTTGATGCAATCGTTATAAAAACCGAATTTTGTCCGGTTTTTATTCTGGCTTTGCCGGTGTCTTTTATTTTTCAGGACTTTTGGCGGCTCTGTCGCATTTTACAAAAAAACTAATCATGCCTGCTTTTTGGTTTGCGTTCTTGAAACTCTGCCTGAACACATGTAAAATCAATCTTGCCCAAAAACACCAAGTCCTGAATTATTCATTAGATTTTGAGTTGCAAGTTGTAATTTGTCATTAAAAATAAAAGAAGGAGACCAAGCATGCCTGTAAGGAAATTTTTATTAGCCGTTTTCGCTATTCTCGCTATGCTGACACTGGCAACCATTATTTTAATCCCCAAGAACATAGGCAAAGATAAAATTCAATTGGTCTGGACCACTGATCCCAATCCACAGCGCGAGCCGCAGGTTTTGCTTTTTAATAGACTTTATCCTCAGGATCATTTGAGCATTGACTCAGACAACAGCGACGCTATGAAGGTGCTGGTTCAAAGTTCCGCCGGAATGGGCCCTGATATAATTGGACACGTGGGCGAATACTCAATTCAAAAATATAAAGACGCGGGCCTCCTTTGGGACGTGACCGATCAAGCAAAAAAAATGGGATTCAGTCCTGACACTCTGCCTGAGTCAATACGCCCCTTTGTAATGATGTGGACGCTGGACAAAAAAGGGGAGCTTGTAAAGCGGCAGTTCGCGTATCCGTGCAGCTTCTCGCATCAATTTATATTCTACAATAAAAATATATTCGACAAGCGCAAAATTTCTTATCCTCCGGAAGACCTCACTTGGAAGGAATACATAAATGTAGCCGAAAAGCTGACTGTCTACACGGGCAAAATTGACAATGTCCCTTCAATCTTTGGCGGAGCAGGCGTGGACCCGATAACGCTGATATGGGAAAAAGGCGGGGATATTCTCAATAAAGACGGCACCAGATGCCTGCTTGACAGCAAAGCCGCCACAGATGCAATGGAGTTTCTTCACAATCTATATTATAAGTACAAAATTGAGCCCACGCCCACGCAAAGAGTGGGAGTAAGCTCTCAAGGCGGATGGGGCATTGGCAACATAACTTGGTTCGCTGAAGGCAAAATTTCTATGCTATGGGGAGCCAGATGGGCTCTCATTCAGCTTAGGCGCTTTATCATCGAACAACATGCAGTCAAGAAGAAATGGATAAAGGAGCATCCCAAAGCAAAAAAATATGAAGGGCCGGAAGTCTTGCGCATAGGCGCGTGCTTTGTGCCCCGTTTCGGAGGCAAAGAACGCCATACGCGCTATTCTGTAAGATGCGCGGGGATAAATCCAAATTCGAAAAATAGAAAAGAAGCTCTTAATTTTCTGCAATTTCTGGCTTCAAAAGAGTACAGCAGAACCATAAACAAGGGCGCGGACGGCAAGCCAGCCAACAAAAAATACAACAATATTGAAGACTTCACGAACAAATACTGGCCGGAAGAGAAACAAGTCCATGAAATATCTCTGAAAGCAACTCTGCACGGCAAAATGCTTTCAAGAAGCATGTTTGTTTCGTATTCCCAAATAATGCAGAACCTCAAGCTGGTGACAGACAAAATAGTAAGCAATCCGGGCCTTACCCGGAAAGATATAGCAAAAATTCTCAGCCAGGCAAACCGCAATATTAATCTTGAAATAGCCCGCAACATTAAGCGCAACCCCAAGCAGATGACAATATATAAAAAGTTGCTTGAGCTCGGCGCTCAGCCAATTGCATTAGACTTGAATAAGGTTAAATAACAGAAAACTCCTGATGCATAAAAAAACGGACTTTGTCCAGTTTTTATTCCGGCTTTGTCGTTTTTTTAAGTTTTAAGACTTTTGACGGAGCCGTTGCATTAGATGAAACCGCCAAAAGTCCCGGGAGCTGGCGCTGTAACGAAATAAAGCTTGTTGTCGCTTCGCATCCCAACAAGCTGCAGGCTTTA
>CAZYVR010000587.1:0-2558 GCA_964651145.1 uncultured Victivallales bacterium | reverse complement strand
AAAGCCGTGTCTTTTCTCATGCCTCACATAGAAGAGGAAAAAAGAAAGAATAAAGATACATCCAAAAATGCCGGAAAAATTCTCCTCGCCACAGTGAAGGGCGATGTGCACGACATTGGCAAAAACATTGTCGGAGTGGTTCTGCAATGCAACAATTTCGAAATAATTGACGCCGGTGTAATGGCTCCTTGCGACAAAATACTGAAAAAGGCAAAAGAAGAGAACGTGGACATTATCGGACTGAGCGGCTTGATTACTCCCTCGCTCGAAGAAATGGTCCATGTGGCAAAGGAAATGGAACGCCAGAACTTTGTCTGCCCGCTTCTCATTGGCGGAGCCACAACATCCAAAGTCCACACAGCGGTGAAGATAGCTCCAAATTACAGGGGAGCCAGCGTTCATGTAAAAGACGCCTCAAAAAGCGTGTCCATAGCAAGCTCCTTGCTGAGCCCAACCGCTTCATCTGAATTTATAAAGCAACTCGACGCTGATCAGGAAGAATTGCGTAAAAAACACGAGGCCCGATATGCGCCTCTGGCTCCATATGAAAAAGCAAAAACAGACTTTTTCAAGACAGACTGGAATTCCTGCGCGCCGGCAAAGCCTAAACTTGTGGGAATTAAAGTCTTGCGCGACTACCCGCTTGAAAAACTTGTTCCCTATATTGACTGGACATTCTTGTTTGTAGCCTGGGACATGAACAAATCTTATCCCTCAATTTTGAAGGATCCTGAAAAAGGCGAAGAGGCGCAGAAACTTTTTGATGACGCGCAAGAACTTCTGAAACAAATAATCTCGGGAAAATTTCTGACAGCCAACGCCGTGTTTGGCATATTCCCCGCGCATTCCTGCGGCGATGACATCAAAGTGTCAAAAGAAGACGGCGGCGAAGCAATCCTTCACTTCCTGCGTCAACAGACGGCTAAAGACAATGCCCCCCAAATGTCGCTTGCCGACTTTGTCGCTCCCGAAGATTCGGGCGTTGAAGATTTCATCGGCGCATTTGCCGTGTCAGCCGGATTCGGGGCTGAAAAACTTGCTCAGGAATTCAAAGACAATGACGACGATTACAATGCAATCATGATAAAAACACTGGCCGACAGGCTGGCTGAAGCATTTGCCGAACATCTCCACGAATTGATAAGAAAAGAATTCTGGGGATATTGCGAAGATGAAAATTTGGAGCTGGAAGAACTCCTGAAAGCCCATTACCGCGGCATACGCCCGGCCGCTGGCTATCCAGCTTGTCCAGACCACAGTGAAAAAACAATTATATTCGATATTCTTGAAGCGGAAAAGAACATTGGGGTGAAGTTGACTGAAAGCAATATGATAGCGCCCGCCGCATCGGTCAGCGGTCTGTTTTTTGCGCATCCAGACTCGAAATATTTCACAGTCGGCAAAATTGGAAAAGATCAGCTGGAAGACTACGCAAGGCGCAAGGGAATGAGCGTTGAAGACACGAAAAAATGGCTTGCTCAAAACCTCTGATATTTCTTGTATTTAATTTTCAAAATTAGAAAATCACGGCGAAGCCACCAAAAAAACCGGACTTTGTCCGGGCGCTGTCCAGTGGCGAACACACTGGTCGGCAATGCCGAAAGCGAAGCGAAAACAAGCTTTATGTTTGTTGCCGCTTCCATTTCCTGTCAGAACTAAAAACACCGCCTGATATAATAAATTATTTGATATAATGCGCTTAGCCGCAGGATTTCGCTTCAGCTTTATCTTAGAAAAAAAAAGACTGCCGCATTATATTGATCAATTTGAAAAAAAGCTTTTTTTTAATATCTTATTCAATTAGTTTTTGACAATTTGCAATTTAGAAAGAATGGCCTGGAACTCATGAAAGTAAAACTGCTCAATCCGAACAAAGTCCTTAATGAAAACTTTATTGTCTCCGAAGCCGCAAGGCGTCTTAACGAACCTGGAACAGTGCTTCTTCTTCCCACCGGAGGAGTTTACGGTCTGGTTTGCAAATGGTCAGACAAAAAAGCAAAAGAAAAGGTGTACAAAATTAAAAGAAGCCGCGCTTTTCAAATGATTCTCTGGGACACTCAGGAAATTCCTAATTGCGGAGTCATGTTTTCCAAGCCAGCCAGAAAGCTGGCGATGAAGTTTTGCCCGGGGCCAATAACCATTGTGGACAAAGACGGAGCCAACGTGGCGCTTAAAATACCTGGCGGCGAATCTTTGCTGCAAAATATACTTGAAGCGGCCGATGCTCCTCTGGCAATAATCAGCGCGGGCAGAGATGCTGACACAGTGGAAAAAGCAGTGGCAAAGTTTTATAGCACGCCGGACGCTGCCGCGGACATGGGCCAGCTTCCGCCAGAAAAAGCCCCATCAACAGTTGTCGAATTGATAAGCGAGTCATTATTTAAAATCTTGCGCCCCGGGGCAATATCCGAAGCCGCAATTAGAGATGCCCTGAGCGCGTAAGAAAAAAGCGCTATTAAACCATAAACTTTAGTCCTTTTAACTTGCCTGCTAAAGGGCTAAATTTTTTTTCTCCCTTCATGTAGTTGACAGCATCAACTATTTGCTGTATATTTACC
>CAZYVR010000586.1:0-2560 GCA_964651145.1 uncultured Victivallales bacterium | reverse complement strand
TTTACCGTGGCTGACAGGGTTATAATGCTTGACAAAAAAAAGAAAGGGATTGTCGCCACTGGCGACCCCAAAGAATTGAGGGTCCATTCTGACAATGAATGGGTGAGGGAATTTCTTAACCGCTCCGATTCGAAGCGGGATTGACATAAAAACAACTACTAGAGAGCTATGCTATGATTGAGGCTAATAAATTTAAACTGGGATTGTTTGTGATAATAGGCTTCCTTATTTTTATGGGGATGCTGTTTTTTCTTGGACTATCAGAAATATTCGAAAAAACTGCGCATATGGTGTCATTGTTCAACGAGTCAGTCCAAGGTCTTGCCGTTGGATCTTCTGTCAATTACAAAGGCGTTCCCATAGGCAAAGTTTCCAGAATATCAATAAGAACCAAAGACAAATTGATCAAGGTGGACATGGAGATTAATCTGGCCGCATTTGACACGAATTCAAAGAAAATTGATGCTTCTCAATTACACTATCTTTTCTATAATTTTTTAAGGGGAGAGATAAAAAAAGGGCTGAGATGTCAGCTCAATTACGCCGGAATCACCGGCATGAAATACATAGAGATTGACTACTTTGCAAAAGGGAAAGCTTCTGAAGAAATTAAAACTCCTCCGCCCTTGGCTGGCGATGATTTTCACCTGCCTTCCACGCCTTCCATTTTTAAGGATATCTTAAAGCTTATCAACGATTCGCTTGAGAAGATTTCAAAGATTCCTTTTGAAAATTTGAGCGACGAGCTTACAGACACATTCAAGTCGGCAAAAAAACTTTTGAATGATCCCAAAATAAGGAAAACTATAGACAAGCTCGAAACAGCCAGCGAGCACCTTGAGTCAAGCATCGGCAGCTTCAACAAAGCTTTGACTGAACAAAAACTTAAACAAATAATAAATGAGTGGATCAGCAGTTTGAGGACTATCAATAAACTTGCGGCGGAAGCCCAAACCTCTCTTCGAGGGGCCAAAATTCCTGAAACCTCCGAGAGATTCAGGAACGCCTCCAAGGCAGTGTCTGACTTGAGGCGCAATCTCTCGAATACTCTGAGGAAATTCGACCAGACTCTGGATTCTATCACTGAACTGGTCAATTATCTGGATGATGATCCAAGCTCATTGTTGCGCGGCAAGCAAAAACCGGAAACAATAAACAAAGTGTATCAAATAGAAAAAGAAAGAAAGGAAGAATGATGAAAAAAAATCTCCTGATCGCACAATCCGGAGGCCCGTCTCCAGTAATCAACAGCTCACTGCGCGGCGTTATTGAAGCCGCAAAAGCTTTTCCTGACAAAATAGGCACAATCTATGGCGGATGGCATGGCATAGAAGGCGTTCTTAAAGAGGAGCTCATTGATCTTTCTGCGCAAAGCGAAGAGGAAGTGGCCCTCCTCAGATACACTCCAGCCGCCGGAGCAATTGGGACATGCCGCTACAAAATTAAATCGCATCAGCAGGAAGATTTTGAAAGGGTTATCGAAATCCTAAAAGCTCATAACATAGGTTATTTTCTATACAATGGCGGAAACGACTCAATGGACACCGCCAACAAAGTCGCCAAACTTGCTCAGGAACGCGGCCTTGACGTTGTCGGCATAGGCGTGCCAAAAACTATCGACAACGATGTTGGCGACAGCGAATTCAAATTGATCGACCATACTCCCGGCTACGGCTCTGTCGCAAGATACTGGAGCCACCTAGTGCAGAACGCGGAAGAGGAAAATCGCGGCTCATCACCCGCAGACCCGGTGCTGGTTCTTCAGGCAATGGGACGCAAAATCGGATTCATCCCCGCAGCAGCAAGGCTCGCGGACCCGAAGCGCGAGACGCCTTTGCTTATATTCCTTTTCGAAGGCGGTCTTTCAATGGCTGAAATAGCGGACAAGATCAATGACACTGTAAAAGAACACGGACGCGCCGTGGTTGTCGTCAGCGAAGGCTGCGATGTTGGCGATCTTGGATTCACCAAGGACGGATTTGGGCACGCGCAGTTCAGCGCCAGCCAGACAACCGTTCAACAGGCTCTGGTAAACTATCTCAACAAAAACGGAATCAAGGCCAGAGGCAACGCGCGCGGGCAATCTTTTGGAACCGATCAGCGCTCCACTGCCATATATGCGTCAACTGTTGACTTGGACGAAGCGTACAGGGCTGGACAGAAAGCCGTGTTGCTGGCTGTAAGCGGCGAAGGCGGATACATGTCAACAATCCTACGCGAGCCTGGATTGATTTATCAAGTACGCTACGACAAGGCTCCGCTGGGAGAAGTGGCAAACTCCGAAAGATTCTTCCCATCCGAATGGATCACGCCATGCAAGTCTGACGTAACCGACGAATTTGTCGATTACTGCACTCCGCTTATAGGCGAAGACTGGCCAAGCGTTCCGATCATCAACGGACGCCAGCGCTTCACGAAATTCGAAATGAAATTCGCGGACAAAAAACTGCCGGCATACGAACTTGAGGCTTTGAGAAAATAAGCTCCAGTTTTATTAGCAATAAACGCCGCCGCCGTCCCGACAAAGGACTGCGGCGGCTTTTTTTTTAAGGAGAGCGCA
>CAZYVR010000585.1:0-2567 GCA_964651145.1 uncultured Victivallales bacterium | reverse complement strand
TTGCCATCTGTATTGCCGCCTCTGGAGCTTATGCTTCAGCCTACAGCGATGCTTACAAAGCCGCATCCAAGGAAGAAAAAGCCAAGGAATATGTGATTGCCGTAGCCAGTTATGTTGCGGCGGCTGATATTGCGGATAAACCGAAGGACAAAGCAAACGCCTATTTCCGTGCCGGTGAATGTATGCGGATAAAGAGAGATTATGCCAAGGCCGCAGAATATTTCAGAAAGGCATTGGAAGTCAAGGATTGCAGTCTTTATTATCAAGGTGTTGCTCAAATGAGAATCGGGCAATGTCTGTACTGGCAGAAAAAATATAAGGAATGTATTCCAGAACTGGAAAAAGTTCTTACCATTGAAAAAGCGAATCCACGTCATATTTCTGACGCCATGATGCATATTGGATATGCTCAATATAATACTAAACAGTATGATGTTGCAGCTGAAACGTTTAGTAAGGTTATCGCGAATGAAAAAGCGCATCCAAACCATCGCTCTATATCTCAACTATATCTTGGTAATATTAAAAAAGTCCAGAAAAAGTATGATGAGGCAATTCAGGAATATAAAAAGGTCCTTAAGATTGACAAAGTGCATCCTCACTATATTTCAAACGTCCATATGAATATTGGACACTGTTTGCGTTCTCAGAAAAAGTATGATGAATCAAACAAGGCTTTTGCCGCATGCGCAGCGACAGAGAAAGGGCATCCGCATCATAAGTCAACAGCCCGGATGTATATGGGGTATAACCTGCGTTCTCAGAAAAAGTATGATGAATCAAATAAAGCTTTTGCCGCATGCATAGCGACAGAGAAAGGGCATCCGCATCACAAGTCAACTTCACAATTGTATATTGGTCATAACCTTCGTTCACAGGGGAAAAAGGCCGAGGCTATCAAAGCGTTCGAAAAGGTTGAGACAATTAAGAGAGCTCATCCAAGTCATATTGTTGACGCGGACCGGATGATTGGTCAATGCTATTATGAGTTGAAAGATTACCCCAAAGCAAAAGCGGCTTATGAAAAGGCACTGGCAAATAAGAAAGCTAATGCTTATCAGAAAAAGAATTCTCAGGCAATGCTGAAAAAGATTGAAAAAGTTACGAAAAAATAAGCTCTTATTTCTTTGTATCAAGGCGGCGGATTGAAAAATTCGCCGCTTTTTTTGTTTTTCGGTTTGACAATGTTTTGTTGTTGTCATATATTTACGCCAACGATGGCGTTGGTTGTTTTTGTTCTGTTTTCGTTTTATTTGTTTGAGATATGATATAACGATGGCGTAAGGTTTAAAAGAGATTAAATATGAGTACGGTAACGCTTAAAGAGTTGGCGAAGATAACCGGATATTCGATTCGGAGCGTGAGCCGCGCCCTAAAAGGGCAGGGCGGGATTGGGACTGGAACCAGTGAGCAAATTCTCTCTGCGGCGTGCGAGGTAGGTTATACGCCAAATGTGGCGGCCCGAAATCTCCGGGAAAAAAAGAGTAATTTTGTCGGGATCATAGTTCCGGATAATACTCTGGAGGTGTTTGGGAAAAAACGCCTGATGTTACAGTATGAATATGAAAAGGAAGGTTTTTATCCGGTAATTGGTCTTTTTGATAAGGATCATAAACGTTTAAAGCAGACGCTTTGCGACTGGGCCGGATTGGTGGATACAGTCGTTTTTATGAGCTGGTCTGAGACGCTTGACCCAGAGCGTTTTTTAAAAGGATTGCCACAGCGTTTTATCTTTGTTGACTGTCCGGTCTACGGCAGCAATTTGACAACGATCAGCGTTAACCGTTCAACCGGCATTCGCACCAGCATTGAGCAATTGATCAAGAAGGGGCATATTCGGATTGCCAGATGCGGCAACCTTCGGTCTTCGCGTAGCGGTTTTGATCATGCTTTTTCGGGCACGGATGCAACAAATTGCGAGAAGCTGTTTATACCTACCCGCTCAATTGAATTTTCGGACGGATATTCCACTGGTGCCGCATTGATGGAAAAGAAGGTTGATGCCGTTTTTTTTGACACTGACCGTATGGCGTTGGGGTTTTATAAATACGCGCAGGAAAACAGTATTTCAATTCCGGAACAGATAGCGGTCATTGGATTTGACGATGATGCCGCCGGACAATATGCTTTTCCAGGATTGAGTACGGTGTCGCATCCGCTCAAGGCAATCAGCCGCAAGACTGTTGAATTGACAAAGACATCGTCGTCCAAAGCAGGGCAGCTGACTTTGGATACAAAGTTTATACAAAGAGAAAGTTCGTAAATTGGTCGTTTGACCACAACAACAAAAGGAAGTAAATAAAATGTCTGCAAAGAAAAAGTATGTGCTCGTTGGAACCGGGGGGCGTTCGTCAATGTATATTAAGGCTGTAACCGTGGATTACAAAGACGTGTCCGAACTGAAGGCGTTCTGTGATTCCAATCAGACCCGCATGGATTACTGGAATAATTATATCCAGAAAGAATGCGAATACCCTGAATTGCCAACGTATAAGGCTGAGGATTTCGATAAAATGATCGAAGAACAGAAGCCTGACGTGGTAATCGTGACCAGTATGGATCGGACC
>CAZYVR010000584.1:0-2569 GCA_964651145.1 uncultured Victivallales bacterium | reverse complement strand
GTCAGGAACAGGCGTTGTCATTGATTCAAAGGGCACATACGCTCTGAGCGCATGGAACATAGACAACGGCAATAATGCTTATGTTGACATTGAAAGGCATTTTAATGGCGCAAATGTATTGTTTGTCGACGGACACGTGAAATATTTGCGGAGTATTCAGTTTCTTTATCCTCAAGGCTCAGATGATTGGCGAAAATTCTGGCTGAAGGATTATTGATAATTTAAAATTATAATATTTGGAGTTGATTATGCTTGAGAAGTTATATTTCCATGTCGCGCAAAATTTTGTTTCTGTCCTTTTGAAATGCTTTTTGTTTTCTTGTTTTTTTTGCGCAAGCGCTAAAGATATTGAATATTCAAAGGAGGGCATCAATTGGAAAGTTGTTGGCTTCGGAGCTGGCGGAGGAGTAAACGGCATATCTGTTGATCCCCGGGATTCCGACAGGGTTTTTATAGCATGGGACACCAAGGGGCTTCACCGCACATTGGATGGCGGGAAAAGTTGGGAGCCTGTTGGGGATGGGAATGTGAGTCACAGCGTAATCTTTGATCCTGTTTTCAAGGATATTTTGTATCGCATTGGCGATGGCGTGTTGAAAAGCACTGACGGTGGTTTGAATTGGGTTTCCATTCTCAAAGGAGTTCAGGTCTATTCAATAGCTGTCAATCCTGAAAATTCAGGAGAGATATTTGTTGGAATTGACAATTGGAACACTGGCGGCGGAATGATGCGCACATCAAATGGAGGCACTTGCTGGTGGCCCGTGGCAGGGATTCCGGCAGAGGCGGGCGTCAGGGGAATTGCTTTTAATCCCACTAAAAGAAAAGAAATATTTGCGGCGACAACAAAAGGTTTTTTTAAAAGCAGCGATAAGGGGCTTCGCTGGAATAAGATCGGAGTTGGATTGCCTCATGATAATTTAAGTTCTATTGCAGTTGTCAGGAATAATAAAAAGGGTAATTCTATTTTGTTTGTTTCGGCTGCATCTCAAAATGTGGACGGCAAATTGCAAGGAGGCGTTTATAAAAGCCTTGATAAAGGAGAGCATTGGGTTTCTGTGACAAATAAATTGAGCGGGTTGAAAGGCTCAAAGCAAGGAACTGATTATACCTTTGTGACTGACCCTGAGAATCCTGATATCCTATATGTGGCTCCTCGTAATTGCAATCATGTTCTGGGCTTGTATAAGACGCTTGATTTAGGCAAGAATTGGAGGCGGATAGCCGAAAAACACAATGTCACTTATGGCTGGTCAAGGCCCGGAGGTCAGTTTTTTCAGTTGGGCAAAAGACTGTCAATTTGCGACTCTGATCCTAAGGTTATTTATGAAGGCGGAGCTTACGCTATTCACAAGAGCGTTGATGGAGGCAATGCCTGGGAGCAGATATATGCAGATGAAACAAAGCCGGACTGCTGGAAAACGCGCGGCGCGGATGCTGTTCATGTGTACGACATTGATATTTCCGGGAAGGATAACGAAATAGTTTATATCACTGCCGACGATGCAGGCATATGGAAAAGCACAGATGCAGGATCCAGTTATAAATGCATAGCCCAGAGATGGAACGTTTTTTCTCTGACAGTTGATCCTGGCGCGCCTGATGTTTTGTACATGGGAGAGTCAAAAAAAAGCGGCTCTGATCCCGGGATTATTAAAAAGAGCATTGATGGCGGTAAAACCTGGCAATCCTTTTTGGACGATACTAATGGCGCGGACCATGATGCCTCATGGCGTTGGAAAATTATAGTTGACCCTTCCAGCCCGGCAGAGAAGAGGATAATATATGCTGTCAACGGCTACTGGTACAAAAGAAATGGAACGGGGATATATAGAACAATAGATGGGGGGAAACAATGGAAACGCATAAATAATGGCTTGGACAATCTTAATATAAATGATTTGATTATTGATAGGGATAACAAGGACATACTGTATGCAGTTGCGGGGATTCCAGGCAAGAACATGGGCGTTTATGAGTCTGGATATAATGGGCCGCCGGGAGGAGTTTATAAAAGCATTGACAGAGGGGATTCCTGGCGCAAGCTCAATGTTGACATTGAAATTCCAAATTGTATTGAGATGGCGCAGGACCCATGTGATCCAAGCGTTTTTTACATTTCGGCGGCCATGTTTTGCAATGGCAGAAAGGTCTATCCTGGCGGAGTTTTCAGGAGCCTTGACGGAGGCCGCACATGGAGCTTGAGTCTTAAGCAGGCATGTGTCAGTTCAGTGGCTGTTGACAAGAATACAGGAGCTGTTTATGCTTCTTCCACTGTTTCATCTTTAGGCGTCAACCTTTTGCCGCATAGGGCCACGGATGCAAAAACTGGAATATTTCGCAGTCTGGACAAAGGCAACACATGGAGGGATGTTACAGGAAATCTAAAAAAGGTCAGCACTTCTTTATATTTTATTTGCCTTGATCCCAGAGCTAAAGGAGCGCTGTATGTCAGCTCTTCTGCTGGTTGCGTCAGAGGGGTTGACAAGAAAGCTTCAGAATAGAACGCATGACTGTTTATATTGAGTCTTTGGCAAGTTCTCTGTTCTGGAACAAGGCCACCGCCCAT
>CAZYVR010000583.1:0-2587 GCA_964651145.1 uncultured Victivallales bacterium | reverse complement strand
GGAAAAATATCATCATTCAAACAAAAAAAACAGATGTGTCAGTAATGACGCTTACACTTTAACAGCTAATTCTATTTTACTTTTTTATAATTTGGTTGAATCAACTATAACTAATACTATAATAGCATTATACGATATTATAAATGATGATAATTTGAACTTTTGTCAATTAAGTGAAAATGTTCAAATGTACTGGGCTAAATTTCAAATAAAAAGTATTTTAGGCGGAAAGTCGTTGGAAAAGTTTTTTAGGAGTGCTCAAAGTTTAGCAGAAAATATGGATATTATTTTTAAACAAGATTGGTTGAATTTCTCAGGAAATCTAGATGCAAAAAAAATACGTAAAATTGCAAATGAATTAGGTTTTGAAGAGCCTGTTAACGGAAGAGAGTTATTGGATATAAAAAACAAACGCAACCGGTTAGCCCATGGAGAACGTACTTTTTATGATATTGGGAAAGATTATACAGTTAATGATATTAAAATTCTGTCAGATTCGGTACAAAATTTTCTTGAAGATTTCATAAATAAAGCTGAGATATTCATTTCTCAACAGCAATATAAAAAAATATGAAATATTTGCAGAATAATATTTTTTAAATCCATGAGTTGGCGAAGATTGTTAGTTTGGATTAGAGTTCTGACTTGATGTGGTTTGGTTTGGTTTGGTTTGCCGTCTTTGAAACGGAAGACTTCCTGATTTATGGCTAAGTAATCATTTCGGAAGGAGATGGGGTAATAGTCGTCTTGGATAATGACGAAAGTCATTTTGGAGCGTTCCTTGCCTGTTGGCAGCCATTCGGTCAGTTGGTTTAACAAGTCTCGAACCGGTAGCGATAAGTCATCCAGGGACATCCCTATCACTTCTGAAGCTAAGTTGATGGCGGTGTCGATATTGAGCTGGTCAACTTTGAGCAGAATTGTGTCCGGGGGTTGTGATTTACTAATGATTTGGATGGTGCATTTGTAGAGTCGCAAAATCGGGAAGTTTTGTTTAAAAACATTTCTCGCAGTTAAATCGTTGAAGATTAAGAGCTTGAATGAGGTTTTGTTTTGGTGACCGATTTTGTGTCCGGACACAGAGAAACTGAGAACTTGAGAGCCAAATGGGATAATTTTAGAGAAATAGCTGTTTCTTTGAGAGCGTATGTTTAGAGGGTATATTCTGCAAAAGCCTTTGGTACAAGGAGATATAGAACAACTTCGTTTTGTTTGTGACTTTGGGTTGGTGAAAAAAAATGGTAGCGGCTCAGGGAATCGAAACTCTAGCCTTGCAACCTGCTTAAAATGAACGAATTACACTCACTTGTCAAATATCAAACATTGCAAATATATGACATATTTACACTATTTCAACCATTTTTATGTCAAGATTATGTCATATTTTTAAAAATCTCCTTTGAATTCAACACTAAACTCCCTTTTTTGCTTAATTTTAGGCGTTTTTTTGTCATAATATGATGAAGGACGGTTAGCCATTTGTCGGCTTGCCGTCTTTTTCGTTTTATGGCCATTGACTGGCCGTTAATATTCAACCATTGGCGGCCGGGACTTCTCGCGTCGCCGCATAAAGAAGGAGGATCTCTATGCTTAAGCTTAACGCATCGTATTCGAAGAAGGTCCCAGCGGAACAGGACTACAGCAGCAAAAGCTATCACGCTTCGGTGGAGGCCGAGCTGTCGGACAACCTATCGCCGGAGGAACTGAAAAGGAAAATCCACGAGACCTTCGCATTGGTGAAGGCTTCAGTAGAGGAAGAGATAAACGTCAAGGCAACTTTGCCCAGAAGTTCAAACACGGAACTCGCCAGTTCCCGTCAAATCGGCTACCTTGTCGACTTGACCAAACGCATGGGCGCCGACCTTGCCGGATGCCTGAGAAGCTATAGGGCCGATCGCGCTGAAGACCTTTCCCGTCAGCAGTGCAGCAGTCTTATCGATGAACTGCAGAAGCACGGCAAGGCCGCCTGACAAATAAAAACTATCCGGTCATCCGGAAGCACCGCCAAGGGGGCTGGGCAGTGTCAAGGCATTGTCCGGCCCCTACTTTTTTGTTAACCACAACCAAACAGGAGAAACTATATGTTGTCACTTATGGAACTCAGGAAAAAGCCGCATTGGTCATTTTCGAGCATCAATTCTTTTATCAATGTCTGCTCGTTGGCATGGGCCTTCAGATACTTGTACAAGGAGGAGCCGGAGCATACGCCGATCAACCTGCTCTTTGGAAAAGCCTTCCATGACACGGCAGAGTACATAGCTATGCACAGGATGGAAGGCATCAGATTATGGGAAAATGATATTGCTGAGTTTTTTAGCAACGCATGGAAAACGCACTGCAAGCACGCCAACAGAATTATCTATAAGGAAGGGCAATCGCATGAGAGCCTTAGGGAGCTTGGCTGTAAGATGCTTGAGTGCCTCAACAAGGAGTGGCCTGAGACGTCCGTTGCTGCTATAGCCGAGCCGTTCAGCGTGCCATTGATTGACGCCAATGGACGGCATGCTTCAGAGAAGCCTTTGATAGGCGAATTCGACTGCATTGTCAGGACAGACGATGGATGGCCTCTTGTTATTGACTGGAAGAC
>CAZYVR010000582.1:0-2593 GCA_964651145.1 uncultured Victivallales bacterium | reverse complement strand
TATAAAGACGCAGAGAAAGCTATGATTCCTCGGAACAAAGCGCAGAAGAGGCGTAACAAATTTACTGAATTGAAAAAGCAGTGTTTTTGATATCGCTTGCCCCATAAGCCCCCCAGCTTCATTTTTAGCGTATTATCACAAAACTTACTAACTAAAGTTCCACTAGGCAGATTGCTCTGCCATTTATCACTCTCATATCCAAGAGCTCAATCCACATCCATCTATTTTTTTAAACCTTGACTATTTTGGCGCACTGGTCATTGATAATTCTTCATCCAGTTTCTTTTTTGTTTTTTTCACAAATTTACGTTCATCAAAAGAGAAAAAATCTTCTAAGTCAAAAATCAGGATGATATCCTCTTTAATTTTAATTACACCTCCGACAGCCCCTAGGCCGGAAACAATTTCTTCACTTGCCACAAAATCCTTTTCTGAAAATTCGGCCACGTCGGTAACGCAATCTACCATTAAAGCGACCATCCATTTTGAAGTATGAGCTAGAATCAGCTGATCACTCAAGAAAACTTCCCGATCCGGCATATGGAACTTTTTGCGCATATTGATGACTGGAATGATATTGCCCTGGATATTAATAAGACCTTGAATGACGTCCGGAGCTTCAGGCAAAGAAGTGATTTTTACTATCTGGATAACTCTTTCAACAATAGACAAATTCAGCGCAAAGCACTTATTGTCAAGACTGAAAATAACTAGACTTCCATTCTTTTTCAAGATTCGGCCCCCCTTTATCCCCATATCTACATTATACAACACTTCCAAATGGTATTCAACCTAAAAAAAGCAGTTGACCCGAAAATGGCAGTTTCAGTTCAATGGCAAGACGAACTGACCGTCAACTTCTCCCGGATATAGGGAGTCTCCATGCAAGAAAGACTTGAAGGCCTCAGTCAAAATCCGTGCCCAATGGTATTCGGTGTCCAACTGCGCCGCAGTTGAAAGTATTCGATTGATAAACGCCGCAGCGCGACAACCCGCCGGAAGTGGTTCCAGCCCATCAATTGAAATTGCGCCTCACACCCTTGCCAGCTTTTCCGGCGTCCTGTCATTCAATGGCAATGTCATCGGAAAGTTCTTTGATCAGCTTTTTCACGTTTATGCTTTGGCGAAGCTTAAAGAGGAAATTGACCCGGCGAGATTCGCAACCGCTCATGGTTTCGTCGTTGCCGAAACCAATGTCGCCGCGGATCAATTTGGGATAGCGGGAGCGGGGCAATTGGCGTTCCAGGATATTCCACAGGCAGTCATGCGAATATTTTCCTGCTGTTTCATTGCCAGGACGCACTTAGACATTCAGCAACAAACGAGCTCCAGCAACGCAAAAAGCATGAAGGCAGTGCGACGGACGTCCAGGCTTTTTGGGGTTCTAACCGATTTCAGCGCTGTCATTTTCTATTTTTAAGCGGACGCGCTCAATGAATGAATTTACAGAATGGCTTCTTGTAAAAATTATACAGTAATGAGCCAACGACGATGCATGAATCATTGCCTTTCGGACAAGCACAGGCCAGTTCTCCGGCATTTTTCCGTTAAATTTATTCTTGAAATGTAGTTGTCAATAGTTAACTTTTTACCTATCAAGATTTTACTTTTGCAACAGGGCAAGTCACTGAACCCTCTCAAACTATCAATAAATATTCTGACTTTTTATGGTGTATGAAAATACGTAAATATTTTCGTAAATCACCAAAAAAGCCTTGACAACTTTGCCAAAGAAGCTTATACTTCTTACTATGAACTAAAATATTTACGTAAAAACCACAGGCGTATAATTGAAAAGAAAAATAACTATTCGGGAAATTGCAGATGCATGCGGAGTGACAATTGCCACCGTATCCCGCGCAATCAACAATAAGCCAGGAATGCGGGAAGAAGTTCGCAGAGGCATCCTCGAGCATATAGAAAACATAGGCTGGAGCTGCAACAGCTTTAACACCCGTCTGGTATCCAGTGAAAGCACAACTAAAAACGTTCTCATTCTCTGCAACCTTCAGTCCATTGGAGGAGGAGGAACAGATTCCCTGGAGAGGGCTTTAAGAATAGTTATTGAGAAACTTGAACGAGAAGGAATAACGCCGTCGGTCTTCTACGGAAAAACCAACCAAGTGCTTGAGCTTTGTCTTAAGCAGAAACCTTTTGCCGTACTGCTTTTTACCTCTCATGAAAATATAAAAGAATCTGTAGCTGACTTACTTAACGCTGGCGTGCGTGTAGTGTCGGCTTATAGCGACCACCTGTCCGGTGTTTGCCCTGTTATTCGCAATGACTATAATAACGCGATAGAACTGGCAGTAAGAAAACTGCGCGCTATAGGATGCAGGAAAATAGGATTATTCGCCGGACTGGGAGGCTTATTGCATCCGAATCCTGAAAAAAAGATTCACTCATACTGGATCCGCTCCATAGCGGATTCCCTTGCAAGGTATATGTCTAACTTTGATCCTGTAAAAGATGTAATTGGAGACTGTTTTGGAAAAACTGAAGGACTGGGGGAAATCCTGGGGGAAAAAAAATATGACGGTTGGATATGTTGCACACGCCGTCTTGCCTTGAGTTTTTGCAGAGAAGGATCCAG
>CAZYVR010000581.1:0-2606 GCA_964651145.1 uncultured Victivallales bacterium | reverse complement strand
ATATCCGGATACTTGGCGGCCATAATCATAGACAGCATTCCGCCCATGGACCGTCCGGCAAGATATATCCGACTAGAATCGACGTTGTAGTTTTTCTTCATATATTCAAGAGAATCGACAATGTCGCGTTGAGCTTCGAGCGCGGCCATCGAGGTTTGCCCCGGCGTCCTTTTCCCGTGCAATTCCGGGCAGACCACCAGCCAGCCTCTTTTTTCGCACTCTGGATAATAGCCCTGTTTTTTGGCGGTGAAGCGGTTGCCGCCCATATAATGAGCTACAACAAGAACAGGGTATTTTTTTGCCGCGTCATAATTATCTGGAATATAAGCGGCGGCTTTTTGTTCAGATTTGTCGAATGTGCTTTTAAAAGTTATTTCAATCTCTTTGGAATGCAGTACAAACTGAACCGCCAAAAAAATAAAAACAACAAAGAAAAAATTCAATTTAAATGCGCGCATAAAAAGTTCCTTAATCAGGTTAAATTTGGGCTTAACTATACTATGCCTCCAAAATGTTTCAACCTTTGTCAACTGGAAAATCAGTATGCTCCCTGATTGCTTTCAGCCAGCCTTCGACGGCCTCTTCCTCGGCGAAAGGCTTGCCGTCAAGGCCATATTCTTTGCCGATGCGAGCATTTTTGGAGCTTCCAAGCGGATGATAAGGCTGGATATTTATGGCAATTATATTTGACAGGCCGTTGGCTATCTTTGCTATTTCCAAGAAATGCTCCTCCCTGTCATTCAATCCAGGAATAATAGGGCAGCGCAAAATGATCTTTCCCCCTGCCCCGTCAATCCTTTTAAGGTTCTCCAGAATCAGCTGAAGAGGAACTCCTGTAAATTCTTTATGCTTTTCCGGGTCAGTCTCCTTCAAGTCGTAAAGGAAAATATCGACAGAATCCAGCAGCTGGCTATATTTATCGAAAGGCGCAAAGCCGCAAGTGTCAAGGCAAACATGCAAGCCCTCAGCTTTTGCCGCCTCAACCAAGGCTTTTGTGAATTCAAACTGCAACATGGGCTCCCCGCCTGAAACAGTCATGCCGCCGCCGGATGTTTCATAAAACGCCTGGTCTTTCAACACTTCAGCAAGCGCTTCAGACACCGTCATTTCTTTGCCGATGAGCTCTAGCGCTTCAGCGTAACATTCTTCGGAACACTTTCCGCATTTTTCGCAATTCCCGCGTGAAAAAAAATGTCCGTCCTCCGTCAAAGAATGTGAATGATTAGGGCAAATATCGACGCAATATCCGCATCTGATGCACTTGGCGGGGAGAAAAGATATTTCAGGATCTTCATCCTGCGATTCCGGGTTGTGACACCACAGGCATGTCAAAGGACAGCCTTTCAAAAAAACGGTGGTCCTTATTCCGGGTCCATCATGAATGGCAAATTTCTTTATATCAAAAACTGTTCCTGCTATATCCATATTGTTTTTTCCTACAAATCCAAATATTCCGTTCGCATCATAACTTCATCCTGCATCTCGCGAGAGAGACGCGTAAAATAATCTGTGTAACCGCCAATCCTCACCACAAGATCGCGATAATCTTCCGGGTTTTCCCTGGCTTCTTTCAAAACCCCATAATCCACCACATTTATTTGAGTCTCAAAACCGCCTTTTTTCAAGAAGACAACGATTATATCACGCAATCTTTTAACAGAATCAGCGGAGCTAAAAAGACTTTTATTAAACTTCATATTGAAAGCTACCCCTCCTATAAAAGCGGAATGATCCCATGACACAGTGGAAAGCGCGGCGGAAGTCGGCCCGTTTTTTTCCCTGCCTTGCGCAGGGCCAGCGCCATCTGCAAACGGCTTGCCGCCAAGGCGCCCGTCAGGAGTGGCCCCGCATTGAGCTCCAAGCCTCTCATGCATCTCCCAGCAAAAAGCGCCCGGCACAAAGTGGCTGTTGTCGGGCTTCATCTTGTGCTTTGCGCATTCGTCAACCAAAAAACGAGAGATATAACTCAATATTTCATCCACTTCAGAAAAAGAATTGCCATACTTTGGGTATCTTTCAAAACGCAGCCTCTCGTTTTCGCGCTCCGCAAAATTCTTGTTAAGAATATCTTTAAGCTCCGCAAATGAAATTCTTTTCCCTTCAAATATTTCATTTTTAATCACAAAAAGAGAGTCAGTCAGATTTGCAAGCCCCACAAATGAACATTCAACCCAGTTATAAAGCGCGCCTCCGTTGTCTATATCTTTTCCGCGTTCAATGCATCCTCTTGTAAATACGCTCTGTAACGGTTTCCCCCCATAAAGGCGCCGCCCTTCGCGATATCCGTTCTGAATTTCAACCCCTTCATTAATCTCTATCTCAAGACGCTTAAGATACGTTTTAAGGAAATCGTCAAAAGTTCCGTCCGCATTGTCAATTTGCGCGTCAATTTCATCAAGCAGTATTTTGCACAAACTGAAATATGGCGATGCCACCCAAATATTGCTCCCGCCCGAAGGAGTTATTTCAACGCAAGCGGAGTTTATGTAATTACAGGCTTCGTCAGCAGGAACGCCATAATGCTTTAAGCCCTTCTGAATAAGTTCGTCCCCGAAAAAAGCTGGAGTTGTATACCCTTTTGAAACAAGCTCAACGGCAAGCTTAGT
>CAZYVR010000580.1:0-2622 GCA_964651145.1 uncultured Victivallales bacterium | reverse complement strand
AATTATTAAGTCATGCATTGACAAAATCAATAACAAAAAAATTCTAAGTGATGACTTTTATGAATCAGACGGCTCCGCCAGAAGTCTTAAAACTTTAAAAAACCGGCGCAGCCGGAATAGAAACCGGACTATGTCAGGACGCCATCGCTGGTCGCCAAAGGGGGTGGCGAAGCCACTTTTAAATCCGCTTCGTGGGGGCTACAGCACGCATGGCGCATTAGAAAGTCTGTAGCTTGTTGGGATGCGAAGCTACAAGAAGCTTTATTTCGTTGCAGCTCCAGCTTCCGGGACTTTTGGCGGCTCCGTCGAATGTCTCATTTTATTTTTTCCCAAGCCAGAATGCGGAATTGACCAGAACTCCAAATTCATCCTTCTCCGGAACTTTCTCTTTCGCTTCCCATTCAGTGCCTTTTTTATGAGTCGCGCCCATAAGCATTCCGCATAAAACAACTTTTCCTTTTCCAAATTTTCCAGCAACAAGAACAGGCTTGTGAATATTGCCGTTTTTATCAAGGTTCATTGCCAGAACTTTGCCCGCTTCTCCTGGCTCTATTTCTATATGATCAATATATGCAGTTGTTGAAACATTGCCTTTTTTCATTTCCGCTTTTTGAAATAATACATCCAAACCAGGATTCATTACATCCCAGCCGCAATGTTTTTTTAGACCTTTTCCTTTAACTATTGGATCATTGGAAGTGATTTTGAATTCTTTAAGCAATGAATTGCCCATAGCTTTGCCTATTTCCGGGAAAATTGGGAAATTAATCTTTCCGCGAGGCCCAATGCTATTGTGTGTCAGAAATACTCCCCCTCCATTGTCAACATATTCACGCAAACATTCTTTCCAATCTTTATTGATTGACTTTGAAGGGGTCATGCATGGGATAATTACAGCGTCATAGTAGCTTAACGTATCCATATCCAGCTTGTCTATGAAATTGACTTTTACGTATTTAGAATATTCTTTGAAAGCGTCTTTCATTCCCTGCCAGCCTGTCACTTTCTTGCCGTCTCCGGCGTTGTAAATGGCAAAGTAAAGATAGCGTGAATCCTTTGGCTCTCTGCTATTTGAGCTTGAAGCTTTTCTCTGTCCCTTTTGCCTGAGAAACTTCATGCCTGAAACTTTGGCGTATGTCGGCGCGTTGCTTTGAAGCATAGGGGCAAATGCTGGTGTCTTATTATTGTCTGGAGAAATGACATAATAGTTTATGCCTTCGGGGGGTATTTCAACATCAATGGAGTCTGATATGATGGGCAATATTTTTCCGCTCATCACATCAATTGCTTTTGTTTTGCCTTTTAATGGAAAATTGATTCTAATTGTGCCGGAATACGGTTTTTTATAATTGGGGTTGTAAGCTCCAATTATATAAGAATCGCCAGAAGTAAAAACATTGCTGTAAAGCTTTTCGCTGATCCCTAACGGGAACGTTTTAGTTTCTGACTTAACTATATCCTTTAAAAATGGCCAGTAATTAATAGTGGCAACGAAAACAGCTGTTCCTTTTCCATATTTTATAGATGTGATTAAAGGTTTGCCATTTTGATTTATTGCCAGCGTTTCTCCTTTTGCCTTAACGTCCACGGTCTGATCAGCAAAGCTTTTTGATTTATTTTTAAGGACGCCGGCTATCCCTTTTAATTTTATCATTCCGGAACTTTTGCCTCTAGGAGTAACCCCACATAACTTCGCCATTATTTTGTTGTTTACAGATTCGCCTTGAACTATAAGAATTCCGCCTCGCTTTACATATTCCTCTGCAACTTTAGCATATTCGTCTTTCAGGACCCTGTCTGATGGGATGGCTATTACTGAATACAGGGAAAGTGTTTTAAGATTGAAGTATTTGGAAAAGATTATGTTCGTTGGCGCATTTCTGATTTGAACCGCTTTGTCCACTCTTTTATCATAATCAGTTAAAGAATATTTTGCCTGACACTCACCATTTTTTACCGAATCAATAAAAGCGTTTCTGTCTCTGAAAACGCCCATGAAATTCATTGGGGCGCAGTTGGCTATAAAATCTCCCAGGCCGGTATAGCTCAAAATGGCTGCGGTTTTGCGCATTGTGTCGCCCACTTCAGGAAGCTCTTCATCGGACATTGACGCGCCTGCGAACCTGTAGCTGTTTACTCCTTCCAAAATGTGCAGAAGAGTTTCGCGTCTGAAAAAATCAGGATCTGCCTCTGACTCACTGTAATGACTCCAGCCAACCCATGATTCCAAAGGAACTTTGTTGTTTAACGCAGCTCTGCAAAGTTTGCATGTAAATTTCAAAGAGCTCACATTTGTTGTATATGGATCAGTGTCTGTGAAATCAACAAATTCAGCTTGTGCTTCGAGGTCATGATAACCGTCAACTAGGGCGCGAAGATTGTTTGACGGCGAAGATGTGTGAAAAATCTCGATTTCAGGATTAACTGACTTTGCGGCCTTGCTCATCTCTCTCAGCAATTCAGTTATAATATTCATATTGAAAAATACTTTATTATAATGCTCTGGCTTTTTAAGCTCTTTATAGCTGAATTTTTCTGGGAGTTTTATTCCATATCTTTTTTCAAACTCACGTTTATAATGCTCTGTGCCTGAATTTGCTTTATATTCATCCAGCACTTCAA
>CAZYVR010000579.1:0-2627 GCA_964651145.1 uncultured Victivallales bacterium | reverse complement strand
GTTTCGGCTTTTTCTATAGCGCAAACGGCATTGTAACCCAGTCCGAAGCCAATGTCGAGTATTTGTAAGTTTTCTCCATTCTGGAGTTTTCCTGTCAATCCGGAAGGCTCTATAAACTTCTTTTCTGACTCGGTTTGAGCTCCGGCCAGCGTATGAAAATACTGCTTGTATTCGGGGTGATACAATGTGTAGGAGCCGTCCTCCGTCTTGATGCCGGGGGTATTGTCGTTCTTGTCGAGCAGCTCTTTTGTGTATTCTATAAACTGCCCTTTTTTCATCCACCATTCCGGGGCTATTATGTCTTTTTTGTCGGCGTCGGCGTTGAGGCGCATGACTGGCCATGAGTCGGGAACAAGCCTGAGAAAGTCGACAAGCGCCGCCGCGTATTCGTATTCATTCATTGTCTGGACTTTTCCCTGCGCGTACATTTTGGCCAGCGGGGTATTTTTTAACACGAGCAAATTGTGCAGCTTTATGCCGGAAAAGGGCAGGGCGGCCAGGTCTTTTGCTGTTTTGCGATAATCTTCAACGGTTTCCCCTGGCAAGCCCAATATGACGTGCGCCGCGCATTTTATGCCTCTAGCTGACAATTTTTGCGCGGCCGTTTTTACGCATTCAAAATCATGTCCGCGATTAATCAGTTCAAGGGTTTTGTCGTTGGAAGTCTGAACTCCCAGCTCCACCCATAATTCGCGCTCGCTGTTCAATTCCGAAAGATAATCTAGAACGTCATCATCCAGGCAATCCGGGCGCGTGGCTATGATTACTATGGCAAAGTCAGCCAGACTCAGGACTTGAGAATAATATTGTCTAAGAGTTGCCACATCCGCATAGGTGTTAGTGAAAGATTGAAAATAAGCTATATACGGCGCCTTGGCTCCATAGCGTCTCTGCGCGTATTCTATTCCTGAAGAGACTTGCGTAGGCAGATCAAGATTATTTTTCAAGTGGCGCGCGCGCGCTCCGTCCTCCGAACAGAAAATACACCCTTTGCCTGAGTCTCTGCGTCTGTGCGGACATGAAAGCGGCAGGTCTATCGGAATCCTGTAAAGAGCCTTGCCGTATTTTTCTTCAAGATATTCACGGAAAAAGTATATTTTTTTCATATTATAAATTTCTTACTTGTCGGAAGGCGTTCCATTTAAAGCTTTCAAGCGCAGGCTGCTTTTTTTCAATATTATGGATTTGCCTAGATTATTTAAAAACACGTTAAAAAGCAAGCTGACGCCCTTCGAATTATTTGCTAATATTCCAGGGCTGTTGTTATCTTCCAAAAAATTGCTTTGAACCAACACGTTATCTGAATTTTCCAAAACAATGGCGGATTGCATTTTTAATTTTTTGGCGTTTGAGCCTCTCACTATATTTCTGATTATCCTGCAGTCAGGCGCATTAAGCAAATTGATGCCGGAGCCTTGCGGGTTTTCTATTGTGTTTCCAAGTATAATGTTCTCTTTGACTGAGCCCCTCAAGTATACCCCGTTTTTGCCGGGAGCTTCAATTAAGTTATTCTCTATCAAGTTATTGCTGCTGTCCTGAAGGTTTATTCCATCTTCTTTTGCTGAATCTTTTATCACATTGCCATCAATTACATTTTTAGAGCTGTCGAATAGCGCAATTCCGCCCGCCAGACAGTTGTTAAACTTGTTTTCTGCAATCAGACAATTGCTTGTTTGCGTCAAAAACAGCGCGGCCTTTTCTTTATGCGCGCAATTTTCAAATGAAGAGGCAGCCACTTTTATTCCATCGCAATGCTCAAGACTGACAGCTTTGCCGGGGAAATTTCCAAAGCTTACGTTTTGAATGGCAGAGCCTCTCGCGCGTGTTAGAAATATGGCCATTTCGGTTTTGCCATTGCCTGTCAATTTCATATTGGCAATTGATATCCCCTCGTTGCCTTTTTTAAGGTCTTTGTTCGTGAATATGGGCCCGACAAACTCTGGCGCGACTTTTAACACCGTTCCCTTGCCTTTGCCTGCTATCATCACACCGGAATGCAATACGATTGTGCTGTCAATGCGATAGATTCCATTGTCAAGGTCAACATAGCCTCCGCCCTCTTCGGGAATCATGTTGACAATCCCCTGAATATACGCGGAATCCGCGACAGGGCGCGAAAGGCCCATGCATCCGCCGGAAAGCGCAAGCAAAGCCCCCAGGCCGCAAGCAAAGATTTTTTTGTTAATGATATCAAACATAATTAAACGTCCCCCGTTTTGGTCTTTAAAACAGCGTTCCTTTTCCGAGAATGCCTTTAGGGTCAAAAGCATTTTTTACGGCTCGCATTTCTTTGATTCCTGAATCTCCAAGCATCATTGAAAGGAAATCTTTTTTTAGTTTCCCTATGCCGTGCTCGGCAGAAATAGAGCCGCGCATCTCAAGAACGCGTTCCGCGAATTCAATGTATAATTGTTTGCCTGTCAAATACTCTTCGGGCTTGTCCGGCAGTATATTGACATGCACGTGATTGTTTCCAATATGGCCAAATACAACATATTGAAGAGATTTAGCGTCCAGCTTTTTCCGGTAAATCTTCAAAATATCAGTCAGATGCCCGTCAGGCACAGCCATGTCTGTGCCGAGTTTTGTTATTGATGGATATGCCTTTCTTCTTTCCGCAATTATGG
>CAZYVR010000578.1:0-2632 GCA_964651145.1 uncultured Victivallales bacterium | reverse complement strand
ATGGCGGGACAGGGCTCGCCAGACCTCGAACTCTGGTATAAAACTACAATCCCGAAGTTGAAAGCTGCCGCAGAGAAAGAAACCCTGCCGATTTCCGAAAAGAATCTTTTTGACATAAAGCGCCGCTCCGCCATTTATTATGCGCCTAACTTTAAATATGTGCCATTAATGATGTGGCACGGAACAAGCGACACCTGGGTTCCGCCGGAACAGTCTCAAATCCTGTTTGAGGCAATCCGGAAATACACACCATGGCAGCCGCAAGTCAACTGGCTCGTCGGCGCGCCTCATTGCGCGATCAACTACACTCCTGCATGGATTTGCAAGCAGCTTGAGCTTTATCAGAACGTTGCGGAGGCTGGCTTTGGAACTCCTGGCCGTTTTTTTGACTCTCTTGACATTGTGACTGACGAGGAGAAAAGCTTTTTCTGGCTGATGATAAAGCCCGCAGATCCAAAGGCATTTGCGCGCGTGAAAGCCCGTTTTTCAAATGGAATTGTTTATGTTGACTCCGAGAACGCTTCGGAGGTGGAAATTGAGCTGGACAAAGTGGCAAAAGAAATTTCCGCGCGTAGCTGCAATGTCAAGACAAATGTTCCATTGCGCTTTATTATTCGGAAAAAAAGCGCAATATTGTTTGAAACGGAAGTCAAGGCGGATAAAATTGAAACTTTTAGTTTGAAAGATAAATAGTTGCCGGGGTCGATTATAATGCATGCCGGCATTAAGAGGTGAAAGATGACAATAAGAACAGTTTTGTATCCTGGCAGTTTTGACCCTGTAACTAACGGGCATCTTGATATAATTGAGAGAAGTTGCAGGCTTTTTGACAAGGTTTTCGTGGGGATAGCAAACAATGAGAAAAAGTCTCCTCTTTTTACAACCAGCGAGCGGGTGAAGCTGATGAGAGACGCTTGCAGGGAATACAAAAACGTGGAGGTTGTTTCATTCGACGGGCTTCTGGTTGATGCCGTCAGGCAATATGGAGTGACAGCCGTAATCAGGGGAATCCGCGCCGTTGCTGATTATGAATATGAATTTCAGATGGCGTTGATGAACCGCGACCTGAATGAAAAATGCGAAACTATATTTATGATGCCGAGCAAAACTTATTCTTTTGTAAGCTCCAAGCTGATAAAAGAAGTTTCGCGCTGTGGAGGAAATATCGCCGCGTTTACGACTAAAGATGTGGTCAATGCGTTGGATGAAAAATTTGGAAATGAAAAATGATAAAAATAGATTTGGCAAATATTGATCGTGGCGGAGTTGATCTTGTTGGATCTGAGCCTGCTTCTTTTTTGGATGTAGAAGATCCCAATGGTTTGCTTTTTTGCGGAAATGAAACTAACTACGAGCTTCATGTTGCTCTTGTGAATAATGGAATTCTTGTCACTGGACGCGCTTCGACTATTGTGAAAGTAAAGTGCGGCAGATGCCTGGAGGAATATGAGCAGGAAGTGATAAATAATAAGATATGCTGTTTCTACGAGGATGTTGCCAGCCAGACCTTGGATTTGACTGAGGATATCCGGGAGGAGACGCTTGTCTGCTTGTCCCAAAGATATCTTTGCAGCGAAGATTGCAAAGGGCTTTGCCACGTTTGCGGCGTAAATTTAAACAAAACTCAATGCAAATGCAAAAAAAAGACATTGCCGGAGGAAGATCCCTGGCAGGCTTTGGACTCTTTGAATGTTAAAGACGACAGCGAGTAATGTGTTCGTTTTTTTCTGGATTTAAGTTTGAAAGCTGCTTTTTTTCTGCTATTTTATACGTTTTGCGAAATTAATAACAGACATAATTATAAAATTTTAGGAGTATTACAATGGCTGTACCAAAAAGAAAAGTATCAAAGATGAAAAAACGCATGCGCAAGGCTGCCAACAGGTATCAGGGTGTTGAGGCTAATTTTTGCACTGCCTGCAAAGCGCCTGTCATGCCTCACAGAGTATGCGGCAGCTGCGGGATTTACAAAGGCAAGCAGGTTATAAACGTATCTGAGTAAATATATGAGAATAGCTGTAGATGCAATGGGTGGCGATTATGCACCGTCTGTCGTTATAGATGGTGTTTTTGATGCGATTAATGACTTTGATGATATTCATGTTGTCCTGGTGGGGCACCTAGGGAAGATTGCCCACTACCTCGAAAAAACTGGATTGAATAATCATCCGCGCGTGTCTCTTGTGCATGCCGACGAAGTCATTGAGATGGATGAGTCTTCGACAGTGGCTTTAAGATCCAAAAAAAATTCTTCAATAACTATTGCTGCAAGGTTGGTTAAGGAAGGCCAGGCTGACGGAATTGTTTCCGCTGGGCATACTGGAGCCGTTGTGGCTTCCACCAAAGTCCTTGTCAGAACTCTTCCCGGTGTGGAAAGAGCCGCTATTGCCGCTATTATGCCAGCTATTCAGGGACGTTTTATATTGCTGGATGCCGGAGCAAATTTGGTATGCACCCCCTTGAATCTAGCTCAGTTCGCCATAATGGGCGAGATGTATTCGAAGCTTATTCTTGGAGTTGAAAATCCGAAAATAGGCTTGTTGAGCGTTGGCGAAGAAGATTCCAAAGGGAATGAGCTCACAAAAGAGACTTTTAAGTTGTTGTCCAAGATGCCTATTAATTTTGTGGGCAA
>CAZYVR010000577.1:0-2633 GCA_964651145.1 uncultured Victivallales bacterium | reverse complement strand
ATAAGCATCGCTCCCCCGCATCCATCTGGAAAGTAGCCGCTTACATAACCCTCTCTTATTGTAAAGTTTTTGACTTCCGCATCCAAGGACTCGCCGCAGTGAAAATGGAACGCGCGTCCCTGAGTGGAGCTTGTGAAATTGCAGTCGATAATTGTTCCGGTCACGCTTTCGCCTTCAAGCTTAACATTTTTGCCCTTGAAGTCAATGTTTGTGTTTCCGGCTCCTGAGTATGTCCCGTTGGCCACATGTATTGTGTCGCCGGGAGCCGCGGCGTTTATTGCCGCTTGAATTGTAAGCTTGGCTGTGGAAGTGGAAAGACCGTCATTGGTGTCATTCCCGGAGCCGCTCACATAAATATCCCGCACAGATATTCCGTATTCGTATGCTCCCATGTCGGAAACGCTTCCGCGTATTGCGCCGCTCCGGTCAAATGCAGGAGCCGCATTGCTGTCGGCTTTGCCAATAACCGGCGACATGCTCTGAAGACTAAAGTAGCTTGTGCTTATAAAAAGAGGATTAGTATTGATGTTTCCGTTCTCGCCAGCCAAATCATCCTGCTGAATATCTGATTCATACAGATACGAAGTCGGACTGAACAATTCTTTTGCTGTTGGCGCTATGTTGCTCCAAAAAATAGAGTTCCATACTTTGGGGTTTTGACCGGGGTAAAACGCGATTCCGCCGCCGGAATCTTCCGACTCATTGTTGACTATGGTGGAGTTGACAATCCGAGCAGAGCCGGTTTTCAGGTACAAACCGCCGCCTTTGCCGCTTGCTGTATTGCCGCTTATCTCGCAGTTCTCTATCACTGCGTCTTCCGACACCAGCGTAAATGCTGGCCCAAATGCAAGCAAAAAGCTTATTGCGAATCGCAACGCCGCAAATTTTCTTTTCCTGATGTAGCGATTTATATCTGACATATCTCCTGCCGATTTTTTGCAAAGGTCAAAAATTTGATAACATTAAATGTCCAAGTTTTTTGGCCCTGATTCTGATTCTTAATTTGCCGTCTTGTCACTCTTTTAATTTTGCCTACTCAACCTGGAACTTAAACTGAACGGGGCCATCTGTCCGGTAAGCGTCGGCGTCCCCGCTTCCCCAAGCTGTCTCGCCAGTGCCTGTTGCGCCAGTGTAAGCCACGCGTGAATTCCAGTAATATTTAACTGTCCAGTCGCCGCTTTCGGGCTCTGTCACTTGCACTGAGCCTATTTTCTTGAATACGGAATCTTCAGGTTTCTTGATGTGAATTCCAACTGTGACAGTCCCGTCAAAAACAGTCCCGTCCAGGCCCAAATTAATTTCAAACAAGCCATAAAAAACCTGAGAGCCATCGTCAGCGATCGGAGACGCGCTTAATCCCGTCCCGCCTCCTGTTATCTGCGAAGCCGGATTGCATATGCGCCTAAACAGCTGCGTCGCGTCAATATTGATTGCGCTGGAAGAATCGGGAGAAGTGTAAGTTGTAGTTGTCTCGCTTGCGCCTTCAAAATTGGCTGTGTCAAATGTCGTAAACGAAGCGTCTGCCGTAACCTTAACAAAATCAGTCTTCAAAGTAAAAGCATTGCTGCTCCTTTCAAGCAACTCAACCGCGTTGCTGGCAGGAGACAGTGTTATCCCGCCAGAAGCAGGCCAATTACTATCGGCAATAAGCGCGACAGTGTTTCCTGGGGCTTCACTGTTAGGGACTGTTATTGTGTCGGTCAAACCGATAACAGGGCTTGCTGTGAAATGGTTGCTTGGAGCTATTCTCAATTCATCAAGATTTCCAGATAAATATGGCATGCCGCTTTGTTTCCCTATCATTAAAAGCCCAGCCAATGCTTGTTCATTTGTTGCCGTCATTAAGTGGTATGCTTCCTGGACGCCGTTCACATATAGCCCGACTGCATTCGTTGAGCCTTTTCTAATAAAGGCTACATGATACCACGTATTTGCTGCCGTTACCGTTGTTGTGGCTAAAGCCATATCTACAGTCGAGCCTCCACCCTGGCTATAAAATTTAATCTTCCCGTCTGAATCTCGATAAATAACCCAATAGTTGCCTGTAGCTTGTAATTGTGCTAATATTGCTTCTTGAGAACCAGCAGCGTTGTCGAATTTAACCCATAAATCTACAGTTGTATTGGTATCTTTATCAGCGTTTATATCCCAATCGGCAGAATCAGGAGCTGTCAGATACGCGCTCGTGCCATTAAACGCCCTTGATCCTAGAGCAGTTATATAATTTGTAGTGTCGTTGACGGTATTATAGTGAGTTAATGTGTGAGGAGCGTCACCACCTGTTGCAGAGTCAATTATACCATAAAATGGTAGCCATAAATTAAACTCAACTGTTCCTGCTGCGCCCTCAAGTCCCTCTCTTTTGGCATACATTTTTACAACGTCTGCCTCGTCATCTTGTCCCAAGTCAACAACGGTGTAAAGATTTGTCCATTGCTCTTCGCTTCCTGTTGAAGTGTCAGGCATAACAGAAGCGGCGGAAGTAAAACTATAAGCGGTTCCATTGTTGACATCAAAATGAAGCTTCCCATCCTGAGCCAGATACCATTTTAAAGTGGAGCCGTCCGCAGTCTTGACAAGGTTGATGCTTGCGCTTGTTTGAGAAAGAAAATCTTTTGTCATAATTTTTGTTT
>CAZYVR010000576.1:0-2649 GCA_964651145.1 uncultured Victivallales bacterium | reverse complement strand
AGGGGTTATATTGCCAACTTATCACAAGATAGGAAACAACATGAGCAATGATGATTTTATAAGATTTTTTAAGCCGTCAATCGGCGATGCGGAAATAAATGAAGTGGTCGCCTGTCTTAAATCAGGCTGGCTCACTACAGCATCAAGGGCCAAACAGCTCGAAGCTGATTTTGCGGAATATATAGGGGCGAGACACGCAGTGGCCTTGAACTCATGCACTGCCGCATTGCATTTGGCGCTTGAGGCCGTGGGGCTTCAGGAAGGCGAGCTTGCGCTTGTTCCGACAATGACCTTTGCGGCAACCGCTGAAGTTGTAAGATATTTCAACGCAACCCCGGTAATGATAGACTGTAATGAAGACGATTTCTGCATGGACATGGCCCAGGCCGAAAAAGTTCTGGAAAAATTGGCAAACGGAGAGCCGGTCAAAGGCGTCCCTGAAAATCATGGAAAAGTCAGAGCCATAATCCCCGTGCATTACGGAGGCCAGGCCGCCGATGTTATCAAATGTCGGGAACTTTGCGACAAATACGGGCTGTTCCTGGTGGAAGACTGCGCGCACACATGCCCTGCATATTATAAAGACAAAAAAGGCGAATGGCAAATGACCGGAAGCACTGCCGACATTGCCTGTTTTTCATTCTATGCCAACAAAACGATCACTACCGGAGAAGGCGGAATGGCCGTCACAAACAATCCGGAATGGGCCGACAGAATGCGGGTTATGTCGCTTCACGGCATCAGCAAAGACGCATGGAAGCGATTCGACAAATCCGGCTCATGGTATTACGAGATAGTCGCGCCAGGATTCAAATACAACATGCCGGACATCGCCGCGTCCGTGGGCATACACCAATTGAAGAAAGCAGATTACTTCTGGCAGGAAAGACAAAGAGTGGCAAACAGCTACTCCGAGAAATTATCTGGAGTGCCGGGCATAATTGCGCCACAGGAAAAAAACGACAGAAAGCATTCATGGCATTTATATATAATTCGCGTTGACTCTCCGCCGTCAAATGTAGCCAGAAATGAATTTATAGACAAATTGAAAGAGCAAGACATAGGCACAAGCGTGCACTATCTGCCGCTTCATATGCATCCGTATTATCATGAAAAGTATGGCCTTGAGCCGAGTGATTTCCCTGTTGCGGAAAAACTTTTCAGCCAGATAATTTCCCTGCCGATATATCCTGGACTTTCCGAAGAAGATATAGACAGGGTTTGCGCCGCCATAAAAAATATAGCCGGACAGTAACTTTATTATGCCACAACAAAAAGAAACAAAAAACAGCCTGATATTGGAATTGAACGACAAGCTCGAATTGATGGTGGAAAAGCTCATCCATGTAAGAACATTGCTCGTGGTTGTTTCAAGCTTTTTTACGATACTCTTATCTCTTGTTTTGGCTTTTTATTTCCGCCATGATTTCTCCTTCGACACACAGGAGTCAGTGTTTCTGCCTAGAGTTTTATTGGTTGCTGTGTTTGTCAAACTGATAGTTTTCTTTGTGTTCAGACTCTATGGCGGCATGTGGCGCTATGTCAGCATCATTGACTTGCTAAGCATTTTTTGCGCCAATGTTATAGCCAGCTCACTCCTGCTTGCATCTGTCTTTTTTCTGCGCAAAGAATATTTCCCCGGCTTTTCTCTCAATGTGCTGGTCATTGATTTTCTAATCTGCTTCCTGGCTATGTCCGGGAAAAGAGTTGTAGTGAGAATAATCCGGGAGTCCGCGGCAAAAGCTTCAGGAGCTCAGTCTTTGCGGACAATTATAGTGGGAAACACTAGCAATGTAAACAACCTCATACAGGCTTTGTCGGCAACGGCAAGCCCAAGAAAACTTATAGGCGTGCTTTGTGAGGACGTTAAATCTGGACAGACAATCCGCGGCATACCTGTCATGGGCTCTCCGGCAAGCGCCGCGAAATGCGCAAAAAAACACAGAGCCTCGGAAATACTTTTGCTTCCTCCCTATTCCTCGCCTAAAAACCTTCGCAAAACATTGGACGATCTGGAAAAGAGAGACGCGCAATGCGGCTTGCGCATGGTTCCAGCCTACTCTGACATAGCGGATGGAAACATCAGCGTGTCGCACATACGGGAAGTCGAAATAGAAGACCTTTTAGGCAGAAAGCCCGTAAAACTGGACCGCACGGAAGTGGCTCAGTTTGTCAAAGGGAAAAATATAATGGTGACTGGCGCAGGCGGAAGCATCGGCAGCGAACTCTGCCACCAGATAGCCGCATACCGTCCGGCAAGCCTCTTGCTTTTTGAGATCTCAGAATTCAACCTTTACGAGATTCACAGGAAGCTGTCAAAACAGCATCCGGAACTTAATATTGTAAATTTCATTGGCGATGTCCGCTCTCCGGAAGACATAGACCGGCCCCTGTCAGAAAACAATATTGACACGGTGTATCACGCGGCAGCCTATAAGCATGTCCCGTTAATGGAAGAAAACCCGTCAGTCTCGTTCAGGACAAACGTTTTGGGCACCGCATGCCTGGCCACAGGCTGCGAAAAATATGGAGTTAAAAGACTGGTGATGATATCATCCGACAAGGCTGTAAGGCCCACCAGCGTCATGGGCGCGACAAAAAGACTTGCGGAACGCGTTATATTGGAAAGGCAGCGGAAATCCACTGAAT
>CAZYVR010000575.1:0-2654 GCA_964651145.1 uncultured Victivallales bacterium | reverse complement strand
TTGTTCCTTGCCTTCTCTTTCGGCCGGCGCAAATTTTGTTGTTATATGATTGTTTTTTTTCATTATCACCCCTAATATTTTTAATATGCATTTTGCCTGCAAGAACTTAAAACTCAAAATATATTTGAAGTTATATCAAAGTTTTTTTACAGTGGATCGGCAAAATGCTCTACGGCTGAGAATAATTGTTCTAAATTTTTTTCTGCTGACGCAAATTTAGCTTCAAGAGCATTAGTTGCATTCATATAGTATATCCCCCCAATAGAAAACCCTTGAATTATTATAGCAATTTTATATTAAAAAGCAAATGTTTATCGCAATGTCCAGAAACTCATGTAAAGAGCCGGTTAAAGCCGATAACAGACAGGAGGAGGAGACAATGTGAAGGCCGACTCTGCCTGGATGATGGAAAGGTTGCAATAGTCTGTGGATTCGAACGATATATGAAACAGACTGCTTCTTCGGGGTAGTGGATGACTGCAGGCAGGCAAGGATTAATGCGCGACACGGGAAGTTTTGATTGGAGAAGAGTGGCAGATTTCAACTGATAGCCTGTGAAAACAGTCCTATATGTCACTGGAATTGAGAGTTAGCTTTATTTCCGTGCCGTGCTCATCCGGATTTGATTTGACATCTTTTGATGATATTTCGATCAGAGCTCCGTATGATTTGACGAATTTTTTGACAAGGGGCATGCCGAAACCTGTGCCTTCTTCGCCTTTTGTGCCGGGTCTGGTTGTTTTTTCGTGAATATCAAAAATTACTTTCAACAGAGATGGCGGTATTCCTATGCCTAAATCTTTGACCGTAAGAATGATTGTCGCGTTTTGTCCTTTTTTAGCTTTAATGAGCAGAGTCGCCCCCTCGTATGAAAACTTCACAGCATTGGTTAGCAGGTTGCTCATCACTGTGTAAATAAACGATGTCGGCTCCACCATGACCTCAATATTTTTGTCTATTTCCAGTTTTATTTCTATCTTTTTCTCAGCTATTTTAGGTTCAATAATTAAAATGGATTCCTGAATGGCTGAATACAGGTTCAATGCCAGCAGTTTTATTTCCGATTTATCCAGATCAAGGGATTCAAATTCTCTTATCAGGTTTATTATGTCCACCCCGCTTCTGCAACTGGTGGATATGATTTTTTCTACATCAGTCAAAGGTGGGGGACTTGCTTTGTGAAGAAGCGGCAGAGCTGATATTATGGCGTTGAACGGGTTTATCAGATCATGGCAGAGCAGGTGCAGCAATTCCCTGCGTTCTTCGCTGATTTTTTTGAGTTCCAATGTCCTTTTTGCCACTTTTTCCTCAAGGGTGCGGTTGATTTCTTCGAGTTTTTTATTTGCTTTTATTATTCTGTTTCTGAGCATATTTTTGGCAGTGACAAGCTGGATAAGTACTTGGCTTATTAGCACAAAGTATCCTGTTCTCATTATCCAGCTGGATAATGGCTGATATGTTCCGGCTTGTAGATTCAGGGGCATGAGAGGGCCGACGAGCAGTCCAGCCACAATCGCGATAAATGAAGCTGGCAGGGAACGGAACATGAAAGCAGAAAGAATTATCGGGACATACATAACGTGTACGTATGCGTATTCTGTGCCGCCTCCGAAATAAACAGCGGATGTTCCAGCGGCAAGAAGAAATGCTATTATGAAAAGCTTCAAGAAAAATAGGCAAAGGCTTTTCTCTTGGCGGTTCAGCAGTTTGGACACTATTTCTACCCATCCCAGCTCAGCGAGACCGTCAATAGCTTCATCTTTCAGTGTTTCTTGTTCTTTGTCAAAATCCATTGAAAAATTTTGCTTTCCATTTTCGGGTGCATGTTAAGTAAAACACATTATTATACTTTTACATCCATTGGGGACATAAATCAAGATTCTCGCCTTTGCGTTTATTGTGGCCGATTATTGGAACATAACCCAGGTTGTGCGAAAAATCATAAATCTGCGTTCGGCGAAAACGGTAATGCAAACGGGAGAAAAAGGGGGTTGTCTTTCTTAACTCGCTTATTGTGAACAGAGACCGCGGAGCGGTTTTTATGAGCTATTTATAGGTGGAATTTTTTAAAAACATTTCCTTCCTGAATCACCGGATTCATGGCCGTTTTCAGGGGGGCAATCTTCTCTGTTTAGGCTTTTAACACAAGTCATTTTTTCTTTCAGGCTCAGATTCAATTCATGGATTTGCTTTTCGCGACTATGGGTGTAGGTGTTCAGGGATTTGCCGATAACATAAATGGTAAAACGCAAAGAAAAAATAAAGGCTTGATAGGCAGTAAGTTAATCGTTGATGTCTATATGTCAAGCAAAAAATTTAATGGTAAAATGACGGAAGACTTTCGCTTGCTGCTTGGGGCTCAAAATCTCATATCTGGAGGGCAGGAAACATCTGCCTGTTGTCGAGATAAAAGAAGCGGCGTAGTTTTTCCTGGCAAATTCATTTTCATTTCTTTCTTTTTGAAAGAACAGGCTCGCTTTGCCTAAGCTTGCAAAAAAATGGAAATATTCCCTTTTAACGAACCCGTTTTCCTGCTATTTTATTTTTCAGTTGTCAAAGAAAACGCAGAATTTGCTGATTTTGACTGCTATTTCGTTATTTTAGGGTCTGTCCGTAAAACTGAGTTTTTGGCTTGGGATTTTTTCAAAGCTCAG
>CAZYVR010000574.1:0-2658 GCA_964651145.1 uncultured Victivallales bacterium | reverse complement strand
TTGGCCCCATCCAAACAGGAATATTTTTATCGGGAGCCGCAAAAGGCGGATTTTCTCGAATAGCAATAGCCGAAGTTGACAACAAACTGAAAGACGCCATCAATGATTCCGGCGGAACCATTGACATAAATGTGGCAGGCTCCGACAAAATATACATAGAAAAGATTCCAGGCGTTGAAGTATACAACCCGCTTGACGCTCAGGACTTGGAGCGCCTTGTGGAAGCGGCGGCCGAGGCAGACGAAATAGCCACGGCTCTGCCAAGTGTAAACTTTTTCGGGCAAGTCGCAAAATGGCTATCCAAAGGCTTTGACAAATCCCCCGGAAAACATCGCTTCATATACACGGCTGAAAACAACAACCATGCGGCTGAACGGCTCAAGAAGGCAATCAGCAAAGATTACCCAAACACTCATTATCTGAACACAGTGGTCGGCAAAATGAGCGGAGTCGTTCCCGCTGAAGACTGCAAAAAAGATGGACTAAAACCCTTATGCCACAAAGCGGACAGAGGACATCTGGTTGAAGAATTCAACAGTATACTGATAAGTTCCGCGCCCGGAATTGAAACCCGCAAAGTTCAAGGGCTGCACGACAAAGCAGACCTGTACCCCTTTGAAGAAGCCAAGCTTTACGGACATAACGCAATCCATTTTCTTCTGGGAATCCTAGGCAAGCAATCAGGCAAAGAATATATGAGCGAATTAAAAGACTGCAAAGAGTTAATGGCTTTTGCCCGCTCTGCGTTTATTGACGAATCGGGAGCGGCTCTCTGCAAAAAATGGAATGGCACAGACGAACTGTTCACCCCATCTGGATTTGCGGAATACGCAGATGATCTGTTGCGTCGCATGGCCAACCCTTTTCTGAAAGATGCAATTGACAGGATAACCCGCGATCTTCCCCGCAAGCTGTCATGGGAAGACAGAGTGATTGGCGCAATGCGCCTGGTCGCGTCACAAGGGATCTCCCCGGAAAAGCTGGCAAATGGCGCAGCCCTAGCCGCAAAAGAGCTTTCAGGCAACGCCCCGGAAGCCATCCGCAAATGCCTGGCAGAGCTATGGCCATCGCCATGGGGCGAAGAGCATAAAAAAATATTTGACCTTATATCCGAAAAATTATAAAAGAAACAAACGCTTATTTATGCGGCATTGCCTTGAGCAATGCCGCGTTGTAAACGTCTTTGACCGGAATTTTTTTTGCGTTCGATATTTTCAGACAATCATCAAACTCAGGCGAAAAAGTTATATCTCGCCCGTTGAGAACTCCTATTTTTACGCCAACTTCCCCAAATTCCGTTTCGACAGTCTCTATTCGGCGCGGCAGTGTTTTCCTCTTTGCGCGGGTTTCGCGAATTCCAAAAGAGCTGGTCTCGCAAAATATCAAGTTCTGAATTACTTCCTTGTTGCCTTCTCTGCAAAGCACGGAAAGCAGGATGCCGGGCCTTTGCTTTTTCATTAGCGCCGAAGTGGTGAAAACATCCAGCGCTCCGCAGTCAAAAAGCTTGTCAAACAATGCGCCAACAAACTCCGGGGAACAGTCGTCAATGTTTGTTTCCAGAACAATGCAACTGTCCTCGTCGTCGCAGTTGCAGCCTTCATCTTTTCCAGAAGTATCAATCATAACCGCCCGCAACAGATTAGGGCGGTTATTCAACTCGCGCTGGCCGAAGCTGTTCGCGCTGGCTACAATTTTTCCGGAAACTTTGCCCGAAGCTTTTTCCCATGATGAAAACAAGGCCGCGCCTGTAGGCGTGACCAGCTCAAAAGGCTCGTCCGTCTGAATTACTTCAAGCCCCTTCAAAAGCTCAACGGTCGCAGGAGCCGGTATAGGCATGACCCCATGCTGACATTTGAATGTGCCCTTCCCTATGGGAAGCGGACAGACGGTTATTTTTTCCGCGCCAAGAAGCTCAATGGCCAGACAGCATCCGGCTATGTCCACAATCGAATCGACGGCGCCCACTTCATGAAAATGTATCTTCTCAGGCTCGGTGCTGTGCACTTTCGCCTCCGCCTCAGCCAATGTCTCAAAAACGCCAATGCTCATCGTTTTGACTTTTGCCGGAAGCGCGCTGGAATTTATTATCTCGCGTATGGTGTTTAAATGGCGATGATGATGACTTTCCTTTCGAATATCCACAGTTGCGCGAATCCCGCCGATGCCGTGACTTGTGACTGACTCTGTTTTTATTTCAAATTCCTCACCAGGAAGAAGCGTTGACAATTCCTTGTTAAGCGTGTCAATATCCACGCCAAGTCCAATAAGCGCCCCGAGCGTCATGTCGCCGCTAGCTCCGCCTACGCTGTTAAAATTTATTATCCTCATAGCATAACCTTTTGTTTTTATCTGGAATATACTTCTCTGTTTACTCAGAAAAAAGCCTGAAGGGATAATACGCCAGATAATAATCCACAAAAAAACAATAAAGCTTTAACGCGATGGAGCCGCCAAAAGTTCAATGCGCCACGCGCCGTCCCCACGAAGTGGGCTTAAAAGTGGCTTCGCCATCGTCTTACTCTGAAATATTTTTCTTGTTGACTTGAAGGATTTGGGCTATTTGAGCAGGGATTTCGTAAAGCCACTTTGTGTAGAATTTATCCTTTTTGAATTTTTCAGGAAGATTCTTTTTGTCTCCTTTATAGACAAATCCAAGTT
>CAZYVR010000573.1:0-2673 GCA_964651145.1 uncultured Victivallales bacterium | reverse complement strand
GCGCGCAGAGGAGGCAAGCTACTAATGAAAGTTGATTTTTCAAACCCTGAAACATGGCCGAAAGAAGCGAGCGAGCGCGTTGCTCCCAAGCCGGGACGCGCCGTTGTGTCTGACTCTTCCGACCGCCAGCATGACGTGTCCCGCAATTTGACTCCGTATAAAGTCGACAGAATAATGACTCAGGCAAACGCCGGAGACACTCGCGATCTTTGCAAACTGGCCTCTGAAATAGAAGAGAAGAACTGGACAATCAAACATTGCATGGAAACCAGAGTGGCGGCGGTTGCGGGCGCGTCCTGGGATATCGAGCCCTCCGCGGATGACGCAAAATCAAACGCAATTGCCGCCGAGCTTAAAACAGACTTGGAAAATGCCGGGGGCAATCGCTTGGACACCTTTGGAAACCTGCTGGCAGACATGGCTTATTCTGTTTTGCCGGGACGCTCATGCTCGGAAATAATCTGGTTGGCTGGCGGACGGCTTCATGGCTTTTCAAGCCTGCCCGCAAAGCATTTGCTTTACCCGTCTAACGGAGCCTTTGGGGAGCCGGTTATTTCAACAGATAGCGGAGAAGTTCCCATGCCGCCAGCCAAGTTTGTGCTGTTTCACAGAAGAGCTTCCGGCGGTGATCCGGCGCGCGCCGGGCTGGTTAGAACGCTCGCGTGGCTGCATTGTTTCATGAATATCAATTTCAAAGACATGCTGCGCTTTATTGAGCGTTACGGCATGCCTTTTCTGGTTGCAAAAGTCGACCAGCAGTCCTGGGAAAACGAGCGCAATCAAATCAAGTCTGTCATTAGAAATTTCGGCCCCGACGGCGGCGGCGTTTTTACCCGGTCGACAGAGCTGGAGCTTCTCCAGGCCAACGCAGCCAACGGAGATATTTATTTCAAGCTGATTGAATATTGCGAGGCCGCAATAACCAAGGTTATTTTAGGCCAGACCGCAAGCTCTGGAGACGGCGGCGGCTGGTCAAAAGACAACGCGCAAAGCCAGGTCAGACAGGATTTGCTAGAATCCGACTGCGCGCTTATCGCGGATGTCGTAAACGGACAGATCGCCAAGCCCTGGCTCGCGTTCAATTATCCAAACGCCGCGCCTCCGGTATTTAAGTTTCTCCTCGAAGCCGATGAAGACACAAAAGCCCTGGCTGAAATGGTTAAAACTTTATTTGACGCAGGCATCGAAGCCGACACGGAAGAGTTGTCACGCCGCTTTAAAATCAAGTTGACAAGAAAGCCCCGCGAAGTGGCTTCGCCACCGCAGAAAAAGGAAAACAAAGAAGCGTTGAGTCTTGCCGCTGAAAAAACTGTTGCCAGCGTTAGCGAAGCAGCAGAGCAAAGTTCCAAGGACTTGTCTTTGGTCGCTGACAACGCCTTGATGGAATTTGAGGAAGGCTCAAAAGAATGGGCCGAAAAAATAATTAAGCTGGTGGAAAATGCCATCGAAGATGAGTCCGGCGAGGCACTCAAGGCTCTGGCCGAGACTGCCAGCAATAATGGCTTCGCCACCGAAAAATTGCAGACTATTATTGAAAATACCGTTTACGCGTCCGCCGCCTCCGGCGCCGCTTTAAAATTGGACGCGCTTTCTAAACACATAAAGCCGAAAGATGAAGGCAAATGAACGAGAAAGCTATGACAAGTCCAACTGATTTTGACGCGGCAAACCGCTGGCTCAGCGGGCGCGTAAACGTTCTTACAAATATGACATCAAAAGAGATTGCCCTGTCAAAATATTTTCAGGGATCCGTCAGGGCGCATTCTTTCTTTTCCGCGAAAGTTGCCGAGTCAAAAATCATTGACAAACTCCGCAGCGTTTCGGATGAATTTTCATCCGGCAAGCTGAACAAGGCAGAGGCAAGAACAAAGCTCAAAACATTTCTTCACGGCGAAGGCTATTCGCCGGACAATGTCGCGACAGGAAAAGGCAACGCAGTTTCAAACCTCGCGTCCACCGCCAGACTTGACTTGATCCTGACGCAAAACGCCAGAATGGCCGCGGCAGTCGGCGCGGATGAAGTAAGCTTTGACCCGGACATAATGGAGCGCTTTCCGTACTTTCGCTACGTCCCCAGCGTGTCAATAAACAAGCGTCAGAGCCACATAAAATATTACAATACTGTGCTGCCTAAAAATGATCCGTTTTGGCATACGCACACGCCGCCGATTGACTTTCATTGCAAATGCTCAAAAGAGGATTTGACAGAAGAGGAAGCCGCCGAATACGGCGTTGCAAGCGCGTCCGACAAAGGAGATGGAAACTGGACAGTAAAAACAGCCTCCGGCAGAACAATTGACGCGAGCGTCCCGGAAAGCGGGTTTGTTTTTGATGTGGCTGAAGCGTTCAAAGTCTGCGACATGTCACGCATTCAAAACATGCCTCAGCGCCGCGCGGTTTTTGCAAGCCTCAGAGACTTCGCCCACGCAAATCCGGCAACGCGTTTTAAGTGTGTCCCAGGGCGCGGAGCTATGCAGGGGCATAAGGCGCTGGCAGGGGAATTGCCGGAGAATCTTGAAGGATTTATCGCCGGACAAATTGAAGCCATTGAAGCAAAGAGCGCGCTCTCAAGCGGAGGCCTTGAGCTTGGCAAATTCAGCGATGAAATGAAGGACGCTCTGGGGCTTGACGAAAAGGCTTCTGTTTTCCTTTCAAAAGGCTCCAGTTCCTATG
>CAZYVR010000572.1:0-2676 GCA_964651145.1 uncultured Victivallales bacterium | reverse complement strand
ATGGGTAAAGAGACGTTCTTTTTCGATAAGGCCTTTAACGCCTGTCGCCTGGTTGTAAAGCCGGATTGCTTCCTGGCAGCTTCCAGCAAAGACATAGGCACCGCAAAAGAAAACAAGACCTGTAAAGGCCATGAAAAAGAGAAAAAAATAACTCCGCCTTCCAATCATAACAACTCCCCATAAAATCAACTTTGTGAATAAACTTCAAAGGCTTGGCCAAGTTTTGGTCTCACGCATAACTCCGCATAACCGGCTGGCAATGGAGCGCAGCAGAATTGCCAGTCCGCGTTGATGCGGTTAGGTGTAATTAATTCAATTAGTATTTTTTGACTACCCATATAAACCCATCGTTTCTTTTAAAATAAAAATATAATGAGATCCCAATTATTAATGTCAAAGAAAGTTGAATGATTGTTGCCAATCCAAAATTCGAAAACAAATCAATAGATTGATATAGAATAGTAAAAAGAAGATATCCTTGAAAAAGAAATATACCCCAATTTTTTCTAAGCAATAAACCGAGCCAAGCTGCAATGCCTAGAGTGGATAGTAATGGGACCGTCTGTGTGAAAGAGTCATCAGAATTTTGAATTGGGTTGATAAACTCATTTATCTCTAAAACGAAAAATAAAAATAACCAAAAAGTCAAAGCTATGTTTATGAATATGCCGAACAAGGTTTTCCCATAGTTTATTTCGCTATTATTATTTTTTTCAATAACATTCCCATCCGCACTATTTCCTAGAGGATGTCCTATTGATTGAAGATAATCAATTATTCTAGGTGCACGGATAGAATATTCGTTCGCAAACTGTGCAAGAAAATCATTGATCCTTTTCATCTCGGGAGCATCGAAGAACTTTGGAACAAGAAAATCGTCTGGATCTGCTGCTGAAGGAAGATCTTCCCATGCCCATTTTTGTTTTACCTCATCCATTTGTGAACCCAATTCTGGATCACATATTAGAATCTTTGCCTCAAGGCTAGTAAGCCCGCAACGTTCCTCAAGAAACGCTATACAGTATCGTACGAAGTTAATGTTTACGTTGTCTGTCATTACATTGAAACCTAACGCCGCTAATCAGCCGCGCGTTTTTTTGAGTCGGCTGAAGTAGCCTTGTTGGTGTCTTGTTCTCTATCAAACGGATAGTGATTCCTTCCACCCTTCCTTAAATATGTTCCGATGCTTGATTAAAATGGAAGCCCTCTTGGCTCTAAGTAATATATCGAAATAAGGTGTAAAACTGCTCCAAGATTCAAAACTATCCAAAACCAAATAGGACAAAGTGTCCAGCCCCATTTCCATCCGATTTTTTTGAGAAGCTTTAGTATACTAAAAATGATTGTAAGGATTAGGCATATCGGTACGGCACCAACCAAAAATTGTTTTTTAAACGAATATTCTCCGTATAATATCAAAGAGGTAATCCATATCGGAGAAAGCACCCATTTCCAGTGCATTACAGGCCTTTTCACCTGCTTCCAAATATAAAAGAAGATGGTCAGCGGAAAGCTTAACAGAAACAAGAAAAATGTTAATTTTGACATCATGATACTCCCGTAGAAGTTTTCTGACCGCAGTTCATCGGCATGCCGGATAAAAGGCGAAGCCTTTGTCAGGTTGACAGGCGATGGCACGCGGCTACACAGAGATTGGCGCTGCTTGGGAGCTTGAAAGCCGACCTTCTGCAAAGAGCGCTACATCCATAGGCAGACGCTGAAGGACGGAGCTGAGCGTCGCTGCCCGATCATTTGAGCTTGAGCCAGTTCCGTCCCGGCGTAGCCCATTGCCCAAGAACGTACGAAAGCGGCAGTAGTAGATAATGCCAAGGTGACGTTCAGGCAAGATCTGAAAAACGCTGATATTAACGAACAGAGCCGGTTCGATGGATGACCCTGGGGGCGGCGGTACCGGATCATCGCAGTACGTGAGAGCCAGATCGAAATTCTCTAAGCCCAATACGGGAGGGTCGAAGTGTTGAAAACCGTTGATGTGTTCAGTGATGCAGTCATTCATGGTTTCTCCTTTTGCCGGTCTGGCAGCCCAACGGGGCTGCGGCTCCACAGATTGTTGGGCATGTTCCATTCAGTAGGATTCTGTGACCTTAAACCTTACCTTTTCATTTTTCAGTACAAAATTGTTTACCATTCCAAGTAGAACAAAAAGACGATTACAGTTAGAAATGATTGTTTCAAATAAGGTTTTATCCCCTTGGTTTGGCATGTTAAGCTTCGGAGTAATTACAGAATTACCGATATTAATGAATTGTTCCGTGCTGGAACCGTGTAAGGCCATTGTAAAACTTTTGGGACGCCCTTGAAAAACTGGACTACCTTGCTTCGACATTTCTACGGTCTAATGCCTTAGCAACGCCTGATGACGTAACACCCATCTGACGTCCGGGGACCCATTATAAGTGGGGTCTGTAGTTTCGACCCAAAATGAAAAATCTTAAGCCTAAGGGTCTGCTTTAGGCCATTACATCCAGTCTCCAATTATGATGAACGGGGCCCAATAAAAAGGGTGACGATATTCGGGCATATCCTTGAGCGTTAATTGTGCCTGTCGCAGGGCCTCAGGCTTGCTCAAACCTTTAGTGTACCAGTTCTTGTAGAATTCCTTCATCAGGATCGCGGTAGAGCGGTCGTCCACTTCCCAAAGGGTAGCCATAAGAG
>CAZYVR010000571.1:0-2686 GCA_964651145.1 uncultured Victivallales bacterium | reverse complement strand
TATCCTTGCAAATATGCGCCCATCTTTTATACACCAGATCCAGTAGCCTGGTTTTTCGCCCCCATACTCCACCGTTGCAGGTGGTGACTACGACCTGGACAATGTCTGTTTTTTGCAATTTATAAACACTTGTGCCGTTGTAATGCTCATGGCCGCCGATCAGCCATATGCGCCCACGATAATCAGCGAACACATTCCTGACGGCAGCAGAAATGCCTCGCTCCTTCACGACAGAGGTCAAAGCGGGCTGGTGGACAAAAATGACGACGGTTTGTTTATTATTGAGCGTGGAAACGTCTTTCTTTAGCCATTTCAACTGTTGCGGGTCTATATCGCCAGACTGCGCGCCGTTGAGGAGAATAAAATGAACGCCGCCCTTGTCAAATGAGCTGTAAACGCTGTGTTCTTTGAACACCTTTCTAAAAAGCTCTCCATCCTTTTCATAAGGGTATGTGTCGTGATTGCCGAGCGTCAGCTTCACGGGTATTTCGGGACTCAGGCTTTCCATGCTTTTTTTGAAGTTTGCAAATTCCTTTATAGCATTTTCCTTCTGCTTTGCGTTCGGAACATTTCCAAAAAAATGCGACGCGCATGTTATCAGATCCCCGTTGATGACAAGGAATGCCGGCCTTGGGCTAATGCTGTTAAGCTCTTTAATTATTGCCGGCGGGAAATTGTCTGTTTTCTGTCCAATATGCGGATCGGACGACACTGCGAAAAAGTTGCATTCCGCCGCTTTGGGATTGAATGCTGCGGCTTTGAACGCTTCGTCCAAAGTCTGAAACGGGTATTTCGCGCCAAAGCATGAAACACATGCGAAAGCGGTAATTGCCAAAAGAGTTTTTTTCATAATTTTTTCTTTCATTAAAATATCGTGTGTAACTTACCAGCACCAGCCAGTATATGGGTGAACAAATCCGAAATGCCAGTTGACCGGATACAGCTCGTCGCTGTCGCCGTGAAGCTCGGTCGAAACTCCGACATTGTCGCTGCCGCCCTGATTGACTTTAAGAGCCGCAAGTATTTTATAGCATTTATATTTCTGCCAGTTTTCCTGAAGAGATTTCACGTCAAAGCTGATTGCCGCCAATCGTCCATCCCACTTGACCAATCGCAGGCCGTTTGCGTCCTTGAAGGCTGGCAATTTGACTTTTTGGCGAAAATAAAAATCTCCGTTGTTAAGCCCCCACCCAAGCTTGCCTTCCGGCTTTTTCAAGCGAAAGCCTTCAAAGATGGCGTCCCCTTTTTCATGCTTGACCGTTGTAAGCTTCGCGTCAGGCTCTGGCGCGCTTTTCATGTAGGCAAAAATATTGTCCACTATTTTTGTGGCCGCCGGATCTACTCCATAACGCTTGCACACATCAAGCTGACAAAATATCAAGCGCCCTTTACCCTTGCACGATTCAAGCAATGGCGTGTCCATCAAATCAAATCCGCAGTCCAGCAAAGCTCTGAAAGCTCCGCGCATTGGCTTTTGTATAACATAAGTGGCAACGTTGTTGTCGTTGCCCCATTTCCAGAAACGCTCAGGGAACCATCCCCCTGCCGCGTTGGGAATTTCTTGCGGAACAGGATATGATTTGACCAGGTCGCTTTCGCCGCGCCAATGCCAGAAATCTTCATTGTTCAGCCCATTCAAAACAGGATGCCCTTTGGCGGAGACAAAAGTTCTGCGCGGACTGTTTTCACAAGCCTTCAGCCCAAGAATATTTTCGCAAGCCTGTTCAAAAACAACGACCTTCAAGCCCTTGCCAAGCTTTTCGTCAAAATCCATTTTTTTCAGTTTTTTGACATTTCTTGTGTCTTCAAGAACGTGCCTGCCAATGACTAAAACACCCGAGTCAGGGAGATTCTGGCTTGCGTCTTTAATCTTGAATCCTGCGGCGTCAAGCATTGCGCGCGTTTCTCCAACAGGGTCAAACACATGGAGCTCCATTTCCTTGTTCTGTTTTGCCTGCGTCCGGGGATACACTTGTATTTTGAATTTGTCGCTGCAAGCCATCCCTTTGCTTTTTGCGACAAGGGCCAAGGTGTATTCTGTGCGCTTGCTTGCTTCTGGAGCCATAAACTGCAGCCTGAAATCATCAATAGCCCGTTCGCCGGCAGGAATGTTCTTGCTGTACTTTTTGTGGAAAACCACTTTCCCGTTTTCATCAAGCAATTTCCAGTCAACGTCAACATCTATGGGGCGAAAATAATCGTTGAGAACAATTGCCCTTTTCACTATTGCCTCGCCTGAAAAATAAGCGTGGTCCTTTGAGGTAAAAACGCCGTTTCCGCCTATGTAGGCGTAAAATGGCGACAAATGTTTTTGAAGAGATTTGCCCCAACTGTTCAAGTCGCCAGGCGAATCATTCGCATTTTGAGGATAATCAGGATATATGCCTGGAGCTTGAATGTTTGGCTCTTCTGTTTTTTTGGGAAAGCGTCTCTTGTCGAACCCATTGCGCACTTCCACGTGCAGGAGAAAGCCGACCCCGAATGTCCGCCATGCCCTATAGGCGTATTTAAGATATTCCTTCTTGAAATTCCAAATAACCGGAGACGGATTTTCCTTCCAAAAAAGATCAATGGCCTGTTTTTTGCCAAAATAATTATTCACATATTCATCAGGCTCTTCCTGATAAACGTTTTCTCCAAACAGTTCCGCGCCATGCTCAAGAAAAAGCGGCTCGCTATTGGAAGC
>CAZYVR010000570.1:0-2687 GCA_964651145.1 uncultured Victivallales bacterium | reverse complement strand
TGGGTGATGAATTCAGAAAACTATGCTCAGCGTATTTAAGAGAATTGCGTCCTGAATGCGAACTTGTGTTTCGGAATGATTTTGACTTGGCAAAAGGAGCCTGTTTGATGGTTTTAAGAATGTCTGGCATGGCAAATGATAAAACAGTTAAAACGATATTGGAGCAAAAATGAACAATATTATTTCAGATTTAAAAGGCAAGTTGATAGTGTCTTGCCAGGCGCTTGAGGGCAATCCTCTGCGCGGCTCTGTTTTTATGTCGGCAATGGCGCAGGCCGCCGCGCAGGGAGGGGCCGCCGCCATACGCGCAAACGGGGTGGAAGATATAAGGGCAATAAAAGAGAAAATCAAGGTTCCTATTATAGGGATTAATAAGATGCCTGCGTCAGAAACAATACCCTATATTACTCCCAATTTTGCAATGGCTAAAGAAATATATGAAGCTGGCGCAGATATTATCGCGTTGGACGCAACTTTGAGAGAGCGTCCGGACGGCGGCACGGCGGCAGAGCTTATAAAGCAGATAAAGAAAGAGCTTGGAGTTCCGGTGATGGCAGATATAAGCACTTACGAGGAAGGAATGCGTGCTGTTGAAGCCGGAGCGGATATAGTCGCGACCACTTTGTCGGGATATACTGCATACTCTCCTAAAATAAAGGAGCCAGACTTGAATCTTGTAAAGAAATTGGCAGATTCGACAGGCGCGCCGGTCATAGCTGAAGGGCGGTACAATACGCCTGAAGATATCAAAGCCGCATATAAATATGGCGCGCATGCTGTCGTCATAGGCAAGATCATAACTAATCCTGAATTTATAACAAGATACTTTTTAGATAAAATAAAGGGCAGTGAATAATATGAAAGTGACAGAAGCCGTAAACGAAAACAGCCTCGACATTGATTCAAAGCCAGTCTCTGAGATTCTAAAAATAATCAATGACGAAGACAAGAAAGTGGCGTTGGCTGTTGAAAAAGCTTTGCCTGAGATTGAACAAGCAGTTGAACTGTTGGTGAAAACAGTTGAGAATGGTGGATGCATATTTTATATAGGAGCTGGAACCAGCGGGCGTCTGGGCATTGTGGACGCCGCTGAATGCCCTCCCACTTTCGGGGTTTCGGATGAGACATTTCAGGGCATTATTGCCGGCGGCAAAAGAGCTGTTTTTAAAGCTCGTGAATTTTGCGAAGACAAAGAGCATATGGGAGCTGTTGATCTTGGCAAGCGTGGCTTCAGTTCAAAAGATTCAGTTGTTGGACTCAGTTGCAGCGGCTCCACTCCTTATGTCCTCGGGGCGCTTAAAAAAGCTAAATCGATAGGAGCGACATCTATTGCAGTCATATGCAATCCCGAAGGAATATTGACTGAACATGCCGATGTTGCCATCAGGCTTGTCACTGGACCCGAGGTTATCACAGGCTCTACGCGAATGAAGGCCGGCTCCGCCGAAAAAATGGCGGTTAACATGTTAAGCACAGCTACAATGATACGCACAGGTCGTGTATGCGGCAATATGATGGCAGACATGCAGATAAGCTGCAAAAAACTCGAAAAACGCGCAGTCCAAATGATTGTTAAATCCACGGGAGTCAGTCAGGGCAAAGCGATTGAACTTATATCAAAAAACAACGGCAATCTCAGAAAAACGCTGAAGGATGCAAAATGTCAGAACTAAAATTTTTATGTGTAGGCGGAGCTAAGGACAACCTTTTTGCCAAGCTTCTTGAAACAGTCGGCGCAACAATTGATTTTATTCCCCTGTCAGAATATCTTGAACATAAGGCAGGCGCTTATACGGGCATGCTGTTTATGGCAGGATATTTTGATTGGGATCGGGATGTGAAAGATAAGGAGTTGATACTTCAAAAGATAAAGAAATTTGTTGACAACGGGGGGAGTCTTTATTCTGAATATATCCAATGCCCTGATTATCTTTTCCTTCACAACACATTTAAAATCAAGCAGAATTATCCTCCTCGTCCTGTTGCTCTTGAGCGTTTTCTTGTCCGTAAAAAACATTATATTACAGATGGTTTTGATGAGCTTGGCATACTGCCAGTGCGCAACTGCACTTTTTTGCCTGGACTTTCCAAGGACTTGGATGTTTTGGCATCTTTTGCCGTCATAAGGGGTGTTCATCGGCTTGAATATGAATTGCCGCATGAATGGGAAATGTTTCCAGCATTGTGTGTTGGGCGCGAGCATAATGAAATTTTTGCCACATTTGAATTGTCTAAATACAGAGAACTGGAATTTCCGCTGGCCAGCCAATGGGAGCGTCTCCTTCGAAAAATAGTTTTATACCTTATTCCCGAAAGAAGTCGCCAGAAAGCTGAAAGACAAATTTCAGCAATTCCGCTTCCAAAAACCTGGAAAATTGCAGGGAAATCTCCAGCCACAGAGCGAAAACAAAACTATAGAAAAACCCTTGATAGGCTAATGAAATGGTACAGTAATTCAGGGGCAATGCCCAGTCCTGACGGTTCAAGTGGCGTAATGGAAGGTTTCCGTTCTTTTGACCATGGTCGGCTTCCCATTATCCGGCCCGATTGCAATGCGCAGATTGCATTGTTGATGAAACTTTATGGGCATCTTGTCAAAGACAAATATTTTTGTGAAACTTCATCCAATATAATTAACTTGAGAGTACCGAGTTCTTGAGTCAGAACATCAGGGCGCAAGGACGCGC
>CAZYVR010000569.1:0-2700 GCA_964651145.1 uncultured Victivallales bacterium | reverse complement strand
CCAAATCTTCAATGTCACAGTTCTGCACTCTTCTGGAAACTATTGAAAATACTCTTTTTTTATATTTCTCAATCAACTTTTCAAAAACTTCAACATCTCCGTCCAGAATCTGCTTTATAACTATATTATCACTAGGCTCAGTTTGCATCTGATTATATCAAATTTCTTTTCATTCTGCTAGCTCTTTGCGTTAAATATTTTAATTATATATAATATAAGTCGCCTTTTGCAATAAAAAGTTACAATCAAAATGTTTTTTTATATAACTTGGTCGCAATGCGATGGAGCCGCCAAAAGTCCAATTAGCTGTTCCGCCCACGAAGCAGGGGGGAAAGTGGGTTCGGCTCCGTCCTTTGCATCCATATTTTAAAGCTTCTGCAAGGCCCTTGGATATTTCTGAAAAACCTTCCACGTCAATTCGATTCATTTTGCGCAAAAGTAACACAAGCCATGTAAAATTATTTTACAAGCCCCCTCCCAAAAAACACCGATCAAAGGCTAATCAATAAACAAAAAATAGAACACAAAGCACTTAGCTTCAGGCTTTTAGGTTATTGAATTCAGAAAACAAAAACTTCCGTGTGGCATGCTCAGTGCATTGACAAAATCTGAAAATTAACAACCAACGAGAAAAACAAAATGAAAAATTTAGCCTTGCTTAATCCCGAAAAAGAAAAATTAAAAGAAGACATAAAAAATAATTATAGGCAGCTGGCTCTGTCTGTCCAAAAAATGAAAAACGCAATGATAAAACATGACATAAAAAGGCTCGATGAAATCATTGCAGAACAACAAGTTATTCTGGAATCTCTGAAGCAAAGAGAATCGATTTTTAAAACAATCTCATCCAGCGACGAATGCTTTGAGGAACTGAAACTTAAGCTTTCTCAGGAACTCAGCGAATTAAGATCTCAGAATACCCTAAACAGACTGCTTGCAGGAAAATTTCTTTCAGTAATAAACAAAGCCATGCGAAAACTAAAGAATCCGCTCTCCCCAAAAATATCGGGATACAGCTCTCTCGGCAGCAAAATAGGCAAACGCAAAAAATCATATTTTTTAAACAAAACATGCTGAACGCAAGGAGTGCATAAAATGAGTGTAGGACTGAACATAGCCATGACAGCGGCGGAAAGCGCGCTGAGAGCATCACAACAGCAAATATCAATTATAAGCAATAATATTTCCCAGGCGAACAACTCTGCGTACAGGGCGCAATCTACAGTATTGACCAGCGGTCCGATGATTGCTGGAGACGCAGGCTACTACGGAACAGGAGCGTATATTTCTGAGGTAGTCAGAGCATATGACTCAGCCCTTGAAGACAGTTTGCGCGGAGCTATAAGTGACAGCTCTTATTCTCAGACCTACTGCACGCAGCTTGGCCAAATTGAAGACATTGTGGGCCCTGGCGGAGAAAGCGCCCTTAATGACGCCATGCTGGAATTTGCCGACAACATGCAGGCCGTTGCTTCAAATCCCGAAGAGATAACCTCGAGAACCGCTCTTGTTGGCAGTGCTGAAAGTCTGGAGAGCATGTTTAATCTCCAATACGAAAATCTGTCGTCATACATGGACTATATAGCAGGAAATGATGTGGGAGGAGACGGAGCGCTAAATGATTCATGCACTGAATTGCAGGGCAAACTTGAACAAGTGGCGGAGCTTAATGAAGAAATAGCCAGGCTTGAGGGAAATCTTTTTATTGATCAAAGCGCCAATTCACTGCGCGATGAAAGAGACCAGCTTTGTCGGGAAATATCCGAATATGTTGACATAAACATAACCGAGGAGAGTGACGGAAAATATACAATCGACCTTAAGCTTGACGGCGGAGCAACCGCGACTTTGGTCGATGGAACGACTTCCCCGCAAGCCGACCCCGACTATTTGAATATGACAATGGTGGAAAATCCGGCTGGTTGTTTCACACCGCAAATAGAATTGAACAGCGCTCCCGGAGTCGCTGTCGGCTTGAATCCTGAGTCAGGCTCTATTCAGGGGTTGATGGACAGCCGGGAATATATTTGCAATGAAATGACCGAGCTCTACGATTACGCAGCGGCGTTTGCGGCAGACGTAAACGCTCTTCAAAATCAGGCAAACGCTTACGACCTGGACGGGAACAATAATGCCGGCGATTTTTTCACTGTGCCAGCAACCCAGCCAGCTTCCGGTTCGATTATCACAACTGCAATTTCCGACCCCATAAAAATAGCGGCGTCTAGCAGTGCAACTCAAAAAGGAAACGGAAGCAACGCGCAAGATATATGGGAAAAGATAAACGAAGACAATACAATCGACGGCGACTCTTATTTGGACCATTCAAACAGAATGCTGACCGACATTTCTCTGGACGTGTCGCAGGCGGCGAGTAAAGCCAGCTCATTGGAAAGCGTTAAAGAAGTTTATCAAAACGCAATTCTGCAAAAATGCGGAGTGGACACAGACAGCGAAATGGCGAAAATGATTGAAGTTCAAAGAACATATCAGGCGGCGGCAAAAGTCATAAGCGTCGTGGATGAAATGCTTCAGACAGTTTTAGCAATGATTTAAATAAAATAAGGAGACAAGAAAATGGAAATCACAGACGCATTGGCATCGACATCGACAGTAACCCAGATCGACACTGAAACATTTACAACCGAGGACTTCTATGAGTTGCTCATAGCTGAACTGACCAACCAGGATCCGCTGGAG
>CAZYVR010000568.1:0-2722 GCA_964651145.1 uncultured Victivallales bacterium | reverse complement strand
TAGGCGTGGGAATATGGGAAAGTATTTTATGAATATTTATGCTGTTGCGCTTAGTATGCGGCTTGCGAATCTTGTTGCGCAAAAAACAGACGTGGTTCAAGCCTTCCGCCGCTGTGATTAGAAGCCCGTCTTTTTCTTTTACATCGTAATGCAATGGGTAGTGGTCAAGGTGCGTGTGATTGTCCCCGCAGCGCCAGCCATGTTCCGGCATGTCGATGATGCGTTCAAGCTTTAGCTTTAGTTTTGCGCCCTCCGGCTTAATGATTATTTGAATATTAGAAGGCGCATATTCATAGCCTCTGAACACTTTTATTTCAGCCTTTCCGCAGGGAAGTTTTATGCTGAAAGAGCCATCGCAGTAAAAATATTTCTGATCCCCTTTTGCGCCCCAATCTGACGGCCATTCGTCTGGCAGGGCATAACCGTAAAAAAGTGAGCATTCAGGCGCTTGGCTGTTGCCATCTTTGTCCAGAATGCTGACGCGCGCAGGCATTCGCTTTAAGTCGGAGCTGTCGATTATCTCGCATTCCAAGATGCCATAGCACGGCTTTTTCATGATTGCGCCTTTTCTATCAGGCATTCGGGCCCTGCATTGATGCCTTCCAGCACTTTTGAGGACCAGCGCGTGTTTCCTGCGGTTCCGACGTCGTGCGCGTCTGTTCCCACTGAAAACTTCACGCTTGCGTCTTTAAATATCTTTGCCACTTCAATTTGTTGCTTCAAAAGCTCTTTGACTCGCATTTTTGGATACCAGTAATAAAATTGACTTTGCAATTCGTAGGCTGTGTTGTTTTCCCGCATTGCTTCGGCCAGTTCGCGCAGCATTTTTGACGGGAGGTCGGATAGCTCAAAATTATATTCAAATTCCATGCGTCCGAAATTAAAAGGATGCGCGATTATATCCACATGCGGATGTTCCGCAATTTTGCGGTAAGCTTCAAAGACAGTGTCAAACAGCTTGGCCTTTTCCTTTCTCTCCTGTTCCCATCTTTGCGATTTTGGATTGAATATAAGATCGCCCATCAGCTCGCATAGGGTGATGTCAAGGCAAGCTCGTTCTTCTTCTTTGAAATAATCAAGCGCATTGTCGGGATGCCATTGCAACTCCACTCCCTTAAAAATCTCAAAAGGATATTCGCCTTTTAGTTCTTCTATTTCACGGCAATACTCCTTCATGTCAAATGCCGCAGCACTTTTGTAATGATCTGTCAGAGCCGCCTTTTTCATGTCTGTAACTTCGCAAGCGTTAAGCATTTCCTTTATGCCTTGCCCGCCGTCTGACCAGGATGTGTGCATATGAAAGTCGCATTTAATCATTTTTAGGCCTTCCTGTTGTTTCTCTTATTATTAAATGAACCGGCAGGACAATTTCGAAATTTGACATCTCATTGTCCTTTGGGCTGCTGACGCATTTGTGCAACAGCTTTATGCCCTCAACCGCAGTTTGCTTGAAGTCAACTTTTACAGTGGTCAGAAATGGCTTTCTCATAATGGCGGGAGCCCGGTCGTCAAAGCCAACGACGCTCACATCGCCAGGGACTGACAATCCAAGTACATCGCATGCGTTAAGCGCTCCGAGAGCCACTTCGTCATTGACGCATACTAATGCAGTCGGCTTTTCTTTGCCCTTAAGAATTTTTATGGCTGATTTGTATCCTTCTTCAACCCTGAAATATGTGTGCGGATTCCAGGAGCCTTTCGTTTTTAGCTTATGCTTTATTATGTGCTCGCAAAAAACTTTCCTTTTAAGGCTGTCTAGCCCGTCGTCAATCTCAGAATCGGGACCCAGATATGAGATTTTTTTATGTCCAAGTGATCTTAAATAATCCACAGCCTGCTTTATCCCGTCTTCCACATCAGACCTGACAGCAGGGAAGCCGTCATGTTTGTTGAAGGCATGGAGTTTGACAAGCGGAACCTTCAAAGAGTCTGCGTTGATATGCTCAAGCAGTTTGCCTTCGATCAGCATTCCAGCCATGCCTTTTGGTCCGGACAGTTCATATGGCTCATTATCCAAATTGCGCGGCAATAAAAAAGTATAAGGCGAATAATTCAACTCAAGCATATCAACCGCCGAAGCGAGCACTGATGAGATTGCGCCTGATATTTCCTTGTTTTCACGCCCAATAAAAAGAATAGGCGCAGGCTCCCTGTCGTTTTGATTGACAAAAGTGCCTTTCCCTTTGTGCGAAACAACAATTCCAGCAGCCTCTAGTTTGTCCACCGCTCTTTTTGCTGTTTTTATATTCACGTTGAAATGTTCGGCCAATTGGCTCAGCGACGGTATGCGGTCTGAATAGTCGCCTGAGTTTATGTTCTTGTAAATAAACGTCCTGATTTGATCGGCTTTGTCTTTTTTTGCCTTAAGAATTTTGTTTTGTTGCATATATCCTTACCTTTTCCATTGCTTATCCTATACTCTACCATAATATGTGCCTGTTGAAATGTCAAGAGCTGAGAGTCGGCACGCTTCTAATTTTTTTTAAATATGCAGTGCGGTGCCGAAGGCGCTTTTAAGCCCGCTTCGTGGGCGCGACAACGCATCGAACTTTTGGTGACTCCATTTAATGCGATGGATATGTCAAGTGTTTTCAATAATTGTTCAATCTAAAAAAGGCCGTTGCAGCCGGAATAATATCCAAGTTTCATTTGTCTGCGGCGGGGCAGGGGCTTTTTGTCGGAGCCTTCGGGCATGGAGAAGATCGGCTTGTTCTATATATAC
>CAZYVR010000567.1:0-2723 GCA_964651145.1 uncultured Victivallales bacterium | reverse complement strand
TGTTCAGACTGGGTTCCACAAGCACGTGCCCCTATCGGCTGAAAAGCAATTTCTTATCAATTTACGTATTCTTCAAAGTGGCTCGGGACAATTCCACCGATGTGGAAGCCTTGCTTGATGAGCATAACCGGCTAATGTTCGGCTCTGGAGCGAAACCAATGGGGGAATTCACACGGATACTGGAATCTCTTTGGTGTCGTCAAGTTGTGGCAAGACAGTTGACACTCCCATGGGGCCTAAGTGCTATCCGCCGTCGGACGCTGCAATTTGGGAAGAAATCTATTCCGCCAGCCAGCTCTTTTGTTGCAAACTTCACCCGTTCAAGAAATTTGAGGGGCGTAACAAGAAAAGAAAATCAATATATTCGTTTGTGGTTGTTTAGCAGTCCCGGCAGTGTCTGGTTTGACGATGTCCGATTGCGCGAGCTGCCCCAGCAAAATTAAATCAAGCAAATTGGTCAAAGTAAAAAAATGAATATGACAAATTTTAGGAGACAATACCCCGCAATTTGAATTCGATATTTCTATCGATAGAATGGATATTGCTTTGTGTCAATAGTTTAAAAAAATCAAGTCAAAATGGTTGATGGTCAGCCATGAAAATTCAAAAAAGGAAATCCGGAAATTCATTCACAGGTTCAGGATATAATAATAATGATAAAGAAGGAATTTTATGAAAACAAGAACTTTGATATTTAGATTATCCACAAGCGTAATCTTGCTTTTACTCTGTTCTATGTCTGCATATGCCAACTCAACCAAAAAAGACGAAAGAAAATTCACCCAAAATGAGACTGACCAAGCTATTAACGCGGCTCCCAATCTTCCTTTTGTGCCAGGCTCTTTTACATTAGCAGTGTTGCCTGACACACAAAAATATCACAAAAGAAACGCCAAACATTTTTTCAGCCAAACGAAATGGATAGCTAAAAACGCCTCAAAATACAATATAGCATATGTGATTTTCCTTGGAGATATAACAAACAACAACACTCCGGCGGAATGGAAAAACGCAAAAAAAGCAATTGATGCTTTAGGCAAAGGCGGAATACCCTATTCTTTGGCTTATGGGAACCATGATTATTATATGAGAAAAGCGGATGGAAGCGGTTTTTCAGCCAATAAAAAAAATGGATCCCTGGGAAATAAATATTTCAAGCCTGAAGACTTTAAGAAATGGCCTACATTCGGGCAGGCTATGGAAAAAGGAAAAATGGACAACAATTATCATCTTTTTGAAGCCAATGGAACTAGGTTCATTATTCTCTCTGTAGAGTGGGCGCCTTCAGATAAAGCTCTTTCATGGGCAGATGAAATGCTTAACCGCTATCCTGACAGAAAAGCCATATTTATAACTCATGCCTACCTATATCATGACAACACCCGTTATGATCGTAACAAAAAAGATAAGCAATCCTGGAGGCCTCCTCAGAACGACGGTGAAATGATATGGCAAAAACTCCTAAAAAAACATAAAAATGTTATCCTTGTCTTATGTGGACATGTTTTAGGTGATGGACTAGGGCAATTGACCAGCACAGGCGAAAACGGCAACAAGGTGCATCAAATACTAGTTAATTATCAGATGAACAAAGAAGGAGGAAGCGGTTTCCTGAGACTAATAGAATTTCTTCCTGACGGAAAAACCCTTCAACTCAAAAGTTACTCACCATCTTTGAACGAATATAAGACAGACTCACAAAACCAGTTCACCCTGAAACTTTAGAATATAATAGTGACTCGTGCGAAATGGCTTTGTTGAATGGCTCTATTTTTTTAGATTTGCGGAATAATTAGAGGAGGGTTAACTTTCTTTTATTACTAAATAATCCATCAAAAATAATAAGAGAACTCTCGTGCCATTTAAACATATCAACACTCGTCATCATAAATCGAAAAATAAGAAGTTGCCCCGGCCAGTCAACAATTGAAATAAAAAAACGAGCTAAGAGATTAGTTGCGGATCGAAAGGAAGATTTTCTTCGGTTTCTATAAGATGGTCAAGAAGCGTCTTTTCCATCTTGCGAATTTCGCTTTCAAATTCAGGCTTGCCGTAGCAGTTGATTTGTTCCAGCGGAGGAAATTAGGACCGCGTCTATACAATACACATTACCCATGAACGAAGTCGTGTCTCGACATTCGACTCGCCTGAGGCGAGCAAACATTTTGCTGAGCCGCGATCTTTAGCTATCCGCATTTTCGCTTTCCGCGCTCCTACCCCTCAGCCTGATTCGATGTCAGTCCCGTGTTTTTCTTATCGCGTAAGAAATTCTTACCTGATGAAACGCTTAAGCGATTCCCGTCGGTCGCGCGGGCCTTTCTATCACGTAAGATTTTCTTACCTGATGATCTATCAGGCGAAGGATTTGAGATCACAGAGCATGCAGGGGCAGACCATCAAATAAGGATTCAGGGGCATAAGGCTTGCGGCTCGTCAAACGCCATTTATTAACTGTTGCCCTGCCTTCTATATGTCCCCATCCTTGCGCGTAGAGCACGCGCTACAGCCCTTTCCGGCGCCTATTGCCCGGCCACCTATACCAAGAACCCCCGGCCGGCGATCGGGCTTTTACGCGGTTGGAAACGCGCGCCATAGGAAACCCTGATGCAAATAATTATTTCAGTCTGCTTTCAGCCGACAGGGGACTGTATCTGTTTGACGCCCCCGTTTTGACTGGAAGGGGAATGACGGCATATGCCACAATGGGCCAACCCCAAAAAAGA
>CAZYVR010000566.1:0-2729 GCA_964651145.1 uncultured Victivallales bacterium | reverse complement strand
CGGGGAGGCTGGGCGGTTTTGATGCGATCCACCTTTGTACGGGTAAGGCCACAACGCTGCGGCAGCTGACGGATTTTATTCTCCAAGCAACCGCTTCGCGCTCGCCGGTAGACGTACAGTCAGAAAATGACGCCCCCGATCCAGCGTTGAGTCCGGTAGCGGCAGCACGGATACTGAATTTTGAGGCCCGGATTGGTATCGCCGATGGGATTCGCAGGACAGTCGCTGATTTCAGGAAAAACAAAATCATATGAATGGAGGGTAAATGTTTCTTAACCGGCTCGTTTCTTTTTTCAATCGGGTCAGTCCTGTCATTATTCAAACCCCATGGATCGGGGCGATTGGGAACTGCTCGGAAGAAATGTACTACGGCCTTTTGAAGGCGCGGCGCGATAACAAAAGGGTTTTGATGCTCTTCCCAAAGGACCTGTTTTGGATATTTATATTTTCCAAGCGAGGCTTGGGAATCAACAGCGAACTGAACAAGGTGAACTCCCCTTATCGTTGCGGAACCCATAACGGTTTTTTAACCGTAGCGGGCCAGATACTTCTCATGGGCCTGTTTTGCGCTTTTAAGTTTATTGATGGGTTGAAGCAGAAATATTTCAACAGGAACCTGGACCACCGCTATCGTACGCCGACCCTAGGCAAGTCGGCCCTATGGTGCCCGGAGGGGGCCGTTTCCTTTTCCCCGGAAAAAGTGAAAGGCCAGCATTGGCGGGAGCAGCTCTCAACGCTTTTGCCGGTAACGATTCCGGCGGCCAGCCGGCGTAAAGCGGAGGTCCTGCGGGAGGAAATGGGCCTGCCCTTGGAGACGTGGTATGTTTGTCTGCATGTGAGAGAGGGGGGGTTTTATGGATACAATGAAGGGCCGATGAAAACCTCGCGCAACACTGCGATTGAAAATTATTTGAAAGCCATACAATTCATTACCGATTCCGACGGCTGGGTTGTCCGGATGGGTGACTCCAGCATGTCCCACTTGCCCTCTCTACCGCGGGTCATTGACTATCCCCACACGCGTTTTAAAAGCGATCTTATGGATATCTATCTCATTCAAGCCTGCCGCTTTTATATCGGGTCCCAGTCTGGCATCTGGAGTACTGCGTCGCTTTTTCAAAGGCCCATGATAACACCGAACATGAACGAGTGGATCGACTCATTTCCAGAGCGGGAGGGGGATTTGGGGATTATCAAGCATGTTTATTCACGCAAAAAGAAACGATTTTTGTCGCTAAAAGAAACACTGGATGAGTTTTCGCGGTTTCAGTATAGCTATAACTATCTGGACGATTATGAGCTCTACGAAAACACGCCGGATGAAATATTTGAGCTGGTCAAGGAGTATATGGAACAGGACGGTGATTATCGGCTGTCAGAGTTGCAGGGAGAATGGAACCGCCGGCGAATCGCCGAAGGCTACTTGCTTTTGGAAAAGGATATCTTTTTAAAAGATCCCCAGGGTGGTCTACAGCTCAAATATCATCTGGCGTCAAGGCTTGAGGGTTGCTGCGGCTCTCTTGGTCAAAGATTTCTGGAGAAAAACTGGAAATACAACTGCATGAACCGCGATATGGGAAAACAAACCCGCTGTGCCAAAAATTAAATTTGCCATAATGGATCATCATGCAAAGACTTAACCCAAGTCTGCCGAAACGTTAGAGATAAATCCCCTGTCACCACTGCCTTTTTGAACCCTGGAAAGATTTTTTGCGCAAAGGCTAAGAATTATAAACGTCGAAAAGACTGTTGATGAGCACATTTGCACGAGAATGGAAAAGGCCAAGGATTTAATGGATTTAATCAAGTTTGAGATATGGCATAGAATATTTATTGACAGGCAGAGCAGTAAAACTTTATGAATTTTAGACTTCCCTTAGCCTCATCCCTGGTCTTTTACTTCAAGATCTTCTACTCCTATACCCGGTACAAGATATTTGTTCTCTTTGGTATTGTGTTATTAGGCGGCGTATGTGAGAGCTTCGGAATCTCTATTGCTATTCCACTATTGAGCTATGAAAGCGCTGGAAGTTCGGGCAATAAATATGCGGAGTTTGTATATGATTTTTTGGAGTCAGTGGGCCTTGGCGTTTCTTTATTAAGTATCCTTATTCTGCTTGTTACGCTTTTTTTACTAAAGGCCATCTTCATGATTTTGCAGAATGTGATTTCTTCTCACATCACAACAAGTCTCTTGAAAGATCTCAGAATCAATTTTGCCAAGAAATATTCACAAGCAAAATATGGTTATTTTGTTGCGAAAAGTATAGGGTACTTCGACAATCTCATTACAACTGAAATCAGTACAAATGTAAGTGGTCTAAATAGCTATATTAGAGTTGGTGTCGTCTTAATATATGTTGGTATCTACGTTTGCGGGGCTTTCCTGATCAATTGGCAATTGACTCTCGCCGTCCTAGCGGTTTCGGGAATCATTTTTTTTTTACTGCGCAGGTTGTCCCATGTATTGCAGCGACTTTCGATCTTGCTCACAAAGTCCAACGCCAGAGTCCAGTCACTTATGATACAAATATTGTATAATTTTAAATATTTGAAAGCAACAAGCACTTTTGAGCCAATACTGGCCCAATTTAACCAACAGGTGATAGAAAACAGGGGTTATCAATTCAAGAGCACAATTTATAAATATATCCCTAAGTCGTGTATGGAGCCCTTGACGATTATCGTGCTTGCGGGGTTGATATGGTATTATGTGGGTTTACAGAATA
>CAZYVR010000565.1:0-2742 GCA_964651145.1 uncultured Victivallales bacterium | reverse complement strand
CTAAGGAGTCTATTCAAAATAAACTGAACATTTGCTGGCGAGGATTTTGGATTGATTATCATGATGCGAATGAGGAGCATATCTTAAGATATGTAACGAGCGAGCAACGTGATAAGCGGCCGAAAGAACGCCAGCCCTTCGGGGCGGAATTCCATGTATTTGTCTTCTTTGTTGCTTCGCCCTTTGCGTATGTTTAATACGCGCAGGACTCTCGCCTCGAATCCAAACACCTTCAATTCCCGCCAAATTTCCAAGTTATTTTGAATAGATTCCTAAGCGTCAGACGGCAAATTTGCAACGTTGATGATTTCTCCGTCTCGGCGGAGAGCGCGTTCCAGACGCTCAAAGATGTTATTGTGCGCCTGGCGCTTCAAGCAATCCAGATCGCCGACTATATGCATTTCGCGTCGGCAACGCGTGTGCGCCACATTGATTCTGTTGGGATTGTCGATAAAGCCAATGCCGCCGTCCTGATTGCTTCGCACATAACAGATAATTACCACATCGCTTTCTCCGCCCTGGAAGCTGTCAACCGTGGCTATTCGAGTGAAAATAAAATTGCTCCATTGCGCGTCTGAAATATGTTTTCCCGGCGACAGTTCTCTCAGCTTTCTGAGCGAGATTATATCGCGCAACAGTTTTATCTGTTTGCGGTACGGCGCGATAATTGTGATTTCTTTCAACGGATATTTGCTTGCCGCCTCATAAAAGATCTCAGCGCAGATCAAAGCTTCCGTCTCGTTCGCCAATCCCGGTTTTCTGCCGTCAAAACAAAGCTGTTCATTTCGCAAATGCTCAGGAAGGCTTGAGGTTGAGTACATCCGCATGCTCGAAGCCGGATAACGGCGTTCGCGCTCGTGATACGGCAAGCGGTAATAATCTGCGTTGTTGCTGGTTTTGACGCAGGCGTCATAAAAAAGCGTAGAGGCAAAGCGCAGGAGCCGGGGATTCTGACAGCGATAAGAGCGCTCAAGCATGTTTACGGGGATTTTGCGTTGGTCCGCAAGATATTCAAGCGCGCTGACTCCGATGGTTGCGCTTATATGTCTCGGAATTGCCTGGAATTGCTCTTTGAGTTTGAGCTTTACAATATTTGGAAGCGGAAACGGGGGAAGCTGCTGATGGTCGCCAAACAAAACAACTCTCTTTCCAAAGTTTGCGCACAGAAGAAATTCCTCAAGGTTCAGCATGCCGGCTTCGTCAAAAATCACCACATCATATTTGCCGTTGCGCTCCATGTCGTCCAGCACAATATTGTCGCGCAACAATCCAACGTTTGTTCCGGCATAGATGCCGCCTTTTAATTCTTTTCTGCCCGCCACAAAACGGTCGACCGCCGAAGGATTTCCCACCCAGCAAAGTTCGGCCACATCAGGGGCGATGCTGTGCGCCTTGTTCCCAAAGCGCAACGCGGGGAGGTCAGATATGCGTCGGCAAATATTGTCAATGGCAGTGTTTGACGGCGCAGCCGTCAATATGCGCAGTCCCTGTCGGCACAATTCCCTTATCACTTGCTCCAGCACAAAAGTCTTGCCGGTTCCAGGCGGGCCTTGCGCCAGAACCACGGGATTGGCTGAATTCACGGCGGCTCTCCATGCGCGTAATTGAGAGCTGTCCATCTCAATGGCTGGAGCGCGAGAAAAAGCGCCTGCAGAATTAAAAGCAAATGGCTTCAAACCCAGCGAATACTCCAAAGCCGGCGAGAGCCGATTATCGTCGATGTTTTGGACTGACATGCAAAGCTCGTTGATGCTTTCCGAAAGGAATCTGCTCGGGCTTCTGGGCAATGTGGCATACATAGAATTAAAATATTTTTCAGCCTCGCGAGGAAAATCACAGCGCAAGCGCCCAAATATTTTTTCGCCATCAAAGATGTCTACCTTGAAAGTGCCGCATGCAGATCTTTCCCCGCGCAGCCACGCGCAAAGAACATCGCCCTGCCTGAGCGGGACATCAGGGTCGACTCTGAGCTCCAGAGGGACATCGCGATTATCCGCTTCGCCAACTACTTTGGCGGATTGAAAATGAAGCGCAAATTCTTTTTCATTCTCGACTCTCAATTGACACGCCGAGTTCATAAACTGCAGTTTGCTGACAATTTCCCATCGGGTTTTGGCGGGAATGTAAACCGGCAAAGCAACGTTGTCATCCATATCCGCGTCATCGTGCCCTATCGCATAAGTGCCATCGAGTCCAAGGCTTAGCTGATTGCTTAACTCGTCGGCAGCCATGTCGCCGGATGCGATTTTCAGCAGTTTTCTTATTTCCGCAAGCGGCAAGCGTTTCATTGAATTTATAATTTTTGATTCATAGTTTTCCTTGACCGCGTCAAGAGCCGATGTGAATTCCTTTTTTGAAAGGCTGAGGGCTCCGCGTTTGACATGGCTGATAATATCGTAAACAACCTCCAGTTGCTCCCCCTGCGTCACTGTGGACTTGGAAAGTTTGACAGCTTGAACTTTAGAAACAGAAGGCTTGCCGCCTTGAAAGCGCAACAGAAACTTCTGCTCCGCATTTCCAGCCTCCACCGACAAGGCGGCGCAGTCATTCACGCTATCCCATGAGAAGAACGCTATTTTTTCGCCATTGGCCTTGGGAAGCTTAAATTTTATTCCGAAAAGTTGAACCGTTTCTTTTTCCAACACAAACGGCAAAGGTTTGTGTTTAAGCTCCCACTGCTCGTACAAATTCCTTTCAACATTCCCGGAAGGAGAAATCAATTCCAATTTCTCCCCTTCAGCA
>CAZYVR010000564.1:0-2775 GCA_964651145.1 uncultured Victivallales bacterium | reverse complement strand
TGGAGTTTGCGCGCGCCAAAAAGGACAGGCTCTCTAAAATGGAAAAACCGTCAAGCGTGCTTTTCTGGGCCGACCAGCACGGAGACAACAGACAGGCCTTCGATTACTGGAGCTTTGATCCGACATCCACCCATCTCAGCAATTTTGCGCCGCGCCACTCGCGAAAAGGAGCCGTGCTATGGTTTGACGGCCATGCATCAACGGAAAAAGGCATCCCCACGGCCGACGGGGCGCTTGGCGCCAAGCTTGACCCGGAATGGAGATATTAACCCGCGTTTCCGCGTGGCTGCATCCTAAAAAAACAACCCTACAGGAGAAAATGCACATGAAATTATTTTGCGCTTTATTGGCGTCCCTGGCATTGAGCGGAGCCGCCGCGCTTGCGTCAGATTCCGGCGAGCTGGCAATTGACAACAATGGAATAATAAAATACAACGGAATAAAAGCCGGGATTGTTTTCTTCGGAGAAAATTGGAAAAACTGGAACCAGTTGTGGCGCAAAATAACAGCCGACAAAAACTATCCTCAAAGAAAAAACGAAAGCTATTCCCTCAAAGGAAAATTCGGTCCAGACAAGATTTTTGACCTCGAGCTAGACGTTAAAAAAGAGCCCGGGGCATCTTGGCTCTACAGCGCAAAGCTGAGCTCCGCCGCCCCCGTAAAAACATCCGCCCTCGTTCTAGCCTTCAGCCTGCCTGCCGAAGCGTTCAACGGCAGAAGCGTTTTTATAGGCGAAAAAGAAATAAAGCTGGACAAAAAAAGCTCCCTTAAATCGCGCCTCCACAAAAGCGTCAAAAAGCTGACAATACACGCGCCAATGCGCAAAATGGAGATTTCAGGAGACTTCGATATCATAACCCAGGATGAAAGAAAGTTTGGCGGCAAAGGCTACTCAATAAGGATAATGTTCAATCCGTCAAAGGGCAATATTTCCAAAAGCTCTCTCAAAGCGCGCATTGACCTGAAGCCATATAAGACATTCCCTGTGAATATTTCAAAAAACGCAAATATGTCCTTTAAAGACGAAGTGCCAAACGACGGAAAAGGAGGCTGGACAGACCAGGGAGCAAACGACATGCGGGCTCTGAAACGAGGAGCCGCAACTTATGAAGGAGTGACATTCAACATAGCCGACGAAACCAAAAACAACGGCAAAGCCTGTCTGATTTTTTCAGGCCCCCAGCGCTCTTACTTCCTGAAAGACACAGTCATAGAGCTGCCTCAGGGAACGCCAAAAGCGGACTGCCTATACTTCCTCCACGCTCTCGCATGGACCCCGCGCAACAATGAGGTGACAGGCAAGGCAACCATCACTTACGAGGACGGATCGGAGGATAAATTCGACGTGGAGTCAGGCCGCGACCTGGCCGACTGGTGGTCGGCCTACGGCGTGGAAAACGGGCTGCTCGCGTGGCGCGGGAAAAACAGCGTTTCAGAAGTGGGCCTCTTCCTTTCAAAATTTAGGCTGGCCAAAAAAGCAGCAAGAAAAATAAAGCTCGAAGGAACAGGAAAAGCCGTGTGGATGATAGCCGCGCTGTCTCTTGGAGAAGACGTTCCCTTCAAAAAAGAGCGAAGCGAGCTTATAACCAAAAGCGCCGGATGGGTCCCTTTTTCTCATCATCTGCTCGCCGAGAAAAACAGCATTCTGGACTTTTCTTTTCTCCAGGACGCGCCAGCCGGAAAACACGGAAAAGTCGTCGTTCGCGACGGGCATTTTGAGTTTGAAAGTTTGCCGGGCAAGCATGTGCGCTTTTACGGGGCCAACATCTGCAACAGCGCAAACTATCAAAGCAAAGAGGACTGCGAAAAGCTTGCCGACCAGTTTGCCAAAATGGGATACAACTCGGCAAGGATTCACCACTTTGACAGAGCCCTCATAGCAAAAAAATCAAAATCGTCCACGCAAATAGACCCCGAGCAAATGGACAGGCTCGACTATCTTTTTTATTGCATGAAAAAGCGCGGCATATATATAAGCATAGACCTCTTCACTTCACGCTACGTGAGCCAAAAGGATGTGCCTGAGCTGGGCAGATGGCCTTACCCGGACTTCAAGGCGCTTGTTCCGGTTCTTGACTCGGCAATGAACAACTGGAAAGAATTTGCAAGAAAACTTTTGACCCATAAAAATCCATACACGGGGCTTGCATGGAAAGACGACCCGGCCCTTTATGGGATATGCGTGCTGAATGAAGACAACACATATTTGCGCTGGAGCCGCAAGGAGGACGTAAGGCGGCTGTACCGCGCGCGCTTCGACAAATGGCTTGAAGCCAAAGGGATAAAAACGGAAAAACAGGACGAAAAAAGCGCTCTCTTCGCAAAGTTTCTCATAGAAATAAACATCAACATGTTCAAAGAATGCAAGTCCTTCCTGCGGGAGCTGGGAACAAAGGCTTTGCTTACCGACGCCAATGTGGATGACATAAAGGCAGCGGCGCTTCTGCGTGAGAATTTCGATTATGTCGACAACCACATGTACTGGGACATTGGCCGATTTGTCGAACGGCACGGCAAGCTCCCCTACGGCTATAGCAACGTCAGCGCGATAAGCAAGTTCGCCGCTTTGCCGAGAGAGCTGATGGCCACAAGAATTTTCGGAAAGCCATTTGTTGTGACGGAGTTCAACTATTCCTACCCCAATCATTTCCGCGCGGAAGGCGGCGCGCTTATGGGCGCCTACGCTGCCTTGCAGGACTGGGACGGAGTTTACCGCTTTGCCTACTCGCACGCCGATTACAAAACCCAAAAGCCGACATTTTCGAAAAGCCTTGA
>CAZYVR010000563.1:0-2776 GCA_964651145.1 uncultured Victivallales bacterium | reverse complement strand
TAACCAATCCGACCACTGGCGGAGTGACCGCCAGTTACGCGTCTTTGGGGGATCGTGTTCTGGCGGAACCCGGCGCGCTTGTCGGCTTTGCAGGGCCAAGGGTTATCAATGAAACGACCCAGTCTAAATTGCCGGATGACTTTCAGACATCCGAGTTCCTTTTGAAAAAGGGAATGATAGACAAAATTATAGAGAGAAAAGAATTAAGAAGAGAGCTTTCGCTTTGCCTTGAATATCTTGGAGGAACATGTAATGTTCAGGACAAACAACGCGCAAAAAGCGAAAATAGTGAAGTAAAATAATTTTTTCGTCGGCTTGCCGGACCCTATGCGCTGGTTTTATGCTAACCGAGTCAGATGGGGAACCAAGCAGCTCCATGCAATGAAACCAGGCGCCGTAGGCGATTCTGGCGGCCGACGATCTTTTTTTTAACCGGATTGCATTTTTATGGATAGAATTGACGGAAGAAAAGTCGGGCAGCTGAGAAGAGTTAAAATCACCAAAGATTATCTGTCGCATCCGGCAGGATCAGTGCTTATCGAAATGGGCGGAACCAAAGTTATTTGCTCCGCTACGATGGAAAAGGGAGTGCCGCCATGGATGCGCGCTCAGGGAGTATCCGGCGGATGGGTCACTTCAGAATATGGCATGCTTCCATCTGCAACTCATAGCCGTTCAAAACGCGAGGCCGCCCGGGGCAAACAGAGCGGCAGAACAATGGAAATTCAGAGACTTATAGGCAGAAGCTTTCGCTCTGTCATAGATTTGGAAGCGCTAGGGTCAAACACCATATATATTGACTGCGATGTCATCGACGCGGACGGAGGAACAAGGTGCGCCAGCATTACAGGAGCTTCGATAGCTCTTCAGATTGCCTTTCAAAGATTGCTTAAGCAAAAAAGAATAGCAAAAAATCCGATGCGGGAAAATGTCTCAGCCATAAGCGTGGGCATCTTTAAGGGAATTCCAATGCTTGACTTGTGCTACGAAGAAGACTCTTCCGCAGACGTCGACATGAACGTTGTCATGACAGAATCAGGCAAATTTGTTGAAGTTCAAGGCACTGCCGAGGAAAATCCTTTCTCGTATGACGAATTGACCAGCATGCTCTCGCTGGCAAAAGACGGGCTGGACATTCTTTTCTCAATTCAGAAAAAAACAGTCGAATATGCAGACCCAAAAAAAAATGCCAATGCACCCAATAATGCACCCAATAATGCACCCAATAATGCACCCAATAATGCACCCAATAGCGCAAACAATGCCAGCCGAGTCAACAATAGTGGCGGCAACAGGCAGAATAGACAAGACAGACCTCCACGGAAACCGCCGCAAGGCCTGACCAATTTTGGACAGCTTCTGGATGACGCAAAAAAATGACGCAACAACGGTGCTTAAATGAGTGAATATCAGGTAATCGCGCGAAAGTGGCGACCTCAAAAATTTTCCGAGGTAATCGGCCAGGAACATATTTCCAGAACATTAAAAAATGCAATTATTCAAGGCCGCGCCGCGCATGCCTACCTTTTTGTCGGACCACGCGGCATTGGGAAGACATCTTCCGCAAGAATTTTCGCCAAGGCTCTTAATTGCGAAGCGCCCGAAGATGGCGAGCCATGCTGCAAATGCAGCTCCTGCGTATCCATAGCTGATGGCAGCAATATGGATGTGATTGAAATCGACGCGGCCAGCCAGAACTCCGTTCAAAGCATACGCGACCTTTGCGAAGAAGTGATGTTTTCGCCGGTAAAGAGCAAATACAAAGTGTATATAGTGGACGAAGTGCATATGTTGCAGGCCACCGCATGGAACGCTTTTTTGAAGACTATTGAAGAGCCGCCGGCGCACGCAAAATTTATTTTCGCCACCACTGAGGCTCATAAAGTCCTGCCAACCATTATTTCGCGCTGTCAACGATTTGACTTGAGGCGCATACCGTCCATGCTTATTTTTGAACGGCTCAAATATATTGCCGATTCAGAGAATGTTAAGATTTCTCAAAAAGCCATAGAGGCCATCGCGCGCGCCGCAGACGGCGGAATGAGAGACGCGCAGTCTTTGCTTGACCAGATGATTTCATTTTTCAACGCTGCCGGCGACAGAGAAATAACCGAAGAACAGGCACTTTCGCTGTTTGGACTCACTGCGGTCAGCGAAATGGAAAGCCTTATAAGGGCAATTCTTGATGACAACAAGGCAGGCGTCATTGGAAACGTCCACAATCTTGCCTCAAAAGGGAAGAATCTGGAAACTCTTTTTGAAGAATTGCTTTTTGCTTTGCGCGGAATCCAAATGTGCCGCTTGATATCAAATGCTAAAGATATTCTCGAAGTAGGAGAAGAGACGATTGAGCTTTATAAACGCTTGGGCGAAGGCGTTAAAGTTGACATCATTCAGCGACTTCTTGAAAATCTGGCGCCCGTGGGAAACGTTTTGCACAGCGCATTGAACAAACAAGTATTTCTTGAAACAATTATTCTCAAGGCCATGCGAATTGCCCATTCCATTCGCATCGAAACCTTGATTACCCGCCTTAATATGATTAGAAAAGAAAACGATTTGACCATTCTCGACGAAGTTCCCGAGCTTAAAGAAGAGCCGCCGCCCGTTAAAATGGATGTGATTATTCAGGGCAATGAAACTCCGCGTCAGTCTCCTCCTGCTCAAGTGGCAACGCCTCCTGCTGAAGAAAAAAAAACTGAACAATTTAAAGAAATAGAAAAGCCTGAGCCTGAGCCTGAGCCTGAGCCTGAGCCTGAGCCTGAGCCTGAGCCTG
>CAZYVR010000562.1:0-2789 GCA_964651145.1 uncultured Victivallales bacterium | reverse complement strand
CTTCAAACTTGTCTGTTTCAAGTTTATCCATCATTTGGTCAAGTATCACTATCGTTCGATATTCAACTTTTATAGCTGGCTCAAGCTGGTTGATGTCTATTCTCTTTTTTTTGAATAATTCTTCTTTATCCATGATTGTGCTCCTATTTTTTAGAAGAAGGCTTAAAAGCAGATTTCGTCCGGCGTCCTGCTTCGTATGCGGCTTCCAAAGCGGCTTTGAGTTGCCACACGCTCATGTCATGGAAATCTAATTCATCCATTTTTCGCGTTGCAAGTGTATCAAGTCCCAGTTTTTCCTTGGCTATCTTTTCTATGGTTTTGTCTTTGTTCATTTTCAGGACTCCTTATTTTCGCTCTTTAATTCCTGCTCTATTTGTTCAAGCATTTTGTCCTCATCATCGGCGTTGCGAGCAAAAGTCAAAAGCTCAATCATCAACTCCTTGATATGTCCAAGATCGCCAACGTGTCCCCAATGTGGGCCGTCCTCTTTGGCCTCCTTGTTATGATCTTTTAGTTCTTTGCCTATAAGTTTAAGGAGGGTTTCGCTTTCCTTCAGAATCCTTGTGTATTCGCTTTTTGCTGTCTTTTCCATTTCTTCGCTCCTTTTCTATGTTGTTTGTTTTTAATGCTTTATCTTCTTTCGCTATGTACATCATAAAGCATTAGGGGAACATAAGCAACGGCTGTAATGATTATAAAGCATTAAATACCAGACATATAAGAGAATTATTGAAATAATGGCCGCATTCTGCAAAACACCTGCAATTATCCCATGATTTGCGCATGATAAAATAGAAAAAGAGACGCTCCCCGGGGGCTTGGGGAGCGTCGGGCCGTGGTTGGCCGTGGGCATGTCAGTACCTCTACTTGCAATCCTTATAGCGTTAATATTAAACGCTTTAAGCTTAATATACATTATAACTGAATCATTAAACATAGTCAAGTCCTTTATTGATAAATAACCGTTATATTGTTTCAGCATAGGCGTCATAAAAATTATGCGGTATTTCGCCATTGCTTGAGAAGTCGTAACTAGGGTCAGTAACCACATTACTCTCGACTGCTGTTTTTCTGGTATAATAATCCTGCCAAATCGCCTCGTACCAGACGATGATTGCCTGAGCCATTGCCCCGCCCGCATCCGCTTTTTTATCCATTCTGTAAAACCCGGCGTCATCAAGGCGCGAGGACGCGTAGACCTTGCATTCAAGCCACAATTTGTCGAGCTTATCCTGCTTTGTGAGTTCAGGTTCCGGTTCAGGGTCGGGGTCGGGAGTTGGCTCGGGCGGCGTGTATGAAATGACAGTCGCGCCTGGGATTGCCGAAGCAAGGTGTGCATTCAAAACGAAATTATGGGTAAATATCTTAGGCATCAATCCCGGATGTCGTCCCAGTTTTTCGCAAAGATCAGACTCGGTAATTTCCAGTTCTATCCGGTAGTCGCCTTCTTCATTAATGATGTATTTCTTCATTCTGCTCCCTTATAAGTCTATTTGATCGATAGTAATTTTGCCCGCGCCGCCTGCGCCACTGTATCTGGTTTTGCCGTTGGAATATGAATAAGCAGATACGCCTCCAGCCACTGAAATCGTGCCGGTGTTGGAATAGGTGCCAGCGTAGAAAATGATAATTCTGCCGCCGCCGGAAGAGCCGCCGCCACAGGCATAATAGCTAGCAGTGGCATCTCCGCCCTTTACTCCTTTGGCTTCAATTGTCCCCGTGATTGTTAGATTGCCAGCAACAATTAAAATAAGGACGCCACCCGTGCCGTTTCCGCCAACTTGTCCGCCGTTATATTTTGCGCCCCCTGGATTGCCTGCGCCGCCACCGCCTCCAAAAGTGGAACTGAACGGATTGATGCAGGAGCCGCCCGGCCCTCCATTGGCTATGGCATTAGGCGGGGTTGTTCTGGAAATCCCTCCGCCACCGCCAGAGCCACCGCTGAAACAAGTTGCCTGGGTTCCATAACCGGAATAACATCTATCGGCCGCTGTGCCGCTTCCTCCTCCCCCGCAACCATCTACCGCAACGCCACCGGGAAGTCCGTTTGCAATATTTCCATTTGGTCCATAAACCTGAGCTCCCCCTATTCCGCCATACCTTGCAATGGTGTAGATTTTGCCATTGTTTGAAATTCCGGATTGATTTGATTCAGCGGATATCAATGGCGTTCCGAATCCGTTAACATCAGATGCGGAAAGAGTCTCTGTCGCACCTGTTTTAAGTCGCGCCAAGCGCAATCCCGTTGAAGAAACACCCGCCGAAACTGGATCGGCATACGCGCCTTTTCCGGTCATTGATAAAATTCCGGCGATATTGGCGTCTCCCTGGCAATATATAAACAAACCTTTGTTGCGATTCGAAACGGAAACAGTATGTCCACTATTAATAGTCAAATCGGTAAGGTTTGCCACATAGGCATTGCCGTCCTGGGTAGTTGGAAAATTATAATTGGCGATGGTATTAAAGGAGCCATCGCTAGCATCTCCCCAGTAATTTGAAGAGGCCATGCCGTTCAGTAGAAAATTTGGGACGCGCTTTATAATCACACCTACACCTCCCAGACCGTAACGACTTGAAGGTTTTCCGCGTCTGCGCTTCCGGCATTGGTGATGGCTATTTCCAGAAGATCACCATTTGCAATGCTTGCATTCGTGATAATTTGAGATGATTTATCACTTTCAGTATTGGCTGTTGTCGGACACAAAAAAGCGTTAGTCAAATCCGTCCATGACGAGCCTGAATACTTGCGCAATTTTATACTTGGAGCAGTTCCTGAAGCCACAGTT
>CAZYVR010000561.1:0-2790 GCA_964651145.1 uncultured Victivallales bacterium | reverse complement strand
TAACAGATAAGGAAATCGGTTCTTAACACCAAAGAACTCGGTACTCTCAAGATATTAATAAATCCTTTTTATTTGTTTTTTCAAATTCTAATCTCAGATCAATTTAATTTCAATATTTATCTTATTCATGTGGAATGCAAAAGTTTTTTTAGCTGCCCCGCTCTGGCTACCGACTCTCGCATTCCCTATTTTGAATCAGTCAGTGAGTGGGATAGTTAAATCTTTAAACTCTATTGGGAAACCATCGCTGGCTTTTACAGTGGGGTGTTGAATTTTTTTGAGGGGTGGAAGGTCAATCTCACAAATTATTTTATCTTGCTTGTTTATAATGAAGTATTTATTGCCCATTCTTACTGAAGCTATTTCTTCCGAAAAATCAGAGACAGAATCATATTTAAGAGGAATAATCCATTTTCCTTTTTTGTTTATATATCCCTTTTTATAATCAGTCGTTATTACGGCTAGTCCATCTTTAAAAGAACGAGCAAAATCAGCTTTGACCTCTATTATTTTATTTCCTTTTTTGTCGAAATAAATATATTTAAATCGTCCATTAGTTCTTTGCTTGCTCCAAAGTCCAACACAGCCAAGACCTTCTGAAAAATATTCAGCACTCACATATATAGGTTTTATAATAAAATTGCCGTTTTTGTCTATATATCCCCATCCTTTTCCATTATGAAGCGCAGCGAGTCCTTCTGAAAATTCTGGTATTCTTCCCTCTGTATAGAATTTTTGAGGAATAACCAAATTGCCTTTTGTATCTATAAAGCCCCATGGCGAACCTCTTTCTTTTTTTACAGCGGCCAAGCCACAAGAAAAACTGCCTGCACACTCAAACTGTGGCTTGATTACAAATTCATTTTTTCTATTTATATATCCATATTTTGAGCCTTTAGGGAAAAAAGTTGTAATTTCACCACCAAACTTTTTAACCTTTCCATAAGGATATTGCACAGGAGTCATTCCTTCTTTAAAAGTAAAAAAAGCCCTGCTTGACTCAAAAGGTATTATAATTTCCCCTTTAGAATTTATAAAACCCTCTTTATTGTCTTTCCAAACAAGAGCTATTCCGTCTGAAAAAGAAGAAGCGAAACTAAATTGTGGTTTAATTAAGAAATGCCCTTTTTTGTCAATAAAGCCATATTTATCATCAAGCACGACAAGTGCAAGTCCTTCGTTGAAAAATGATGCAGAAGAAAATTTTATAGGTATAGCAATCTTTCCTTCTTTATTAATGAAACCATATTTATCATTGTGCTCCACCATCGCTAAACCTTCCTGAAAGCTATATACCTGGGTGGCATATAAAGAATCAAGACTAATAAAGGATGCTAAGACTAAAACAATCAGAAGATTTTTTTTTTAAAACATTATAATACTCCACATTAAGGTTACACATTATATTAGGGACTTTCAGGGGTTGCTAGAAATCATAAAACAGCCTCGTTCCAATATCCTTTTTCTTTATTTTTCAAACCTCAAGGCGAGCTTCTTTTTCTAATTCCTATTTTCGAATAGGAGATGGAAATGAAAGTTTTGGACCTTTATTAAATTTGGGGGCATTATTAAATGCAGGCAAAATTACAAAAAAGAAGACTATCAAAAATATAATTATTCCAATAATCCCCATGATGATTTGAAAGGATACATAGCGATTAGCGGCTTCGCCTAAAGATTCATCATTTGCAATGTTTTTTATATTTCTTTTTGAAATTATTGAACTATGGGGAGAGTTTTTGGCTGATTTGTTTTTCCTGTTGCCATTTGAAGTTTCAAGCAGTTTCTTTTTGGCCTGAGTAAATTCCTCTTCAGAAAGTGCGCCCGATTTTTTTAGATCTTGCAATTCTCGTATTTCATCTGCAATACTCATGCCCCCACTCTTTTTTTTGATAGCCTTGCTCCTTAAATTCAATCCTTTGTTTTGAATACCAGCAGGTATGGGATTGCGGATTTTTTGTCTGTGTCTCTGAAATTATTGAATCTTGAAGTGTTTATCCAGATTGCGTAGGTCTTGCCCCTTTTTAATTTTACAGGCAGGACGCAGGTGCGCTTGTCTTCAAGGTAATGAGTTTTCCCGACTGTTTCAGGAAAGGAATCCTTCGACACCTGGCACCATGACCACATTCCCTTTGTTAGCATGTCTTTGCTGAAAGTTACTTTGATTTCAGACAGCTTAGGATCGACCTCAAGGCTTCCTGCCTGAGGCACGGTTTTCACCACCGATGCAGGCAGGAATCTGACTGTTATTGGTTGGACTTTAGCGGCGGCCGTTACCGCAAAGAGCGTCAACGCGAGCATTAAAAATGCCTGTTTCATTGTTTTTTTCTCCAAGTTTTGATTGTTTATAATAATAGCGCCTCTTATATTTTCAGGCAAAGTGTAAAACATGCTTGCTGTTACATTTTGAGGCAATTGTTATTGTCAATAAAAAAACAGACAAAGGATCGCTATATGGCCAACGAAGAGAATCATGAGAAAGTCACGCTTGCCGCGTTGAGTGTCCACCGCCGCGCAATTTCTCGGAGTGATGTTGCATGATCTTGGCGACACAGCCGCTTTGTCTCATCCTCTTGGAAGGAGGAGCTGGACATGAATATTGTCAGCCTGTTGTTTCCGCCGCGCGGCAAATATCGTTTTATGACTATGCATAATTTTCCGGCGGCTCCCGGCTCGCGTTTAATATTGAGCCAAAGCACAAATCCACTGATATCCTTGGACGCATCCCATGCCATGTTGTCATAGGCAATCCCATCCTTGGCAGGCGCGGAGCATTATAGCGAATTGACA
>CAZYVR010000560.1:0-2791 GCA_964651145.1 uncultured Victivallales bacterium | reverse complement strand
CCCGGAATATATATTCGCGTTTTGACACTTCAAGCGGACATGAAAAAAGAATGAAGCCTATTCAAATTTAAGCCTTTGCTCTTTTTGAACCCGTTCCGCCAGCAGATCTCCTCCCTTCAGCCTGAAATAATTTTAATATTCAACATGAGCAAAAAAAATAATAATAATGTTTTTTTACTTGAAAGCATTTTTATCGGGGTTCTAGATTACAAGCTCATCCCCGGTTCAAAACGACGAAGAACCTATTTTTTTATGAGATGCTTCCTGGGAAAAGATAGAATTTTCACCAAATATGACTTATAATAAGAAGGAGGGGGATGTTATGTTTTATTATCAGCTAATGGCGGAACGCGGGAAAATTTTCATTTGCGTATTCCTGCCTTTATGAAGATTATAAATAAAATACGGGGGGTAAGCTATGGGAAAGCAGTCGTTATTGCTTACTATTGATGACGAAGCCGCTTTGAGGCGGGGAATCACAGCGTACTTTGAAGATGTGGGCTTTGAGGTAATAGAGGCAGAAAACGGAATAGTTGGACTTGAGCAATTCCGGAAAAACAGGCCGGATATCATTCTTTGCGACATAATGATGCCCGAGCTTGATGGTGTGGAAGTGATAAAAGCAATCAAAAAAGAGTCCCCTTTAACTCCGATAATAGCTTTTTCCGGCACAGGGGCAATGGAAGATTGCATAAGAGCGTTGAAGGAAGGAGCCTGGGATTATATAATAAAACCAGCCCATATGGAGGATCTTGAATATCGCATTGCCAGAGCTCTTGAAAGAGCCCGCTTTCTCAAAACAGAAAAAGAATATTATCAAAACCTTGAAGATGCCGTAAAAAAGAGAACCGCTGAGCTTGAGAAGGCAAAAACGGCGGCAGAAAGCGCGAATCGGACAAAAAGCGAATTTCTCGCAAACATTTCACATGAATTCCGAACGCCGCTCAACTCAATAATCGGTTTTTCCGAATTGCTGACAAAACAGCTTGCCGATAATCAACTGACCATGGCCACATATGTGATGGACAATGGATACAAGCTTTTAGGCCTCGTCAATGGTCTTATTGAATTTTCACAACTTGACCCGCCAGGGAGCATCCTTGAGCGGGTTTCGACAAATGTGCCTGCTGAAATCGCGGAATGCATATCAATGATCAAGAAGCAGGAGATAAACGACAACGTGGAGCTAGTGTCCCAGATTGAAGAAGAAGTTGGGGATTTTCCACTGGATGCTCATAAGTTCAGGACGATAATGTTTAATTTGCTTTCAAACGCGGTGAAATTTATGCCTGCCGGAGGGCTTGCCACAGTTTATGCGCGCATTATCACTCCGGTTAATCGGCTGGAAATAACAGTTGAAGATATGGGCATTGGAATAGCCAAAGAGGATATGAGTAAACTTTTCAAGCCGTTTGTTCAAATTCATTCTTATCGCGAGAAATATTTTGAAGGCATAGGCATAGGACTTGTTATAACCAAGCGGCTTGTCGAACTTCAAGAGGGTTCCATCGAAGTTGAAAGCCTGCCGGGAAAAGGAACGCGTTTCACTGTCAAATTGCCATGGCCCAAAAAAGATTGACAAATACTTTCCGCCTTATTGAGACGGAGCCGCCAAAAGTCCTGAAAAATAAAAAAGCCGACGTAGTCGGAATAAAAACCGGACTTTGTCCGGACGCCATTCAGCGGCGGAATCGCTGGCTGCTAAAAGCGAAAGCTGTTGGCATATAAGGAATTAGACGACAGCGTTCATGGCGCATTGAAAGCCTGCAGCTTGTTGGGATGCGAAGCTACAACAAGCTTTATTTCGTTACAGCGCCAGCTCCCGGGACTTTTGGGGAGCTGTCTATTTTGTTTTTGAATAAAAGCTGCAAAAAATTCCCTGATTAACGATTAGTAATTTCTCTATTCCTTATTAAGTTAATTAATTCGCGTTTAGCCGCTTTTTACATGTCAGGAGAAGAAATTATGTGTGGAATTGTAGGATATATTGGAAATAAAAGGCATTGTGTTCGAACTTTATTGGATGGCTTGAAGCGCCTTGAATATCGCGGTTATGACTCAGCGGGCGTGGCCATTATAGAAAATGGCAAAATCAGATCAATAAAAGCGTCCGGCAAAGTCCGCGGACTTGAAGAAAAAGTGTATAAGGAATGCTCTGAGGACGAATTGGCTTCAGTTCAAATTGGCATTGCTCACACGCGTTGGGCCACTCACGGCCTTCCCACAGAGGCAAACGCTCATCCTCATTTGGATAACAGCTGCCGTTTTGCGATCGTTCACAATGGCATAATTGAAAACTATGCTTCGTTAAAAGAGAATTTAAAAGGAAAAGGGCACACATTTAAGTCGGAAACGGACAGCGAGACTTTGGCGCACATGATTGCTGAATGCTACGAAGGCGATCTTTCCCAGGCTGTTGCCGCCACTCTTAAAAAAGTTGAAGGAACTTTCGGGCTGGCAGTCATATCTTTGGATGCCCCGGATTCTCTGATTGTTGCGCGACGGGGAAGCCCGCTTGCCATAGGAATAGGAAATTCAGAAACTATTGTGGCCAGCGATATAGCCGCGATAGTTTCCTGCACAAAACAAGTGATTTATCTGAATGATGACGACCTGGCAGTCGTGAGCGCAGACAATGTGGAAATAAGAAATCTTGACAATGTGCCTGTGTCGCGCGAAATAGCTCATATTGACTGGGACACCGGAGCGGCCGAAAAAAGCGGCTACGAACATTTTATGTTGAAAGAAATATTTGAACAGCCCGAAGCCATTTCCAACTCGATACGAGGTC
>CAZYVR010000559.1:0-2797 GCA_964651145.1 uncultured Victivallales bacterium | reverse complement strand
TCAGTCATTTGGTTATAGATCTGAAGAGTTTTTTCGTTTTCTCCGGCGCCTTTCATCAATGCGGCCGCCCTTATGAAGGAGCTTTCGGAGCAATCGCTTTTTTGCAGGTATTTCCGCAAGGAGTCAAGAGCTGCAGTGGCATTTGACTGCTTTATTTGGATAACCGCTTTTTTAAGGCAAAGTTCAGAGGCGTTTTTATTTTGCTTAATCAAATTGTCCAAAACTTTCAACGCTTCGTCCATCTTTCCCGCGCGTTCGAGAAATGAAGCGTACAACTCCCTGTTTTCACTGCTCAAAGGCGTTTTCTTTATTAATTCCCTGAGGACGTCAAGGCTTTTTTCTTCCTGCCCGTTTTCAATAAGCAACTTTGCGTATCTTTTCAAAGGCGCCGGGGTTTTTCTTTTTTTCAGAATGACGCTCTCGTAATAACTGAGAATTCCGGTCATATCGTCTTCTGATATAAAAACCTCTTCAATTCTGGATAATATTTCGCTCTCCAGCCATGAATCCCCGCTGGAAAGCTCAAGAGCCTTATTCAGAAATTCTAAAGACTTCTCACGTTCACCCTTTAAAAGACAAATGTTCCCCAGTCTTGTATATAAAGAATATTTTCTAAAATTGCTTTTCGTAGTTTTAAGAGCGGATCGGCAAAGCGATTCGGCTTCATCAAAGAAATTTTCTTCCAACTGCAAGGCAATAAGCTCATCAACCGCGTCCTCATCTTCAAGGCAATTTTCAACAAGAGCATGCCATGTTTTTATCCCTTTCGCGCGTTGACCTGATTTTATCTGAGCTTTCCCGAGCAATTTCATTATTTGCTTTTTTTTGTCTTCCGGCGGGTTGAGCGAAATAGCCTTTTTCATGTCGTTGACGGCATCTTCATAGTTTAGCATATACAGTTCAAGCTTCCCTTTGCTGAAAAAAATTTCTGGCGATGAGGCGTCACTTGCGGCTATCTGTTTATATATCTCCAGAGCTTTCTGGTCTTTTCCTCGTTTTTCGCAAAGAAGGGCAAGCAGTTTTAGGTAAATTGGATTTGCGGTCTCATTGTGCTTTTTGTTTAAATAAGCTTCCAGTTGCTGCGGCGTATTTTCTTCAATCCAAAATTTGTAGAAATAATCGAACATTCTCCCTGTTTTATTTTGTTGAACAACTATTTTCAGGCTGCGTTCGCATTTTTTGCTCATCTGAATATCATCCGGCTGTGCAGAAAAAATTTGACTCATCAAAATTGAGAAAAATATAAAAAACAACAATCTCAACATTTCGTCCCTCCCTTATAGTCATGCTGTTTGTTTGATAGATAGATAGACATTAATGCCAGTACCAATAAAGTCAAATATATAATAAGCAGATGAAATGGCTTCTGGCGGAGGAGCATCGGATATCAAATATTTTGACTCCGGAATTGTTCCACTTAAAAACCTTGCCAAAAGGGGGATAGCAAAAGTCGCTTTCCCCACGCTCAACTTTTGCCTCAAAATATCGTTTTTAGGAAATTACGGGATGACTGTGTTCTTAATGGAAAGATTCATAAGGCTAATTTTGCCCATTTCCTATATATCCGGTCAGATGTTACATCCTCTTTATTCTTGCTCTGATGTGTTTTCCTGTTTTTCTTCTGAGGAGAAGAATGAATTGAACATGACTGACAGGTTTTTATCTATATTCTCTTTGCGTGGCGGATTGATTGGCTCCGGCTCGTCTGTTTCAAAATTCAATGATGCGTCTTCCATTATGTCAAGAAGTTCCTGCCAGTTTGAGTAACGATTTTTAGGGGCTTTTTTTGTCATTTTCTCAAGGATGGCAAGAGTTTTTTCTGACACTGATATATTGGGATTGTATTTTAAAGGGGAGGGGAGTTTCTTGTCCAGATGCATGCTGTATACGGTGTCTTCTTTGTCTCCCTGAAATGGGACGAAACCGGACAGCAACTGGAAAAATATAATTCCAAGCGAATACATGTCGCTGCGCCAGTCCGGGGCGTCGCCAAGGATTTGTTCCGGGCTGATATACCAAGGCAACGCGGTTGTCTTGGTGGAGCTTATATGTTTATTTATCCAATCGTGTAAGCCGTATCCACGGATAAGGATATTGTAATCGGAATCAATCAGGACATTGTCGGGAGATAGTTCTCCGTGAATTGTTTTATTTTCAGCATATGCGTCCGCGAGGGCGGAGCCGATGGTGTAGACTATGCTAAGAGCGTCAAATTCCAGAAAAGGCGCGCTTGTGGCAATTATATCGTTCAAATCTCCTTCTGGCACATAAGTCATCACAAAAAAACAGTGTCCCTGAGCCACTCCCGTGTCCAATGTTTGAAGCAGATAGGGATTTTTCTTGTGTTGCATCGTTTTGCCAAGGCAATTGTAAAAAGCGTCAAGGGCTTCGTGGTGTACGTCGAAGGCTTTGCTGTAGATTTTCAGTGCGTATTTTTTTGGGGTTTTTAAATCTTTAACAAGGAACACTGAGCCGAAGCGGGAGTCTCCCAACTTTTTGATGATTTGATATGAGCCTATGAAATCGCCCTGATTAAAGGAGAGATTTGTTATGTTGAACGTGGCTTTTCTTTTAATGTTAGTGAGATTGGGAATAACGCAGGTCGCGGTGACTTCGTATTCGTCTTTCTTTTTGTCTTTTGCAAGCTTCAGGATCTTGCGGGTTTTGGTAGAGGGGTTGTAGCTCTTTTCCTTGAACATTATTCGAATGTCGCCAATTTTAATCTTGTCGTCGTCCTTCAGAATAATGTCTGTTGATATGCGGTTAAGATTCAGAATGGTCCCGTTAAGTGACTGGA
>CAZYVR010000558.1:0-2811 GCA_964651145.1 uncultured Victivallales bacterium | reverse complement strand
CCTGACCTAGCGCCAGCTTTGGGAACTATATCAGCAATATCCGACCTATTCCAGGAGCGTTTTTTCAGACAAAAAAACACACCGGAAAAAAGCGCAAGAGTCCCTTCCCTGATGACGACTCTGCTTCTGAAAAAGATCAGCTCAAAAACAAGAAAAAAGAATAAAACGTCAAAGAACGCAAATATTGCGGAAAAAAACAGAGGAGCCTTCACAAAAAACAAAACACACACAGATCCGCTCCATAAAAGAAAAAAAATAGTCATTCCGATGGAAAGTCCAATATTTCTTCCCATCGAAAAAACAAACTCTTTCCCGCTTTTTGAGTTGAATTCAACGCGGATTCCCGCAGCGGTCGCAGCCTCGATGAAATCATCCCCGACAATGACGTCTTCACGCGCTGATTCGTCCAGCGCAAAATCAGGCGAACTTTCTTCAGTCTCAAACACAGGAACTTCAAACCTAGAGTAATAGTCAATGCCCGGCAGGGATGCCCGAGCTTCCAATCGCCATTCAATTAAATCGTCAGGATTGTCCCAACTGGAAGCGCGAATATTTTCATAAGGGATGCCCAAAAAAACTGGGATTGATGAGCGCGAATAGTCCTTGTACAAAAGTTCTCGTTTAATTTTTTGGCAATCCTCCCATAATATGTCCTCGCGCGTGCTGCGGCTCTTGCCTGAGCCAGTTGCCACTTTGTTTACACAAGTCAATGTCAACTCAAAAGCATCTTCCGGAATAATATTAACCGGAGTGTTGATTACGCCTTCGAGCGTTCCTCCTATCACCCCAGGCGTTGATTTCATAACAAAGACAGACTCGCCAAACTTTTTCCACCTGAGAAGGCAACGCACGGCCCAGATTAGAAGAAAAAGCCCTATGATCGGAAAGATCAAGCCTATCAAGGCAGACATATTATTCTTGCAAATAACCTCAACCGGAATCAGACATAAAACAGGCAATGAAACTATATTCCAATAGGCGGCAAGAGACACAACAAAAATCATCTTTCCTTTCGAAGAAAAACGCAAGCGCCCGGCCGACCAATCACGCGTATGAAACCATGGCTTGTCAGGATGCGCTTCACGACAAGCATTATCGGCGCGAAGGCATCGCATCCCAACCCAGGAGCTAATAAACATTCCATAGCCCATCCCCCCGAAAGCTAAAACAAAAACTGAATAAAAAGCGACCATAGCCCAGCGCAGATCGACAAAAAGAATTGACTCCGACGGCTCATAAGGATCCAAATAACAACGCGCAGTCTTCCCCTGCTTTTTCAGCGCGTGAAGCTGCTTATATTTGTCCAACTGGTAAGAGCCTATATTGTCGGCGCTTTCATGAAGAGAAACGCGAGTCCCTGTATATTCTTTGCCTTTTTGGGAATATTTATAAAGGGCCCTTGCCGCGTATGTGGTGGACTTTGAGCCGCGATTTTTTTCTTTTTTAACACTGAGCAATGTGGCGTCCGCTGGAACCCAAAAGCAGGAAATGACAATATAAAGCAAAAGGGTTTTGAGCAGCATATAAGACATAAAAGCAGCCACACCGGCAAATGGCAACGAAAATAGCAGCAGGAATATATATCCGCCTATGCCAGCGCTGGACTTGTGGGAAGAATAACTCACTAGACACCTTGAGTTTTACGCTATTCGGCCTCCGTCATATCTATCTGCCCGGAAAACCTGGCGCCTTTTTCTATTGAAACAGCCGGGGCTTTCAGCTCTGCCTTTACGCAGCCCTCTGGAGCTATCTTAATGCATTCTCTGGCAGAAACATTCCCTGTTGAATGCGAACCTTCAATAATCACATTGTCTGCAAGAATTTCCGACTCCGAGACTCCAGTCGAAGCTATAACCAAAGTTCCATCAAGGTTTATTTGGCCTTTGATTTCGCCTTCAATCCTAAGGTCTGCCTTTCCTGTAACAACGCCATCAATCATCGTCCCGGCAAGTATCACGCTTTCCTGATTGTTCTTTTCCATTAAGCAGAGCTCCTTCTAATAAATTATTATGCGCCTTTGGCTAAACGTCTTCTTCTTCTTCGCTATCGTCTTCATCAACAGAAGCAATAAAAGGAGGAGGAGGAGGAGGAGTTGCCACTGAAGGCTTATCATCTTCATCGGCAGAAGCTGAAATATCTTCGGCGGTGGCGCCGGAAAAAGCGGTGGCCTCGCCCTCGCCCATTTCGAGTGACCCCGAAAATTTAGCGCCTTTCTCGATAGAAATGGCAGGCGCCCGCAATTTGCCCTTGCCTTTGCCAGTCGGAGATATCTGAACAAATTCAGCGTCTATATCGCCCTCGAACTCGCCGGCAATAAACACATTGACTGCTTTAATATTGGCTTCAGCCTTTCCGCCTTCGGCTATATATATGCTGCTAGTCAATGAGATCTCGCCATAAATTTCGCCTTCTACCTTGACGTCGGAATCCCCAGAAATTTTACCGTCAATCCTAATTCCTGATTGAATTTTTGATGCTGACATTTTATGTCTCCTTAAAATAAGAAAATATTTTGTGTTGTCATATTACCCCACTTCATGCAATATATATCTTTTTAGAGCAAATTAAAACAATATCTAAAAAAAATTATGGAAAACAGAATAAATTCCACACAAGAAAAAAATAAATCAGACAACTGTCATTTTGCAAAAGAGTCATTGTCCTTCAGCGCGCTGGACAATTTCTGCATTGCGCCATGCCACTGGAAAACAGCCTCTTCTCCCATTACTTCGGCAATTGGAGTAAGCAACTCTAAAAAGACTTCATCTGCAGTGTTGATAAAGCGCTCTGCGCTCGGAGTGAAAGCTATAA
>CAZYVR010000557.1:0-2815 GCA_964651145.1 uncultured Victivallales bacterium | reverse complement strand
GCTGGCGGCCATGGCAACAGCGCTGATGACTTGCTGGCTATGCTCTAAGATTTACGGAGAAAACACTGGATTTCTTTCGGGATACATTCTGGCGACGATGACGGCATTCGTGAATCTTGCCAGAATAGCAAGGATAGACATGACCTTGGGAGCCTTCTTCACTCTTGCCATGATCCTGCTTTACAAAGGATATATTGAAAAGAAAAAAGCCAACTGGATGCTATATCTTTTCTATGTAGTCCTAGCCATTAGTGTGCTGGTAAAAGGGCCGGTATCCGTCGCTCTGGCCGCAATGATTGTGCTTTTTTGCGCCGCAAGAGAAAAAAACTGGCGAATGCTATGGGAAATTAAGCCCGTCAGCGGCTTGATAATAGGAATGCTTATATCCTGCCCATGGTACATCTATGAAAGCATGAAAACCCAAGGCAACTTTGCGTGGGATTTTTTATGGAACCAGAACGTCACCCGCTTCCTGGGCATAAACACAACATATTGCGATGGCAAACGAAAGATATTGTTCTTTTACATTCCCAACATCCTAGTTGGAGTTCTGCCATGGTCTATATTCATCCCCTTCGGCATCTTTGCCATTGCCATCAAAAAAAGATTTATGAAGCTGAGACGCGAAACAAATTTCATTCTCATATGGTTTCTTGTCGTTTTCTGTTTTTTCTCTTTGTCATTCATCAAACGCGGTGATTACATCCTGCCACTGTATCCGGCTCTGGCAATCCTTATAGCCAGATATATCGTTCACTTAAACGATAAAAAACAGAAAATAACAAAATATTGGCTATGGCTATGGACTGCGGTTGCGTCAATAGCAGTCCTCTTTCTGGCGGCTGTTCATTTCGGATTAGTCAAAGGATTCGCAACTCAGGCCCTGTCAAACCAAGTCCCGTTTGTAGGGGTGAGAGACGCAAGAAGCATTCTTCAGATATCTGCGGGCATAAATGCCTGGTTCTGGCTGGCGGCTTTGGGCGCCGCCATTATTCTCGGAGCTCTGTTTCTATACGGGAAACTATTTGAAAAAGGCAAAGCTGTTAAAGGCGCATACGCATTTGCTATAACATTCCTGATTTTTCACTCGATTTTCGCGATGTGGATTCAGCCGGCAACGGACAAATACAAAAGCGTGAAAAACTTCATGTTACGCGCCGCGCCCCATGTTCCCAAAGACGAGCTAGTGGCCTTTTATAAAATATGGAACATGGAAGCGATATTCTACCTCGACCGCGACTATGACAAACTGTGGACGCTAAATGAAATACGCGACCCAAAAACTAAAAAGCTAAAATACAACTACCTGTTCGTCTCCCTGAATGACCTTGACGACATACCGCCGAAGTGCCGCGAGCAAACCGAAATGCTTGGCAAAACAATAGACTATCATCAGTACCCAATGGCTCTCCTGAAAGTCAAAAAAACAGACCAGGAAAACATATCCCAGTCGCCCGATAAAAAATAAAGGAAAACTTTTTGAACACAAAAAAAACAGCATGCTTCATCTTTGCGATAGGCCTTTTCTTTTTCCTCATTGGCCTGGACGGCCGTGAATTTATAAAAATATCCTGCCGTTTCGGACTATTTGCCAAAGAAATGGACCAGCACGGCTTGAGCTTTTTCCCCACCCTCTACGGAAAAGTATACCCCGATTACCCTTCCACTCAAACGCTATTAATACACCTGCTCTCCAGACTGACTGGCGGCGTGACCATGTTTACGGCTGTGTTTCCGAACGCTTTGGCGGCGGCTTTCACGCTAACCCTGACCTATCTCATCGGGGCAGTCCGCTCTCAAAAACTCGGAATATACGCAGTCCTTATGGCTATAGCAACTTATGGCTTTTTGAGCAGCGCAAGAACGCCCTCCCCTGATCACTTCATTGCGGCAATCACCGCAGGATGTTTTTATTTGGCATACACTGCGCACATCAGAGGAAAACAAATGCGCCTGCTCTGGCTGCCTTTGCTCTTAATTTTGGGATTCGCATTCCGCGGGCCTATAGGCATTGTGATTCCAACTGCGGTTCTTTTCATATTTTACGCAATCGAAAGGAATTTCAAAATGCTGACAGTGGCCTGCGTTGTAAGCGGAGCCACGCTTGCAATATGCCTAGCCGCAATTCTGGCCGCCGCCCACATTCAAGGCGGAAAAGAACTAATGGACACAGTTATAGACGCTCAAATATCCGGAAGGATGTCCAAGTCAAAGCCCATTTTTTATTACTTCGTCAACGGCCTGGGAATCTACGCAATATCTTTCCCGCTGGCAATAATAATGGCAATTGCCTACAGAAAAACAATGTTCAAAAAAGACGCGTCGCCGGATGAGCGCTTTCCGGGAATACTCCTCGGCTGGATGCTGATAATCCTGATAGGCTTAAGCATTCCAGGCACAAAACACGTGCGCTACATTGTGCCGATAACCCCGGCCATATCGCTGCTGGCTGCATATTTGTTTGCCGACTCGCACAAAACAGCCTTGTTGAAAAACATAAAAGCCGTGTTGCTGACCGCTTTTAAAATCCTCCCATTCGCGGCAATCCCTGCTGTATGGATTGGATTTGCCGTCATAAAACTGGCCCATCTGGACATCGCTTATCCTGCGCTGTCTTCAACATTTGTGTTTCTGCTGCTTTGTTTCGCTGCGCGAATTGTCACAATAAAAAGCAAAGCAACTGAAGCCAGAGAACTGGGAACACTTGCTGTGGCTACATTGACCTTTATATCACTGCAAATCCTTATAATAGAGCCAGTTGAGCAAAGCCTTGGAGGCTCGCCTGCAACCTATCGTTGTCATCAACAAGATGGAT
>CAZYVR010000556.1:0-2841 GCA_964651145.1 uncultured Victivallales bacterium | reverse complement strand
CATGGCGCATTGACAGCCTGAAGCTTATTTCAAAGCGAAGCGGGAAATAAGCTAAGCTTGCCAGTTGCGCCAGCTTCACTAGACGGAGCCGCCAAAAGTCCAGGGAGTTGGCGCTGTAACGAAATAAAGCTTGTTGTCGCTTCGCGCCCCAACAAGCCGCAGGCTTTTAACGCGCCATGCGCGCTGTCGCGCAATCTTTTATATGCCAACAGCTTTCGCTTTTAGCGACCAGCGATTCCGCCGCTGGATTGCGTCCGGACAAAGTCCGGTTTTTATTCCGACTCCGTCGGCTTTTTTATTTTTCAGGACTTTTGGCGGGCCCATCTCACTAAGGGATTACGTCGATTTTATGAGACAATGGCAAAATGATGAAAATCGCCTTGATTCAAAAGCAAAAAAGGTGTAGAATTATATATGGGGATTCTTAACGTTGCCTGAAAAATAAATTCAGATGCGATAGGGGGATTATGCAAAAATCAAAAATCACTCCGAAACTGGCTATAGCGGTTCATGTGGTCCTGCCTGTCCTGCTTACCGTTTCGCTGTTTATTTGCACAATATATGTGATTGTGTTGCCCTTTCTAAAAGAAAACATGATGAATTCCAAACGCGAAATGCTTAAAGAGCTGACAACCACCGCGCGCGAAATGCTTGATGAATATGATGAAAGAGTTGCAGCAGGAGAGCTGTCGCTGAAAGAAGCCCAGCAAAGAGCAATAAAACGCATTCGCTCATTGCGCTACGGTCCGGAGCTTAAAGACTATTTCTGGCTATGCAATATGAAAAGCTATTTGTTGATGCATCCATATCGGCTGGATCTGGCCGGCAAAGATCAATCAAAATTTACTGATCCGGCAGGCAAGGTTCTGTTCGTGGAAATGGCGGAGGTCGTTAAAAAAGATGGCGAAGGATATGTTGAATATATGTGGCAATGGAAAGATAATCCGAAACGGGTTGTGCCTAAGATATCCCACGTCAGAGGATTTGCCCCTTGGGGTTGGTTTGTTGGCACCGGAATGTATCTTGAAGATGTCAATGCGCAAATAAATGCAATCACTAAAAAATTAAATATTGCATTCACAGTTATACTTTGCGTTATATCGTTAATCTCCATCTACCTTATCTGGCAAGGCAGCATAACAGAAAAAAAACGTTCCGACACAGAAGAAGCCATTCGAAAAAGCGAGGAAAGTCTCCGAAAAACGAAACTTTATCTTGACAATATCATCAACTCAATGCCCTCTGCGCTTATTGCGATAGATTCAGATGGAAACATTTCAAACATGAATCATGTTGCGGAAAAACTTGCTGGCAAATCCAACATAGAAGCGACGGGATGTTCCATAATAGAAATATTTCCTGAATACCAAGATTATTTGGATGAAATACAACGCTCCATAAAGGAACACGAGTGTATAATAAAAGAGAAAATATTGCAAAAAATTAATGATTCTGTTCATGTTTTCAATATGATTATATATCCTCTTGTCACAAACAAAGTTCAAGGAGCGGTTATCAGGATCGACGATGTGACCGAAAAGACAAAGATGGAAGAAATGATGATCCTAACAGAAAAAACACTCTCAATAGGTGGCCTGACCGCTGGAATAGCGCACGAGATAAACAACCCTCTGGGCATAATATTACAAAGCCTGAATAATATCGAACGACGACTTTCTTCATCGCTGGAGACAAATATAGAAACCGCAGTTGAATGCGGGATTAATCTGGATAAGCTCCAGGCATACATAGAAAAACGCAAAATATCTGAATTTATGTCAGACGTTAAAAACGCAGCTCAGAGGGCGGCTACAATAGTGAAGGGCATGCTGCAATTCACTCGAAAAACCGGCATCGAAAACATGAGAGACTGCGATCCCATACCCATAATTAAAAGCAGCATAGAGCTTGTGGCCAGCGACTATGACTTGAAGGAAAAATACGATTTTAAAAGTATAAAAATAATTGAAAACTATGATCCAAACATTAAATCAATCTGGTGCAATGAAACAGAGATCAAGCAAGTATTTCTGAACTTGCTTAGAAACGCCTCTCAAGCTATAAGAAACAAAAAATATAAAGAGCCGGAAAGCCCGACTATAACAATCAGCCTCCAAGCAGACAATGAAATGGCGCGCATCGAGATAGAAGACAATGGGCCTGGGATAAGCGAAGAAATAAAGAAGCGCATATTTGAGCCTTTTTTCACCACAAAGGAAGCTGGCACAGGAACCGGACTCGGACTGTCAGTGTCACATTTTATTATCGATGAGCGACACAATGGGATAATGAGGGTTGAATCAAAATTGGGAACCGGGACTAAATTTATAATCAGTCTTCCATTTGAAAAAACTTGAATATGAGAACTCAGATTTTTATTGCTTTCTTACGATGGCAGGCTGAGGCAGAGTAATTAATTAGTAGAAATAACAAAGCTCAGTTGAAGCATTTAAAAGTATCTTGGATTTTACGGCTCCGCCAAAAGTCTTAAAAAATAAAAAGACCCCGGCAAAGCCGGAATAAAAACCGGACTTTGTCCGGACGCCCTCCAGCGGCGGAATCGCTGGTCGCCAAAGGCGAACGCTGTTGACGTATAGGAAGTTAGGCGACAGCTAACATGGTTTAATGCCTACGCTGCTGCCTGTTTTAAAGCGAAGCTAAAGCAGGCAAATGTTGCCTCCGCGTCAGCGCATTGGCCTTTTGACGGGGCCATCAAACTTTACTGTGTCAAATAAATAAAAGAAATTTTGTGGCACTTGGGGTCTGACCCCATGTTAGGGATTTGTAGCCAATCAGGATTGCCAACCGCAATTGCCTCGCTCCAATATGATTCTCGCTCAT
>CAZYVR010000555.1:0-2857 GCA_964651145.1 uncultured Victivallales bacterium | reverse complement strand
AATGTATCTCTCTCTATTTAAAAAACTTACTTTTTTCTGGACAGACCCTACATATAAGACGGAAAAATGTTTCGGATACCTCTCCAGCGCATCAGAAAGACTTTTGCCTTTTTGAACATCATCAAGCAGTGAGTTGATTACACCTTTGACTCCTTCATTGACGCTTTGCCGCTCCAAGGCTTTCAGGGCTTTGGCAAGGTTCATATTAGCATGAACCAACGCTGAAAGCTGCACTGTCAATTGAGTAATGTTTTTTGTCGATACGCGATTGCTTGTCAAACCGTTTTTAAAAAACGTAGAACCTTGTTGCGGCCCGTTGCTTTGTTCCTTTATCTCCAAAGGGGAAAGTGAGAGTTGTCTTAGCTTGATCATGGCTTCTTTTTGGTCAGAAGCCTCCAACTGATCCTCTACGGTGTGACCGGCTGCAGTGATGGCTTTGTAATTAAATGTCGGCATAATCAGTCCATTTCTGTAACTCGTAATACTTCTTCAGCTGTCGTCAATCCCGCTAAAAATTTTTCAATACCGTCTTCTCTCAGGGGTTTCATCCCTGCTCTCTGGGCTTCTTTAAAGAGAATATCAGTAGAGACTCTTTGGTTAATCAATTCGCGGCTTGCATCGGTCAACTCAAAAAACTCATGAATAGCGACACGTCCGTGGTACCCGCTTTTATTGCATTCGTCGCAACCTTTTGCGACAACTACTGCATCCACATTCTCTTTGCCTATTTCAGCCAACAGCCTCTTTTCGGTGTCAGTTGGCTTTTTTTGTTCAACACAGTAGGGGCATACGCGCCGGATCAGCCTTTGAGCAAGAACTCCGTTGAGACATGAAGATATGAGATAAGGCTCAATGTTCATATCTATCAGCCTGGTTACAGCGCTTGGGGCGGTATTCGTATGCAAAGTTGAGAAGACCAAATGCCCGGTCAAAGCTGTGCGGATTGCGATTTCAGCAGTTTCTGTGTCGCGGATCTCTCCAATCATCACCACATCCGGGTCAAGTCTTAAAATGCTGCGCAAGCCAGTGGCAAATGAAAGTCCGACTTTAGAGTTGACATGGATTTGGCTTACGCCTTTAATTTCATATTCGACCGGATCTTCTATGGTTATAATTTTCTTGTCAGTAGAGTTGATGTCTGAGATTGCCGCATTGAGTGTTGTCGTTTTTCCGCTCCCTGTCGGGCCGGTTAACAGAAGTATTCCGTGAGGCTGATTTATATGTTTTATGAATAGGGGAAGATTGTAAGACGAAAATCCCATTTTCCTCAAGTTCAAGATTTTATTGTCTTTGTCCAGTATTCTCATAACCACTCCTTCGCTATGAAGCACTGGCATGGTTGCCACTCTGAGGTCAAAATTACGATCCATCAAGCGCAGCGATATGCGCCCATCCTGCGGAATGCGCCTCTCTGCAATATTCAAGTTGGCCATGATCTTGATTCGTGAGATGATTGCCGGGCTTTCATTGACGCTATGCTTGGAAACTTCTCTTAAAACTCCGTCAATGCGGTGGCGCACAATTGTTTCCTTTTCGTAAGGTTCTATATGAATATCACTGGCTCCTTCTGAAATTGCGCGCATTATTATGAGATTTACCAGCTTGATAATCGGAGCCTCGTTGGCAAGATCCTCCAGAGACTTATTGTCCATATTCAGAGGTGGCCGTTTATCAGAAGCCCCATCTTCTCCGATGCCGACAGGAAGAATTTTAGCGAGTATTGTCTTTGAGACAAGCGCCGGAACCACATCGAATCCGGTTTCCTGTTCTATCAAGTCCACTTGTTCTATGAACATAGGATTCGCGACACCTATCCGCAAGACATTTTCATTGATCGAAAGAGGAATAACTTGGCGAGTTTGGAGAACCGAGGGCGGAAGAGCTTGCATAAGCTCTTCGGTGCATTCGAAGCGCTCATCAATGGCCTGGAACGCAATCCCAAATTTTTGGGCAATCAACGGCAGAATAGTTTCTTCCTGGATGTATCCTCCATTGATGAGAAGGTCAAAAAGACTTTCTTCGGAACTGGAGACCAGCGTGTCTACTTCACGCAATCGCCTTTCATCCAAAAGCTTATTTTCAATTATGATTTCTTTAATTAAAACATCATCCATATTATTGCCTTGTAAATCTTTAGAGCTCTCTCGGATTCTTTGCTTAACTGCCCAATTGTTCCCATATGTCCTTAGGAAGCGAAGTCTTTCGCCTTGCGCGTCCCTTGACTTTGAATCGTATTTTATTATTGCTGTCGGCGTATTTCTCCAAATGGCCAAGCCGGCAAAGCAAGTTCAAGTATATGCGCAGCTCTTCCGCAGGCTGATCAGGAAAGAGCAAGAATAGTTCGTCATGGGAAACATCGCTGTTTTTAAGCACAGCCCTATAAGTATTAAGCAAGGGAGAACTCAAATCCAATATATCGAATATTTCTAAAGCCCCAGATTCTCCGCTATCGCTATTGTCCGTCATCGATTTATCTGCTTTTTGATTTGAATTTTATGTCTCTCAATTTGCTTTGGCAAAACTACTTATCTCAAAATGCCGATCTTTTTAATCAAGCTCCAAATCAATCAAATCAAAATACTCTTGATTTTGTTAATTCCGGCCGACCACTCGGATTCAGGAGCCTCTCTGGTTAACAGAGCCCTGCTGCCCAGCTCTGCCAATTCATGGCAATCCGGCAACAAGCCGGCAATATCACAATCGAATGCTTTATGCATTTTTTTCTCCACTTCATCAACATTGTGATAATCTTTGAGCAACCTGTTCATCACCAAAAAAGTTTTTTCTATATTAAGACGCTTTGATATTTCAACTGTCACACTAGTGCCCTGGTAATCCTGACTGTCAGGCCGCAGGA
>CAZYVR010000554.1:0-2865 GCA_964651145.1 uncultured Victivallales bacterium | reverse complement strand
CCAGAATATCCGCCGAAGTGTCAACTGTCGCCGGGCTTTACAAAGAAATGCTTGAACAAAATTCACCTGACAACTTTTGGGGGCACGATTCTTTCGTTGAAAAAAACAATCGACTGACCCTCTCGCCGCCCGCCTCAAAAGACCTGGCACAAAATGAGTTGCGGCAACTTGCGAAAATGCAAAATATTTTCACATTTCTGGTTTCGGAAAACCGCCACATCGACCTCATATATATAGGAACCCGAAACGGAGCTTTTTTTGAACGCCCGTGGCAGCCTCATCCGCCTGACTTCGACCCAAGAACAAGGCCATGGCACCAAGCCGCCATAACCAGTCAAAAGACTGTGTGGACAGGGGCGTATCCCACCGCCGCATCGTCAAGCGCCAAGCTTGTGCTTACTTGCAGCCGCGCTGTTTTCAACTCTAAAGGAGAAGCAATGGCAGTGGTGGGCGCTGATGTAAACGCGCAGAATATTTCAAATGAATTTATTGACGCGCAAATCCTTAAAACAGGAAAGGCTTTTCTTCTCGACAAACAAGGGAATATACTTGCAAAAGAGGGCATGGAAAGCCATTTGTCCGACTGGACAAAAGACTATATAGCTGAAAATCTGTTTGCCAGCAAAATTCCCGACATTCGCGCCATGGCTCCTCAAATAACCTCCGGAAAATGCGGAATGATCATACGCAAAGACAAAAAAGGAATGCCTTCACAATTTGTGGCCTACGCGCCTGTCCAGGCGACAGGTTGGATAATATGCATCGCCATGCCGCTAAAAACAGTTATCCAGCCAGCCCTCGACACAGAGCGCAAAATAATGGACGACACCAAAAGAAACAACGCATTTATCGCAGAATATATAAGAAACAAAGAAATCATACACCTTGGCATGACCCTGCTTTCTCTTTCCATTATAAGCGTCATAGGCATTGCTTTGGCAAAAAGAATCACCGCTCCGGTCAAGACGCTTCAGGAGGGAGCAAGACTAATAGGGGACGGAAACCTTGACCAAAAGCTGGAATTGAAAACAGGAGATGAAATAGAGGACCTGGCCAATTCATTCAATAAAATGACAGAAAGCCTTAAACAACACATAATAGACTTGAAGCAAACGGTCGCCATAAAAGAGAGCATGGAAAAAGAGCTTAAAATTGCGCGATCTATCCAGGAATCAATGCTTCCCCGCAAGTTTCCGCCATTCCCGGACAGAAAAGAATTTGAGATTTTCGCAATGATGGTCCCTGCCCTTGACGTGGGCGGAGACTTCTTTGACTTTTTCTTTCTTGACTCAGAAAGGCTGTTTTTCTGCATAGGCGACGTGTCAGGAAAAGGAATCTCTGGAGCCTTGTTTATGGCTATGACCAAAACGCTCCTGAAAGGGGCGGCTCTAAACGGACTGAGCCCGTCCGAAATACTCTCCAATGTGAACAACGCTCTGGAAAAAGACAATGACTCGTGCATGTTCGCAACTGTCATCTGCGGCATATTGAATATGACAACAGGCTCTCTGAATTACAGCAACGCCGGGCATAATCACCCATTGATTTGCCGAGCTGGAAAACAATTTGAATACATAAAAATACCCAACGGGCGCGCCTTAGGCCCTATTCCAATGACCAAGAACTCACTTGAGTCTATCGAAGAAAAACTTTATCCCAACGACATTCTTTTCCTTTACACCGACGGCATAACCGAAGCAATGAACATTGATTACGAACAATTTACGGAAGCCGAACTGCAAAAAACATTAAACTCGCTTGAGAACCCAAAAGCAACGGAACTGACAAAAGATATTTATTCCTGTGTAGAAAAGCACGCAAACGGAGCGCCGCAATCAGATGACATAACCATGCTTGCTATAAAATTTAAGGGCAAGGACTTTTAAAATGAAAAATGCAGACGACAAACAGGACATTCTAGAGAATAAATTCTGGATTATAGAAAAAAGACAAAGTGACCCGGAAGGAGCTCCATATTATCGCTATCCTCTCCCTGGGTCTCAAAATGAGACGATTCCGCTGTTCCTCTCAAAAAAAGATGCGGAAATATTTTTCGACCAAAAATTTATACATCCCAAGAAATGGGAGATACACGAGTTGACAATATCATATATGCTGACCTATTTTCTTCTGTCAAACAAGAGCTCTTTCAACGCCACACTGTTTTATAGCTGGGATCCCAAAAACAAAGGCTGGGGCGTAAAAAACATAGAAATAGACATGCGCGAAGATTACTTTAAGATGTAAACCCGCGCGCTTATGATTTTTTGAAAAATTTGATCATAAATATTGCGGCCAGAACAGACCATGCGCCAATAAAAATTATTTCGCCATAGAAAAAGATCAGCTTCCAATAAAGCATGGCATTGGAGGCGCGAAGCGAATACGCAAAGTCTGGAGAAAACAGATAGTAGTATTTGTCTGTAAATTCTTTGGACAGAAAAAATCTTTCACGCTTAACGGGATATTCAAAAGTGGCGTCGCGCCTGAAATAATACGCTGCACACTGATGCCCCACGGGCGATGAGTAAGAAATTTTAGAAAATCTCCCTTTTTCTCCCAGCGAGACAGTCACGCCTTCGGGGTAGATTTTTTTCAAGTTCATAAAAAACAAGTCAAGGGTGTTGAGGTAATCGCCATTCTTGTTCACAAAAAGCAGGCGGTTCGAAATAATATCAACATAAGCCCATTGACCTTTTTCTTTTATAAAGCTTTCGGCAAAGTCATGTCCGCTCAAAGATATCCCCTCAAAAACGCCTCCCACACTGACTCTGCGAGTGGGGACGCCAGCCACATTTGCAAAAAACACGTATATAGGGTCTGTCCGTAAAACTGAGTTTTTGGCTTGGGATTTTTTCAAAGCTC
>CAZYVR010000553.1:0-2870 GCA_964651145.1 uncultured Victivallales bacterium | reverse complement strand
TGTGGCGGAACTTATAAATCTTGAACAGGAGGCGGTATGATGGAAGGCAGGGTTAGCATTGGCGTTGCGGAGGGCGGGAATATAAGAATTCATATTCCCATGAAGCTTAAACGGAAATCGGGAAGGAAGATGGTCATTGCGCCTGAGTCCCTTGACGGCGCGCTTGAGGAAAATTGTGAGGTTCAGAATCCGATTGTCGAAGCCATCGCCAAGGCGCATTTATGGGTTGATATGCTTGAACGTGGCGAAGTTGAAAATGTCACAGCCCTTGCCAAAGAGTTGAAACTTTGCCGTCCGTATGTGATGAGAATATTGTCGCTGGTGAATCTCGCGCCTGAAATAGTCGAGGCAATTTTCAAAGGAAAAGAGCCGGATGGTCTAAGCCTTGACAAGCTTGTAAAAGGCTTTCTGGACGACTGGCAAGAGCAGAGAGAGAAATTTGGTTTTTCCAGATGATTTTAGTCATCAAGTTTGATGCCGTTGTCTTCGCACCATTGGCGCAGGGCTTTTTCTTCCCTTGAATTTTCAAAGTCATACCAGGCTTGAAGGATTCCTTCTGATTCAAGAAGCGCTTTATAATTTGAATATGCGCCAGGATGGCGAAACATGTTATCCACTAAATCTAATTTTTGAGGCAGGTTTTCTTCCACGAATTCAAAGACCAGGTTTTTCCCGAGATCAAGGTCGTTTTTGTGCGGGATATCAACGCAATTGTCAGAGTCAAGCAGATCTTCGGCTGTTTCTATTTCTTTTAAATCATCGTAATCAGACTGATAGGTAATTTTGCCGGTGTCTTTGCGCAACACGGCGCGGTTCATGCCATACGTGTCTGAATTGACAAGGAAAAAAGCGTCTTCAATTTCGTTGAAAGTTGCCATTTGCCATCCCCCACCATTTTTCAGCCTCCCCCCCCCATTTTTACCTCCCGTGTCTTCTTGTGTCAAGGTGCGTCTTTTGCCTGTTTTTAAGGCGAATAAACTATCAATAAACTATCAAATGCTTTTTGAGGCTGCAGTGTCTATATTCCGAAAGACCTCTAGCCCTTCTATAGCGCCTTTTGTTAACAATTTCATTTTCCCATCACTCTGAATTATATTGGGAAATCAAGCTTCTTTTGCTATAAATAGCAACAATCTGGCGCTATTTTATAAACTCAGGGGCAGGCAGTCCATTTATATTCTAATGTTTCTGCTTCTTCTGTTTTGCCTAACTTATCAAGGATGTTTGAATGAATATAGCGCAAATTGAAGAAAACCTGCAAAAATTGATAAAGTGAAAAGACGATGAATAATATTGAAAACAAGGGCGAAATACTTATTTGCCGGAATGACGACGGAAGCGTCAAGCTTGATGTCAAATTGAAAAATGAAACGCTCTGTATGATTCAGAGGAATATGGCAGAGCTTTTTCAGACGACAGTTTCCAATATAAACATACATATCAAAAACGTCTTTGAGGAAGGGGAACTGCAGGAAGAAGCAACTATTAAGGATTTCTTAATAGTTCGTCAGGAAGGAAGCCGGGAGGTTCAGCGCAAGCTCGCATTTTATAACCTTGATTCGATGCCCAGCACCGGGAACAAAGACTGTCACAAGCAGAAGGCGATTATATGAGCCAACTTGAACAGGCTGTAAAGACGTTGCCAGATAAGTCGAAGAAGAAAAAGTAGAAATAAAGAAGAATTTCAGTAATAGGAAACCTATTTGTAACAGATGAAAGAGTCTATTGAATGAGCACTTTTAGAGAATTGCTAGCGGCCTTCAGGGAATCGGCTCAAACTGAACGTGAAAAAGGTAATTATTTTGAGGAATTAATCCGCACTTATTTCCGCTATGAAGCAACATATGCGGATTTGTATAGTGACGTTTGGCTCTATGCTGATTGGGCGATAGAGCAAGGCATCGACGCTCGTGACACTGGTATCGACTTAGTTGCAAAAACTCGTGGAACTGATGAGTTCCACGCAATCCAGTGCAAATTTTATGCTGAAGACTACAAAATCAAGAAGTCTGACATTGATAGCTTTTTTACTGCCTCGGGTAAAAAAACCTTCACTCATCGTGTCATTGTCACAACTACAGCCAACTGGAGTGAGCACGCTGAAACTGCTCTTATAGACCAACAGCCTCCTGTTACCAAAATAGACACCCATGACCTTGAACTTAGCCAGATAGAGTGGTCAAAATATCAGCCTGATAAAACTCCGTCGCTTAAGCAAAAATATGATTTAAAGCCGCATCAGAAGAAAGCTTTAACAGATGTAAAGATAGGTTTTAATACTGCCGACCGAGGCAAAATGATTATGGCTTGCGGGACGGGTAAGACCTTTGCCAGCTTAAAAATTGCTGAAGAGCTTGCCGGAAAGGGTAAGCGAGTGCTCTTTTTGGTTCCCAGTTTGTCCCTGCTGTCACAGACATTAACGGAATGGACGCAACAGAGTGTTACACCGCTTCATAGCTTTGCGGTATGTTCTGATATTGATGTTGGCAAGAAGCGTAAAAAGGATGATGACATTGTACAGACTTTCACCCATGAGCTGCGTTATCCCGCCACTACTAATGCAAAGCGTCTTGCCGAAGAAATGACCAAGCGCCATGACATAAGCCACATGAGTGTTGTTTTTTCGACTTATCACTCGATTCAGGTTCTCAGTGACGCTCAGAATACTCATGGTCTGCCTGATTTTGACCTCATTATATGTGATGAAGCGCACCGTACCACCGGGGCAACTTTTGCGGGAGAGGAAGAAAGCAACTTTGTAAAAGTTCATGATGCTGATTTTATTAAAGCAGAAAAACGTCTTTACATGACAGCCACCCCTCGTATTTATGCTAATATCGCCAGGGCTAATGCTGAAAGGGATGATGTTG
>CAZYVR010000552.1:0-2886 GCA_964651145.1 uncultured Victivallales bacterium | reverse complement strand
GGATTTTATTTAAGTTTGGATAACAAAATAAATCAGAAGGTTTTGATTTATTTAGGCATCTTTAAATTCAATCCCTAATAGTGCGTTTAGTCAAAATTCTAGCACTTTTGGCGCAGTCAATGTGCCTATACCTGAGTAAATAAATAATTTATCTATTAAAAAGGGAATAAAATGAAATCGAACAAAAAACTTATTTTTTTTCTTACGATTATGTCTTCTGTTTTTATTATAGCAATTTTTTTCTTTGTAAAATTTTTAGCTGTAAAAAATACATATAAATATCTAATGCAATTAAAGCCCATTAAATTGGAAGAGAACTTTATGCATACTGGGACTCGCTCCTATCCCTTTGAAATATTGCCCCAAATGAAAAGATCAACAAATATTTTATCTGTTGAGTTTATTCCTGGCAATATAGGGAAAAAACGTTTGAGCAATATTTTTAAAGGTCTATCATATAAAATCAATGTTTTAGATTCAAAAGGCAAAACAGTATTCAGCAAGGAATATGACAATTTTTTTGCGCCTTATAAAAATGCCCCTAAAGGTAGAGCGATGGTAGATATTGACTCTATAGGGATACTCCCGGGGAAGTATAAACTCAGATTAAATATTACCTCGATAAGCAAAGAACCTGTCAAGTGCAATTTATTACTAAGGAAACATATCCCATTTGGAGAGTTTTTAGGAACAATTGCCATTAATAAATTTATGAGTATCTTTTTCTTTTCCTTAGGAGGGATTCTTGCAATATCGTTTGTTATTCAGATAAGACGTCCGCGAGTATGATGAGTTCAATCGTCTGAAACAGACTATAACGCCACAAGGCGTTTGCACTTTTTACAAGTATAACAAAGCCTCTCTGCTTGCGTATGTTGACACTTTTGAAACAAAGAAAAAGGAGAGGTTGCTTTCGTCCGCGATGTTTTCATATGACAAGCGAGGACGCATGAAATCCGTCACCGACAACAAAAGCAGAACCCGCAAGATTGACAGAAACGCGGAAGGCAGAATCATTGCTGAGTATGCCCCGGACAGCTCGGTTGTCAAATATTCCTACAATCGGACAGCTAGCGCAGGTGCGCGATCAGAACGGCAACCCGATCAGCTTCCAGTATAATGACTTTGGCAAAATTGGAGAGCGCACAACCGCTGCCGGACAGCTAACGGAATACACTTACGACAAGTTTGGACAGCTCGAATCTATTGAAAAACTAATGTCCAACCAAGCATTTGACGCGACTCAAACTATTCAATATAAATATGACAAGTTTGACCGTCGAGGGTATCACTTAAAAAGCAAACTGCTCTCCACTGCTCTCTGTTTGTTTTTTTTTCTATTTTATTTTATTGAATGGTATTGAAGGATGCCTCCACGTCCGCGGAATGGGTTGAACCCTCCTTTATAAGTTTGTATATATACAATCTTCTTTTCTGCCTGTGGATGCGGACGCCGGGCAAATAAACGAAAAGGAGGTTGATAATGACACGTTCATTGCCGACCGCTCCAAATTTGGAGCACCTGAAAAAGCAGGCAAAAGACCTGCGGAAATCGCATGAAAACGGAATTTCTGAATGCTGTGAAGTATTGAAACTTCTCCATCAATTCAATGGACTTTCCAATGACGAAATCTTTAACTCCGCACTGTCGCTCAATGAAGTCCAGCTGGCATTAGCCATCGACTATGGCTTCAAAAGCTGGGGTGATTTAAAGATACACGTTCTGGGAAGGACGGATAACCTGAAATTTCTGCATATTCACTGTGGCGATGCGTCTGCCCAGCCTTTACGGAATAGTTCGGTTCCAGGAGACGTTCATGTGTGGCGTGAAATTTATATAGAAGGACCGGTTCCCGGCAATGTTTCTAATGAAGAATTCCGGAAAGTGCGCGCTGACTTTCTCAGCAGTTCAATGAATTTCCTCACCTATGACGGTGCTCTTCAGGGAATCAATGCCAGGTATGACATGCTGGTAGATGCTGGAAAATATGGAGAAGTTATTCTTTGGTTTGATTCCTGCATGTTCGATCAGACCATTATGATTGAGTTAATTGATCAATGTGCAAGGCAGAAATGGCCAGACACAAAACTCAGTCTGATCTGCATTGATCGCGGTTTGGGTGAATTGTCCATGGAAGAACTTGTTGCTTTGATGGATATTCGACACGAGATTATTCCAGAGGAAATCGGCCTGGCTCAGAATGGTTGGAAAGCATTTACGTCTGCCAATCCTATAGATATTGAGGCGCTCCTGAAGGAGGATTGTTCCCCATTGCCTTATCTTAAAGATGCCCTGTTAAGACATCTGGAACAATTTCCCTGTGTACGCAATGGACTTAAGCGAACCCAGAATCAGATAATGATGGCTATTGCTGACGGAGCTACAAAGCTTGGACAGATATTCAAGACGGTTTCTGATATGGAAGAGCGGCCATTTATGGGAGATACCTCACTTTGGAGTTGCATTGATGAATTGGCAGAGAACAAAGTTCCATTATTGAAAGTGTCCGGTTTAGAAAATCTCTCTGAATTGACTAAAATAAATCCGGAAGCCTATGAATCTCCGTCAGCAAAAAAACTTCAAAAATGGGATGTATCCATCACTGCTGTGGGGAAAGAAGTACTTGCAGGATATCAGGATTTTATCAAATTGAATGGCATTGATCGCTGGCTTGGCGGCGTCCATCTGCAGGGGAGCTATGCTCAATGGCGATGGGATGAACAAGGTCAAAAACTGGTTGAGAAAGAAACTGGAGGAAAATAATTGACATGAACCGACTGTTGCAAGACGTTGAAAATCGTGGTGCGCTAATTAATTGATGTATCGAGAATAAAAGAAGCCCGAAAGGATGTTCAACGTATATCAATTTTGCGCCATGTGTTGCC
>CAZYVR010000551.1:0-2904 GCA_964651145.1 uncultured Victivallales bacterium | reverse complement strand
TTCGGGAAATTCTTGATGCTGCCGGAAAACGAATCGGACTTGGAGATTTTCGTCCAGACTGCAAGGGGCCTTTTGGAAAATTTGTAGTGACTTTTTGGCAAGAAAAATAACATGATTGAGCGAGGCGTGGTTCTGCGTGGCGTGGTGCGGCGTTGCGGGGCGCGGCGATGTGCGGCAAGGCAAGGCGAATTTTTAACAAATAAAAAAAGGAAATTGCAATGAGTACAGAATTTTTAATGATTGAGGCAGCCGCAAGCGGCGGCAAGCCGAAAGTGATGGGATTGGCCTACGGCGGCGGGAAAATGAAACTTCCAGGATGGAAATATCCAGTGGTTGTCGACCTTGCGGGGATGGACATTCCGGAGCAAGTTCCACTTCTTGCCAACCACGAAAACAAAGTGGCGTCCAGAGTGGGAATGATATCCGCGAAAGTCGAAGACAACACGCTTGTCATTGAAGGCGAAATCTTAGCAAGCGGCGAACAGGCTGAGAGTATTGGCGAACAGGCAAAATCAGGCGGCGACTGGCAGTTGAGCATTGGCGCGGACGTAAAAGATTCAGAGCTCGTGAAAAGTTCAAAAATTATAAACGGACAAGATCATCAGGGGGCATTTTATTGGGTTAAAAGTTCAACTCTTCGCGAAATTTCAGTGGTTCCGTGCGGAGCGGATATGGCAACCCGCATGAAAGTCGCCGCCATGTTTAACCTCGGAGAAGAGCGCCGGGAAGAGCCATCTTCCGTTGCCGCCGCATCGGGAAAAGAAGAAAAGCAGGAAAAACAAACCAAGAATAATGGAGGAAATATGGGAAACGAAAAGCAGGAAAAAGAGAAGAAGGATCAAGTTGAAGACAAAGAGAAAAATGCGTCAGAACTCGAAGAAAAGGAAAAGGACGAAAAAGAAAAAAGGAACGCCAAAAAAGAGAACGCCTCCGGCAACTCTCCTCAGAAAACAGAAAGCAAAGCGCTTTCCGAAGTTGATATTGCGCTTGTGGCGATCCGCGAAGAAAGGGGCAGAGTGGCAAAAATCCAAGGCATCTGCAACGACGAGTACAGTGAAATCGAAAAGCTGGCGATCAGCGCGGGATGGAGCCCTGAAGAAACCTCCCAGAGAGTTCTGATTGCGCTTCGGGAAAACCGTCCTCACGCAGATGTGAATTTCACTGTAAAACGCAAGCCGCAGGGCGCTTTGATGCGCAAAAGCCTTGAAGCAGCAATGTGTCTCCGCATCGGGATTCCCGGCGATAAACTGCTTGCGGAGTATGGTGAGGAAGTGGTGGACAGAGGATATGAGCAGAGCGACATGCCGGTAAGACAGCTTCTGGTTGAGTGCCTCAATATGGAGGGGATTACAACTCCTTCTAGCTTTGGCAACGAGACTATTTACGCCGCTTTTTCAACGGTTTCTCTGCCGGGAATTCTTTCCAATGTCGCGAACAAAAAATTGCTTCAGAGCTATACGGCGCAACCGATTATTGCGGAGAAACTTTGCAGCACAGGCGACCTTAACGACTTCAAGGAAAACGAAAGGTTCCGCCTTACGGACGCTGGCGACCTCAAGCCGATTGGAGCGGACGGAGAGATCAAGGACGGCGGATTCTCCGAGCAACGCGCTACGAATCAGCTTGACACTTATGGCAAGAAATTCTGTCTCACAAGGAAGATGATCATCAATGACGATCTCGGAGCTTTTATGAAAGTTCCAATCGCCATGGGCAACCGCGCGGCGCGGTTGATTGATCAGCTTTTCTTTATGCGTCTTCTTGCAAATCCGGCACAAACAGACGGCAACGAGCTGTTTTCGAATCCCCATGGAAATCTTCTTACAGGCGCGGAAAGCGTTCTTGCGGCGGAAGGTTTAAGGAAGGCCATTCAGGCGTTTCTCGACCAGGTGGATTCTGATGGACAGCCCATAAATATCGAGCCGAGGTTTCTGCTGGTTCCGACAGGATTGAAACATACGGCCATTGAGCTGACCAAGGGAGCGACGCTTATTATCGCAGGTGGCGACGCAAGCAGCGGAATCACCCCGACTATACGTCCGGCGTTAAACTCGCTGGTTGATGACAACCTGTCCGTGGTAAGCTCGCCGTATTTGGCTAACGCCAAGTATGACGGAGCCAGCGCCAATGCCTGGTTTCTATTCGGAGACCCGGCTTCAGTGGACACTTTTGAAATTGGTTTTCTGAAGGGAAAACGCACCCCGACAGTGGAAAGAGGAGATACAGATTTCAATACATTGGGCCTCTGGTTCAGGGTCTATTTCGACCTCGGTGTTCGTGAGCAGGATTTCCGCGGAATGGTCAAATCAGACGGGCAATAAGCATTGCCGTGCGAGTTACTGGGGCATGCTTCGCGCTGCCCCAAAATCAATTAACAACTTTTAAAGAATGGAGAAATTATGAAGGCAGTATATGTGCAAAAAGGCGATTCGATTGATTTCACGCCAGCAGTGGATGTAGCCGCTGGGGATGTGGCGGTTATTGGAGATAAAACACTCGGAATAGCAAAGCTTGACATCAAAGCTGGAGAGCTTGGAGCGTTGAGTCTTGTGGGTGTTTTTGACATGCCAAAAGAGACAGGTTCCGGAACGGCGTTGGCCACAGGCATCAATGTTTTCTGGGATGAAGCCAATCAGGTAGTTGTTCCTGACGCTAATGGCGGATCAAATGTTCAGATAGGCAGAACTATCGTTGCGGCTGGCGATGATGACGCAATTGCTCGTGTTCGTCTAAGGCAATAAGGCAGGGAGGTTTTGTCGATGGCAGATATGCTAAAAAATGGAATATCATGGCTGGAATCCCAGCGGGAAAAATATCTCACTTCGTCTGTCATATATAGAAGAGGAGATGAGACCGTTGAGGTTCCGGCCACCATCGGCAAAACCATTTTTAAGATTGAGGACG
>CAZYVR010000550.1:0-2929 GCA_964651145.1 uncultured Victivallales bacterium | reverse complement strand
AATGGATTTCCAATCATTGAATTCCTTTATTGCCAACGCTGGTTTATTGTTCAATTTATTTCTGGCAAGCACGGCAGCTCCGGGATCATCACAATAAAAAAATGGGTTGACGCTGTCAACATGAGCCGTATTCTCTTGCATTGGCTTGTTCATTGTCCCCACCTCCTTTTCGGCAAGGTCTTTTATTATCGGATGCCGCTTATTTTCCATTTTCTGCTCAAGTCTTACAGAGCCCCTAAGCATTTTTATATTAATTCCAGTCAGCTCAGACATGTTTTCAAGAGACAGGCCGTTGTCATCAACAAAGCCAGGCGCATAAATCCATAACACAGAGGCTCCTCCTTTCTTTATTTTGCTTGCTATTAACTGTCGCTGCTTTTTGGGAAGATAAAAAACATTCCAAAAAATATAAAACTTATAAGGGCGCATATTTTTAATGTCATTTACTTCGTACATATCGTACGGCGCTCCTATTTTTCCAAATTCCTTTACCTGTTTGACAATCAGATTCCGTCCTGTTTTGCCTGGCTTAGGAGTTGTGTAAAAAGGAGTCTCTTCACTGAAGAGGACAGCTATTTCGCTGTTTGAAGAACAATCATAATTGAGACTGTCTTCACTTAGTTTCGAAACCTTTGAGAAAAAATCCCAAATAGCCTGATCATTGTACCAGACTGGCTTGTTCCGAGGGCCTCTGTGTTTTCTGACATTGGGATGAAGCCCTTGGTCCCACCACCATATCCCCATCCTCCCCTTGCACAGCACATAGCTGAAATTTCTTTTCAGCTTTGCTAAGGTTCCATTCAAGTCCTTTGGAGTGTTTGACTTGCCGGATTCTGCAGTGTCGACCATCAAATGATGAGTGTTTAAATGAGTTGTTTGGTCATGCTCCATGAAGAATAATTTATTATGCATATTCAGTGAATCTATGAGGGTAGGAACAATCATAGCCTCTCCCAGCTCTCTCGTTTTGCGAAAAGCTGGAGATGCAAGAAAGTCAATATTATCAGACTTGCATATGCCATCTATAACATCAATGTTCCTAAGATAATTTTGACCTCCTCCTACAAAGGGGTTTAAAACAGCCCCGTAAAATCCTCCATACAGCATGGGCTTGTCTTTTGTCTCTTTTTTCAAAATACTCCCCCAATAAAGCAAAGTCTCTAAACGGCAATCCGCATAAGCTTTGAAGTAGTCTTTTACATAATTAGAGTTGCCTTTCCCTGGCTGTCTAAAAAAATAAAAATCTGTATGATACACAAGGGCTTCTTCCGGCGGCTCAACGGAATCGAAAGAAACTTTGCTGTTGTCCCAGCTTTTTCTTAGCTTTGATATGTCATTTTTATATTTTTTGCGAACCCATTTTTTAAAATAAATTCTCATTGCCTGCGAATAGTCCACAGTCACAAATTCATTTTTCTTTTGCTTCATGTTCATTGCCTGAACCCCCAAGCCCCACCATGTCCATTGCCCCTCTATTCCGGTCATAAACATTAGTCCAATAATTGAATCATAATATTCTGTTTGCTTAATATGACTTATAAGCTTGGTCAGTTTTTCTCCTATTTTTTTCTTCCAAACTTGGGAGGCAAATGAATTAGGAGCCCTGGCGTCGCCAGGATTCAATTTTAACGTCTTTCCTGCCTGATTAGCCATTAATTCAGACGGATATTTTTTATGCCACGACTTGGGGACCCATGCCTGCGGCCTTAGCATAATTCTTGCGCCGGAATCCATTTTTAAAAGCTCGCGTATTCGTTTATCCAAATTTGAATATGCTGTATCTTTGCTCAGGTCAACGTCCTCAACCGAAGGACTTTCATTTTTCCAATCCAAAGCGACGCTGATTTGATATATGTGGACTCCCGCCTTTGCCATTTGACGCGCATGCTCTGCGGCTATCTCTTTGGGATCCATTGTCAAATTTGCGTACAAGTTAGCGGGAATGGGCTTTCCATTATGGAATATAGTCGGAGCTCCATTGTGTCGGACAATGCAGTAGCCTTTGTTCAGTATGCCTTGCTTTTTGCCAGTCATTGACTTTTCCTTTATGTAAGATTTACATGAATTTAAAAATAACAAAAAAATTATAACGCTTCCCAAAGTCATCAATTTTTTCAGCATTTGCCCGCCTTGTATTAACTTGAATCCGTGAAAGAATTTCCAGATTCCATTTTTAAATATTTTCATAGCCGACCTTCAGCAATTTTGACTCGACTTTCACTATCTGTTCTTAAGTTTTTCAGACTGTTTACCGATCTACCGATTAAAGAAATTTCGCCAATACTGTTGATTTCTTCCTTGCCTCAATAGGTTATTGCTAATTTTAACTCCTGTTTCTTTTGCTTTGCTCGTGGATTCAGGATCAAGTTATTTTCGCGGCAGTCAACTCGATTCGCGGATTATAACTTCCGAACTCAAACATACATGTGTTGTCACTGTCTCACCGTTTATAGATTTGAACAATTGCTCAAAGGCTTTTGACCCCAGATCCATCGGACACATGGAATATGTGGTCAGCGATGGATTGAGATAGGACGACATCCTTATGTCGTCCGCGCCTGTTACTGCGACTGCCTCTGGAACTGATATCCCATTTTTTTGCAGCTCTGTGATTACTCCTATGGCCATATTGTCGTTTTCACACATAACAACTTCCGCGCGTGGACTTCCGCTCAAAAATTCTTTTTTTGTCCACTTCATTGCCAGTTTTTCCTTGAAAAAGGCAAAGTCTTTTTTATTGTCTTTATACTTTATTTCGGCCTCGCTCAACGCGTCCTTGAAGCCGCGATATCTTTCATTTCCGCTATAGCTTGTGCCTGTGCCCCTTAGATATCTGAAAGCTTTAAGCCCTTTCTCTAAAAGCTTATTTGTCAAAAGAAAACTTGCTTTATAATTTTCTACATTTACACTGGGAAGCTTGCCGCGCGGG
>CAZYVR010000549.1:0-2980 GCA_964651145.1 uncultured Victivallales bacterium | reverse complement strand
GACTGTCAGGCCGCAGGATTATCAGCAACATATCGGAGATGGAAATAGACAGCAATGTTTCCTCGTTAAGTCCGGGATGAGTGTCAATAATCAGATAATCCAGATTCAGGTGGTTGCCAATATCCTTAAATCCTTTTGCCAGCGTTGAAATGTCATAGCCCTGCTTCAATATCCTGGTGATGTCCCCCATATTCATGCTGCACGGAATAACAAAGAGTTGCTTGTCTGGAAGGCCGAGATGGGCGGAAACATCTGTTGCCACATTGTCAATGCTGGTATTCCCCCAAAGATAGTCATTAAGCGTCGCGCCACTCGATGATTTATCGAGTTGAAAAAGCACATGGATTCCAGGGCTCTGAACATCGGTGTCAACAACACAAACCCGCTTGCCGGATTTTGCGAGCACGTAGCTCAAATTAGCGCTGATATTTGATTTGCCTGTTCCTCCGCGAAATGAATGTACTGATATGTTTTTGCAACTCATAATACTTTCCTTGCATGTTAAAGGAGAATCTCAACCCGGCCGATCTTTTTTTGAATCATTCTTTTCAATTTTTCCCTGTCAAGTCATCAATAATCTTGTCGCCATTAATTTTATTCTCTTTTTTGTCTATGAAATAGCTCTTGAAATCTTTAAAATCTTTATCATTTACAATCAGTCTTTTCTGTTCTTCCTGAGTTACTTTGTCTCCTGCGTCAGTTTTATCGATGACAAACGGACTTATTAAAATGATAAGCTCGGTCTGGTTCCTTGTTTCGTTCTCCTGGCCAAACAGCCACCCAAGCACGGGGATGTCTCCGAGTATCGGCAGGCTTGACCGGTCAGTTATATAATCCTGGGAAATTATTCCTCCGATAATCAGTGTGTGGTCATGCTTTACTGTCACTGTTGTTTTTGCTTTTCTGTTAGACAATTCAGGAACGCTTGCCCCTCCAGGCATCTGCACTGAACCCAGAATGCTTGAAATCTTAAAGTCCATTGCCAAAGTTACATCTTGTTCAGGATTAATATGCGGGGTGATGTCCAAAGTGATGCCAACATCTATATAGGAAAAATCACTGACCATGTTGCTGTTTTGGCTAACCGTTGTGGTGCTTTTCAATATAGGCTGCTGCTGACCAATAACCAAAGTAGCCTGTTCATTGTCTGAAGTCAGCAGGCGTGGCTGTGAGAGCATCTTCACATTGTCTTTCTTAAGCAGCGCCTGTATCGCAAAATCAACGCTGTTATTGTGAAAAATGTAGGAAAACTGCGGAGCGGCATCGTTGCCCAATAAACTGCCGGCAGCATTGGCGGCTGGGCCTGCCATCATATTGTTCTGAAAAACATCTTTGCCATTTTTTTCAAACATATTTGAAGTGAAAAGCAGATCTGCTCCAAAATTAAAATTGCGGCTGTATGTCGCTTCAATAAATCGAACTTTCAGCAGCACTTGTTTTTTGCGCTTGTCCAGTTTTTTTATTGTTGCGCCGACAGCCTTTTGCAAATTCGGCCTGGCGGTGATCAAAAGGGCGTTGGTTGCCGGAAACGGTTGAATAATAATCTGATTATTCACCACATTATTATTTTTTACCGTAATAGAGGACTTCATGTTAAACGCGCTATTCAGGCAGACGGCCAATTCGCTTGCCTTCAGATAATTAATATAATAAACGGTAGTTGTCAGGTCATTGAACTGATGGTGACCGGGCACGTCAAGAAAACTGATCAGTTTGATAAGCCTCCGAACGTTGGAAGCCACATCCGAAATAATTAAAAGATTGGCGTCTGGCTCGGCGGAAACATTATGTTCTCCAGAATCTGGAGAGAGCAAGGGTTTGATGAATTTTATCAGCTCAAGGGCTGGCACATTTTTGCAGGGGATGATTTGAGTGACCATCTCATCGGTATCAGGCAAAGCTTCCGGGAAGCTTCCGTAATATATCTGAAGGGGGTATTGTGGCGCATTTTTCTTTTGAACTACTTTTAGAAATTTTTCAGTGCGGATAACGGCATAATTCTGGTTGTTAAGCACGGCTGCCAGAATAGCGTAAGCTTGCTCCAGGGACACCTCCCCCGGCGTGTAAATAGTTATCTGACGGTTTAAGCTTGGACTGACAACTGGCACTAAGCCATAGAGTTTGGCTATGAAGTCAACAACTATTCTTACTTCCGCATTTTTAAAGTTGAATTTTATTTTGCGGACTTTTCCTGCTGCGCCTTGAGGGGGGGGGAGCTTTCGCTTTTCCCGTTTCTGGCTCTTTGCCTCTGGCGGCAAAGAGGCTTTAGGAGATACTGTGCTGGCTTTTTCATCGGGATTGCCGACAATGAATCTCGTTCCGGGGTTAACAATGATCCCCCCAGAGTTGCCGCTTGAAACTTTTGCCTTAGCAGAAGAAGATTGAGGCGGATATATTTCGTTAACAAAAGTCTTTGTTCGTTTTAAGTTGACATTACTCAATGTTTGCTGCAAAGTCTGGTTCATTGGCGTGGAAAGGGGCGCGCCAACTATTTCGCCAGAAGACAAATCATTTCCTGCTTGAGGCATGCTTTGCGCTTTTGCCTGCAAAGGTTGAATAACCATTGAGAGCATTATCAAAATATATATACAGACGCGACATTTTAATTGCTTCAAATACATATGTTTCTAATCCAATTTTATTTTTGCGTTGCGCGTCTTTCCTTGCCTGAATAAAAGAACCGACACTATATCTCCCGCATGGAACTTTTGCAAGACATTCAGGGCATCCTGAATGGACAATATTTTTTCCCCCGCAATTTTTTTGATTATATCATTTTTAATAATTCCTGACCCCGGCCTTGATTTCAAAACAAACAATCCTGATTGTTCTTTTATGCCAACGAGCTTCGCGTAAGCAGGATCAATATTATGAACGCGCATCCCCAAACGCGCCTTTTTCTGAGAAACAAGAGGAGCATGTGCCTCAGGCAAGGGAGCGGCTGCGGAGCTCATATGCAAAAAGCATGGGATTTGGTCTT
>CAZYVR010000548.1:0-2996 GCA_964651145.1 uncultured Victivallales bacterium | reverse complement strand
GAACGTCAAGGGGCTTAAGAAAAAGCCGCTCTACCGCTTGCCGGAATGGGTAAAATATCCCGATGAACTTCTTTTTCTGGTTGAGGGCGAAAAGGATGTAGACAACCTTTTCAAGCTTGGGATAAAAGCGACCTGCAATGTTGGCGGGGCTGGCAAGTGGATGCCGAATTATACGGAGCTTCTTGAATTCCGCTCCCTTGTGCTCATCCCCGACAACGATGGCCCCGGCAAGCGGCATGTGGAGAAAGTTGCGCTCGAATTATGGAAAAAGGCGTCAACTATCAGGATTTTAGATTTGCCTGATCTGCCGGAAAAAGGGGATGTGTCAGATTGGATAGCCGCAAAGCGCAAAAATGATATGCCGGACAATCAAATCCGCGCGGAACTGATGAAGCTTGTTAGCTCTACATCATCCTTAACGGAAAATGATGTTGCTGAAATAAAAAGCCAAATTGAAAAACATTCATCCAATGCCAGCCGTGAAAATGGCCAGAAAAATTCCAACCGCAAAAGCGCCAAGGAAAACATCACGCCGAAAGTCCTGGCCGACATGTTTTTCCAGCAGCACAGCGTTGATGGACATTGTCATTTTCGAACTCATCGCGGCGCCTGGCATTTGTATCATGACCGATTTTATCGTCGAATTATGGGCGATGATTTGCGTGGATCCATTATGGATTTCCTACGAAAAGAAGCGCCATTTCAGGCGTTGAATTCAACTCGCAACAACGTTATAGGAAATCTTGAATCCGCCAGCCTTTCCGGCGTCCCATCATATTTTCAGCCACCTTGCTGGCTTCCCGGCGGACAAAGCGCATCCGGTTGGCTTGCTATGGAAAACTGCCTGTTGAACATTGAAAACCTGGCGAAAGTTTTTAACGGTGAAAATCTATCCCGGAAATTTTTTGTCCAGAATCATACCCCAAAATTATTCTCAACTTTTGCCGCGCCATACATATACAATCCCAAAGCGAAATGTCTTAAATTTGAAAATTATCTAAAGGACGTTCAGCCAGATCCGGCAGCTCGGGACATCATCCAAATGCTCTATGGTTTGAGCCTTGTGCCCGATACGCGATATGAAGTCGCTTTCTTTTTATTCGGCGAGTCCGGCACGGGCAAAAGCGTATGCCTTCACATTCTCGAGAATCTTGTGGGAGTGGCAAATTGCTGTTACCTTCCCTTGTCAAAGTTTACCGAAAAACACAGTTTGCACCTTCTTACAGAAAACTTGTTGAACATCGTCGGCGACTTGCCAACCAATGACGGCCGCTCGAGCCTTCATGCTGCCGAAGGATCGTTAAAGGATAGCACAAGTGGAGGGAATGTCCCCATCGAGCGCAAAGGCAAAGACCCGTTGAGCGCTCCTGTCATCGCCCGGAATGTTTTTGGGACAAATGATCTGCCGCCTTTCGCAGACCGCTCAAATGGCATCTGGAGCCGCTTGCGGATCATACCATTTAATCAAGTTTTTCGCGACACCAACAGGGACAATAAGAATTTAAAATATGAGCTTGTCCGCGAGGAGCTTCCAGGAATTTTCCTCTGGGCAGTGCATGGACTTGCCAAACTTCGCAAGCTCTCATCGTTTCCTGAATGCCCGGGCGGATTGGATCAGAAAAAACAACATAGGGCTACTTGCGACCACGAACATGAATTTCTTGATGAATATTACGAGCCGCGCAATGGAGCCTACGTCGTCAAGGCGAATATTTACCGGACATACCGCGATTTCTGTTCTGAGAACGGCTACAGGCCAAAGAATGCCGCTAATTTCCATCAGGAGGTCAGACGCGTGTTTCCAGATGTTGAGGAAACACGGCAAAGAGTTGCGGAAGGCAATACTAGAATACTTTTCAATATAGCCCGAAGGAGTGACATATGAGCTGGGTGTTCCAAGCGTTCCAGGTGTTTGCCTACTGTTCTATATATACCCAATGCTACCTCGATATACCTTCAGGTCGAGGTAGGTTCAGCTATCTTTGCTGTACTATATATAGGGATGGAACGCTTGGAACACTAGCCTCAAAAAAACAGAAAGCGACTGCATCGTTAATAAAATCTTCAGGTCGGAGCCTTTTGAATAAATGGATGATTTTTAGAAAACCCAACCTGAGGCTACCTCGATATAAAACGGCAAAAACGAGGAAATCTGGTTAAAAAATTTCACAGGAAAAATGGAGGAAAAGATATGAGTTCCATAGATGAATTGTTCAAGAAAACAAATGTTCTGGCGAAGAAGTTCAGGAGGAATGGGAGGGTTAGGATTAGTCAAGTTCCGCAACGGAATACGGAAAAAGTGAGAAAGGAGAATCAACTGCTCCATCGATATGGACCGGAAGATAGGCCACCGGCATTACCCAAGGTTTCTCCACGGGTTTGTGAGCAAATATCAACCGCGCCAGAAAGAAAGCCGATGGCATTTTGTCCAACTTGCAATTGCGATGTGCCCATGAAATGGAAGGCGAGAAAAAAACGTGGGAAGAGTGTGAACGACTGGTTTGTGTGCGCAAAATGCAATTGCGATAGGCTCGAAATAAAAATATTGGAGAAAGAAAACAAATGAAAAACTATGCCAATGCGAAGGATATCCTGCCGGATGAATTATTGCAGGAAGTGAAAAAGCATTACACCGGGATGCTCTATGTCCCGGATGGGAATCGGCATCAGGAGAAGAGGAAGCTGGTCATTGCCCTTTTTAATCAGGAAACATGTCCCAAGGAGATCGCTGCCATTGTTGGACTTGGCATCAGAAGGGTGACGCAGGTCATCGCGGAGGAACGCGATAAGATGCATTCTTAGGTTGCACAAATGCAAATAAGAGGTTGGTTGCGTCCTTGGCGGGTATGGGTAAATAAAACGCGGTGGCGAGGGCTTTAAGCGCGTTTGTGGGGGTTGAAATAATGGGTAAAAACTTACCCAAAATAATGATGTAAAAAACATCTAGTAATTAATGGTTCCTCCTGTGGCTCAACGGGTTAGAGGGCTCGGGAAGG
>CAZYVR010000547.1:0-3001 GCA_964651145.1 uncultured Victivallales bacterium | reverse complement strand
AGCGAATTTTAACACTTCGGCCACGACTTCGGGCGGCGTGATTTTAGGGCCGCGTCTTGCCCCGTTCGGACTTCCTGTGCTATCATATTTTCTGCCGATTAAATCTTTATGCCAGCCCAAAACAGTAGCAGGTTGGAAAATTTTAATTACATCTTCCAGGATGTGCTTGTTCAAATTGATGGCTTTGACAGCCAAACGTTTTTTCTGTTCGTCTGTAAGCTGAATTTTTTTGCAATTATAGTTGTCGCGGAGAACTTCTCGCATGACGTTGTTTTCTTCGACGCAATATTCCAGTGATTTCTGGAAATTAACAAAAGCGTTCTTGACTGCATCGTCGTTGAGGCCTTGGATTAGCGCGGAAAATTTGTCGAAGGTTTCTTTTATCATGATATTTCCTCAAGTTCTTATTTGAAGCAAATATACAATGAATTTGAGCTCAAACAATTCAGATTACTCGCTACGCACAAAAAATGTTTTTTTGAACTCAATCAATTATGACATACTCCACGAATTTTGACTGCTATCTTGCAACCCTATCGGGAAATCGCTGGCCCCCTACAACAGGGAGCTAGGTCATGCAAGGTTTGCTTTTGGATAATTGTAATGCACGATTATGAAAAAAACGGCTTGACTTGTGTGAATTGTGTTGTATAATATATTTATACAATGAACTTGAGGCAGTAGCTTTAAAAATGAATAAAACAGCACAATTTTCAGATATTAAAAAATCCATAGTCAAATATATAGGGAAAAAGCAAATAGGCACAGGGAAAAAAATACCTCCTATCCGCTCATTGGCGACAGAACTTAACGCCAGCCCGGTAACAATACACCGCGCAATATCCAGTCTTGTCAGCGAGGGTATCCTTGAGGCAAAGAGAGGATCAGGAACATTTGTATCAAGTCCCAATAGGGAAAAAAGCCTTACCGTTGGGATTATTATGCCGCCAGTTTTTGGTGAGGTGGGGACTGGGGCTCACTTCACGCAGGAAGTTGTAAGAGGCATAGAAAATGTTTTAAATCAGCACAATTTACGCGGCATTGTATGCCGGATAAGAGAGGGGAATGTCGAAAATGAGGAGTTTGAACTGATAAAGGATTTGATTGATTCTGGAGTCAAGGAATTCGTCGCATGCCTCTTCTCTGCATCAAACGGGCCAGTATGGAGTTTTCTGGAAAAAAATCATATCCCTGTTGTACTTATTGACAACTTTGCGCCTAGAAGAAATTTTAATGGGGTCGCGACAAACAACTATCAGGGAGGAAGGCTTGCAGGAGAGCACCTAGTGTCCTTAGGCCACAGAAAAATAGCAATCGCCCTGACAGGCATGAGCGGTTTCGCTGTGGAAAGCCGCATAAGCGGGTTTAAAGACGCTCTTGCCGAAGCAGACATTAAACTTATGCCGGAAAATATACTGCGCATTGCCACCGAATCGGATTTCCATCAGTTTGATTCAATGTTTATGTCTAAAGAACATCCAACCGCGTTATTCGCTATACACGATGGTGTTGCCGCGGAATTTTACCGATATTTCAGAGAGAAAAACATATCTATTCCAAATGAAATAAGTGTAATAGGTTTTGATGATAATGAAATAAGCCGCCAGTTGACTCCTCTACTGACAACAGTCCGCCAGCCCGCTTTCAAGATTGGAGCAAGGGCATCTGAATCTCTTATGAAATTAATAAGCGGCGTTCCAGATGAAAACAAAGAAATCAACGAGATTCTACTGGAACCGGAATTGATCGTCCGCGAATCAACGTCCAAACCCAAGGCGGGAAAATGACCACCTCTCTCAGAAAAAACGTTTTACTCATAATGTGCGACCAGTTACGGAAAGACGCACTTGGCATTTACGGTAACAAAGAAATAAAAACCCCTAACATCGACAGACTTTTTTCGGATGGGATCGTATTCTCCAACATGTTTGCTGTCAATCCAGTCTGCGCTCCCAACAGAGGGGTTATAGCCACAGGGCGCCGCCCGTCTGTAAACGGGCTTGTCGCCAACGGATATACCTTGCCCGAAGATGAAACAACGATGATGGATATTTTCAAAGAAAACGGATACGAGACTTTTGGCATCGGCAAAATGCATTTTACTCCCCAGTGGGGTTTTGATATGGATGAATCAGGAAAAGGGGCCTTTAATCCGCAGCCTGAAAATATGCCGCATTATGGTTTTGAGCATTGCATGATAACAGAAGACCACAGGCTAGGGCCTTATGCTGAATATCTAAAAGAAAAAGGATATGACACCTGGGATGATTTGCACAGCTTTTCTTATGCAAAGCAACACTCGACACAAGCATCTCCTTACCCGGAAGAACATCATCAGACAACATGGATAACGGACAGAAGCATTAATTATTTGGAGTCTCGAGACAAGAGCAAACCATTTTTTATGTGGACATCCTATGTGGATCCGCATCATCCGTTCAACCCGCCGGAACCGTATGACAAAATGTATAAACCGGAAGAAATGTCCCTGCCTCTTTACCGCCAAGGTGAACATGATAAACGCCCAGCCGCATATATGAACAAATTTCTGGGACTTGAGAAGAATCACGAGAAATTCAATCCATCTGAATTAAGCGGTTACGAATGGCAGAAAATAAAAGCATACTACTATGGAATGGTATCTTTGATAGATAAAAATATCGGACGTATGGTAGAGTTCCTCGAAAAAAACGGAGATATGGAAAATACCGTAATAGTGTTTACTTCCGATCATGGCGAATTACTGGGAGACCACCACCTGCTGTTTAAATCATTTCCTTTTGACTCCGTAACACGCATGCCCTTCATGATAAAACATCCCGAAGGAAAAAGAAGTGATAATTCAATGCTTTGTTCCTCACTTGAAGTCATGCCGACCATCCTGGATTTGGCCGACCTAACCGTTCCCTCCGGACTGAACGGAGTTTCCATGAAAGAAAACCTTTACACCAGAAAAGAACTATATGACGCAGTCCTTATTGAAAAGGAAGATTCCAGGACT
>CAZYVR010000546.1:0-3004 GCA_964651145.1 uncultured Victivallales bacterium | reverse complement strand
ATTTTGTTTTTCTTTTTTGCTTTGTTTGTTCTTTGTTGCTAGATATCTTTCAGCAGCACGTTGGCCGGAGAGCGCGCCAGCTCCGATTTAAACTCTTTCAAACTTTCTGATATGCTGTTCAGGCTTTGATCTTCCGAAACGGGGAAAGCGTCTGAATCTCCATTTGCGTTTATAGCTTCCATAACATATGTGAGGCTCAAATGCTCAATGCTTACTCCCGGCTGATATCTGATGCATTCATTGTGTTCCATTACGACTTCCGAAATAATTTTGGCATTGCTCAAGTCGTAAATAATCTCACGCGTCAGACGTATTGGAATTCCCAAAACATCCGTTATTTCTATGTCAGTCGGCGCCATTTCGCCACGGCAGAATTTTTTTACCAGAAAGCTGACAGTCCAGAGGGTCAGCAATATTTTGTATGAATAGCTGACTTTCATTGCGTCCCGTTCGTATTCGGTGTTTTTCACATTTTGATCGGCGAACGACACTTCGGCTCCGAAAAGCACTATCAGCCAGCTCATGCGCAGCCAGATAAGGAAGAGGGGAAGCGCAGAGAAACTGCCGTAGACAGCGTTGTATTTTGACAAGGCCACCTGAATGAAGATATAGCTTTCCTGCAATACTTGATAGAGAATGCCCGCCGCCAGCCCCGCTATTATTCCTGACTTCAGATTGACTTTTGTATTGGGAAGAAAAATATAAATGAAGGAAAAAAGAATCCATATGACCAAAACCGGAAGCAGTCTAGCCATAATAATTATTGCGGGACTAAGGGACTCGGAGAGCGGTATTTCCCCGGACAGGCTCGTAAGCTTTGTGGTTATGAACACAGTTGCGCTGCTGGCGATTAACACAAGAAGAGGACATATCAGCATCAGAGAAAGGTAATCTGTCAGTTTCCTTATTAATGCCCTTGATTTTCTGACGCCCCATATGGCGTTGAAAGACGATTCAATATTGCTAAGGATGCTTACTACAGTCCAAAACAGGACAGCCACGCCAACCCCGGCAATCATTCCGCCTTTTGTGTTTTCAAGAAAGGAGTCGGCAAAAACAACTATTTTATCGAGAACTTCTTCCTGTCCAGCGAAACGTTGATATAATTCCGCCTTTAATTTATTTTCATAGCCAAAGCCCTTGGCCACGCCAAAGAGCATTGCCGCCACGGGCACCACCGACAAGGTAGTGTAAAAAGTAAGGGCGGATGCCCGGAGGTCGCAATTATGCTTTAGAAAACCTTCGGAGGAAAGAAGAACAACCTTCAGGTATCTTAACATAACAGACTTGCCTGGAGGCAGGTCTTTGAGTCGTATTCTCCAGATTCCTTCCCTGAAAAAATTCATAAGCTTGAACAGTATGCTTTTCCCCATAATGCGCCCCATTTTTTTTGTGTCAGATAAGAATATACTTTCCTTGAGCCTTTTTTCCAAATATGTAAGAACATATCTAATAATTGCGAATTCAGGTTTGGGTCTATTTCAAGCGCATCTTCAGAACGTCTATTGATTCAGCTGAAAGATGTTTCGCCGGGCGTATTCTAAGTTCGTCCTCTTTTAAAAGCTCGGAGCCCCAGTGCGTTATCATTGCCACATCCGAGCCGTCAGCCATTAATGTTATATCTTTGATTTTTCCATTCAGCTCCGGAAGAATCACATCGCCCATCGGTGAATTAGGCAGGTGCAAATATACAATTTTTTCATCCTTTTGTGTGTAATAAAAACTGAGAGGCGCTGTCCATTCAGATTTGTGGGTTCCGTGTATTGTTTCGCTATGGCTATTCATCCATTCTCCGACTTTTTTAAGGATTTCCACGCTTTCGGCGGGAATTTTGCCGCGCGCGTCCGGGCCAACATTCAGCAACAGATTTCCGTTCATGCTGGCGCAATGGATCAGCGAGCGTATGATGGTGGCGGGAGATTTGAACATCTTGTCGGATTCGCTATATCCCCAGGAGTTGTTCATTGTCATGCATGTTTCCCAGTCGCATTCCTTGCCGTCTATTGTTGGCGGCTGATTTGGCAAGGATATTTCCGGCGTGCAGTAGTCGCCGTAGAACTTTGGAGTCTTGTGATATGAAAGCCTGTCATTGACAATTATTTCCGGTTGCAGGGAATAGACCAGTTCCAGCAATTTTTCAGCCTCCCACTCCGCGGATGTCTTAAACTTGGATGTATAGTCAAAAAAGAGCAGATCTATTTTGCCGTACTCTGTAAGCAATTGCTCGACTTGCTTGTAAAGATACTCGCGGTACTTTGCGACATCGCGTTCCGGGTAGGTCTCGCCGTTTTTGCCAAGCGGATGCTCTTGATCAGGAACAAAGTGAGGGTGCCGCCAATCCACCAGGCTATGGTAAAAGCCTATCTTCAGCCCTTTTGCCCGGAAAGCCGCGACCAGTTCAGCAGTGATGTCTTTCCCATATGGAGTGTTGGTTATCTTGAAGTCGGTGTGCTTGCTGTCGTACATGCAGAAGCCGTCGTGGTGTTTGGTGGTGAAAACCACATAGCGCATTCCTGCGCTCCACGCCAGATCCGCCCAGTATGCGGGGTCAAAATCAACAGGATTAAAGCGTTTCGCGTATTCTTCGTAAACCTCCCAGCTCACATTGTTGTGATACATCGTCCATTCGCCTTGCGCGGGAACAGAATAAATTCCCCAGTGGATAAACATTCCAAAGCGCGCGTCCCGAAACCAGTCAAGTTTTTTATTATTAGTCATTATTTCCCTTTGATTAATTTGCTCAAAACAAAAAATATCTTCTTTTTGCAAATAAAAAAGTTAACAAACAAAAATAAAACTTCTGTAAAGCGACAGCCCCGCCAAAAGTCCTGAAAAATAAAAAAGCCGACAGAGTCGGAATAAAAGCCGACAGAGTCGGAATAAAAGCCGACAGAGTCGGAATAAAAACCGACGGAGTCGGAATAAAAGCCGACGGAGTCGGAATAAAAACCGACGGAGTCGGAATAAAAATCGGACTATGTCCGGACGCCATCCAGCGGCGGAA